>JBDHRD010000133.1:0-8818 GCA_039807425.1 Candidatus Contendibacter sp. | reverse complement strand
AAAAGAAGCAAGAAACTGGTGTCTATTATAACACAATGATTTATAGTGGGAAAATTATTTATGGACAAGTCTAATGTGTCGGTGCTTCGTGTGGTATCGAGAGAAGAACTCGTACAGAAAACTTCACCCTTTCCGAGGTTCGGCGACAACGCCAGGATCGTCTACAAAATGGAGGTGATCGGTAGCGGAAAAACTCATCTTATCATCCGAATCGCTCGGGACTGGGAGGTCAATGTGGCTCCCCATAACAGCCTATCGGTGAGCATCGTGGCTGGCCAGTGACCGGGCGTATATCTTAACTGAATGATAAATATAGGATTTCGTTATGAAAAAGTCTGTAGCGGCAATTGTAGTAATGACGTGCATGGCCGGCATTGTCGTGGCCCAGGAATTGGGAGTGGCGCCTCAGGTGGCACCCCTTAATCCGGAGTTCAAAGCGTATCTCGACCAGAGGGACCAGAGCTTGTATTTAAGCGAGACGGTGGATGGCTATGGGTTGGGGTACATCCCCCCCATGGTGGACCTGAAGGCCCTGAACCCAGACTGGGACAAGGAGACGGCGGCGCAGCGAGAGACGCCGCTGGGGGCCGCCTTGCCAACGGCTTGGGACTGGCGGGCTCACAACGGCGTAACTCCGGTCAAAAACCAGCTTGCCTGCGGCGCTTGTTGGGCGTTCGGCAACATCGGCTCCCTGGAGTCGCGGCTCAAGATCCTGGTTTCCACCCACCCCAGTTATAATTTCTCGGAAGAGAACATGAACTCCGCGCACCTTCCCTGGCTTTCGAAACGGTGCGAGGGTGGAAACACCTTTGTCGCCCTGTCCTACCTGACCAATGTCGTCAAGAGGACCGCGACGTGGCGTCTCGAGAAGGGCTTCCTGAACGAAAGCCAGGATCCGTATGTGGGAACCGGATACCACAATCCGGCTCTGGAAGCGGATACCACGCGGCCCCTGCCGGTCGGGAGAATTACCGGTGCCCGCTGGATCAGCGACAACGCGACGGCGATGAAGAACGCCATTTACACCAAGGGGCCGATCGTCACGGCCTACTACGCGCAGTCTGCCGGCGGGACCCACTGGTACAACAGCAATACAATCTACCACTGGCCTGGCTACACGGGCAGTGTGAATCATGAAGTGCTGATCGTGGGTTGGGACGACAACAAGGCGCATCCCACAGGTGGCGGCAAGGGTGCATGGCTGGTTAAGAACAGTTGGGGTAGCTTCAACTCCATGGGCGGGTATTTCTGGCTGACCTACGGCTCCGCCAAGGTGGGCAGCGACGGCATGTACTATGTCGGCTGGCGACCCTATTCCGCGACGGAATATCTCTACATGGAAGACAAGCCGGGATGGATGAGCAACGTCGGTTGCGGGCTAAACGTGGCCTATGGCCTTAACGTCTTCATCCCGAAAAACGCCGGGGAGAAGCTGACCCAAGTGGAGTTCTTCAGCCCCTTCACGAACATGCCCTACACGATCAAGGTCTGGGGTACCGTGACCAGCACCGCCACCGCCGCCACGGTCGGCGGTCTGCTCGCCACCAAGACCGGCGCCGGGCAGGAACCCGGTTACTACACGGTTCCGTTGACCACCCCGATTCCGCTGACTGTGAATAAGAAGTACGCCGTGGAGATCCGGTTCCAGGATCCTGCCGGAAAGGGATACCCTGTTCCCGTGGCGGGCGCGTATCCAGGCTGGGGGGTCGGCGCGTTCGCTGGCACGGGGAACGCCACCGGTTACGGACGGTGCAACGCTTCAGGGGCTTTCCAACGCTGGGTAATCAGCGGGACGACTTATGTTCCAAACGTCCGGGCGCTGACGAAGAAGTAGACTCCTCATATCTCTCTCCCCCTATCTCTGTTCCGTGGCCTGGATCGGGGATAGGGAAGGGATAGGAAATTCAACCGTTCGAGGCGAGGTACGCGGACGATGCCAACTCCCGCCTCGCCCCGCCCTCAATCCGCCCGCTCGACCTTCACCACCTTGATCATGTTCGTGCCGCCAGACACCCCAACCGGGATTCCGGCGCTGAACACCACGATCTCGCCCTCTTGCACCATGTTCTTGTTGAGCAGGAATTCGGTGGCGGAACTCAACAAATCGTCTACGGAGGTGACGACAGCGCCCAGTTGGAGCGGCG
The DNA here is from genome assembly GCA_039807425.1 of Candidatus Contendibacter sp. Classification (GTDB taxonomy): domain Bacteria; phylum Pseudomonadota; class Gammaproteobacteria; order Competibacterales; family Competibacteraceae; genus Contendibacter. The sequence continues at coordinate 6,674 of JBDHRD010000133.1, read as the reverse complement.
TCACCCCCCAGACCAGCGCCAGCTTGCGCAGAGTGCCCAACTTCGGGCTAAAGGCGATCAGCGGCGCCATGGGCCGAAACTTGGCCAGACCCAGCACGCTCGCCCCGCTGTTGGTGAAACCGACCAGAGTGCTGGCGCAAACCTTGTCGGCCAGGTCCATGGTAGCGAAATGGACGGCGTCCTCGATCCGCAGGCAGGCGTTGGCCAGCAGTTCCGATTGAGTCAGGACGCTCTTGCGCATCAGCGCCTTGAAGATGTCGCTGGCCTCGACGCTCAGGGCGATGTCGTTCATCATCCGCACCGCCTCGACCGGATACTGACCGGCGGCGGTCTCCGCCGACAACATCACTGCGTCGGTCCCGTCCAGAATGGCGTTGGCGACATCGTTGGCTTCGGCGCGGGTCGGACGGGGATGGCTAATCATGGATTCCAGCATCTGCGTCGCGGTGATCACCGGCTTGCCGGCGTTGTTGCACTGGCGGATGATGGTTTTCTGCATCAGCGGCACCTCCTGTGGCGAGGTCTCCACGCCCAGGTCGCCGCGCGCCACCATGATGGCGTCGGCCACCGCGACGATCTCTTCGATGTGCTGGAAGGCTTCCGGCTTCTCGATCTTGGCGATGATCGGAATCTTGCGACCATGGGTGGTCAGCATGGCATCGATCAGTTCCTTGACATCGTTGGCATCCCGCACGAACGACAGCGCGACGTAGTCCAGGTTGTGTTCGTAGGCGAACGCCAAATCGGCGCGATCCTTGGCGGTGATCGCCGAAATCTTCAGCTTGATGTTGGGCAGGTTGACGCCCTTGCGCGGCTTGAGCGGACCGCCGTTGACCACTCGAGTGAAAATCTCGTGGCCCTCGATCCGCTCGACGGTCAGTTCGAACAGCCCGTCGTCGATCAGCACCCGGTCGCCGGCCCGGACTTCCTCGTGCAGACCAGGATAATCGATAGCGATCTTTTTAACGCCATCGTAGAGTCCACCCACCAGGTCGTCGGTGGTCAGCACCAGGGTTTCGCCCGCCGCCACCTCCAGAAAACTGCCATCCACTTGGCCGAGGCGAATCTTGGGACCTTGCAAATCCTGAAAAATGGCGATGTGCCGGTTCAAATTTTCCGCCACTTCCCGCACCAGGCGCACGGACAAGGCGTGATCTTCGTGGCTGCCGTGGGAGAAGTTCAGCCGGATCACGTCCACGCCGGCCCGCAGCATCGCCTCGATGATTTCTGAATTGCGGGATTTCGGCCCCAGCGTCGCCACGATTTTGGTGAATATCACGCTCTTGGCCATACTCGTTGTCCCCCGGTCGGGAAAAGCGATTAAAAACAAAAAACAATCAAATGGTTACTCCATATGTCAAGCTTGGTGAGTTTAGCAGATGCGGCCATCGCGCTCAAAACGGTTCGAGCAGGCAATTCGCGTCAGCCAGATTAAACTCAATCTGACGAATGGCAAAAAACCCAGCGAGGTCGTGCGATGACTGATGTTTTCACCCGTATTTTACAACTCGATCTGCCCGAAACGCTGCAATGCGACGAGTCGGGCAAGAATCCGGTGTTTACGATCACCTTCGTTGCCGACGGGTTAATCCCGTTCCCGCAAGTGATCCTGCACGCGCCGGACCGGCAGCACCTGATCAAAGGCCAGGCGCTCAAGGAAACCGTCGCTGGCGGCGAGCATACCTATGCTGCCGTCATCCCCGCTGGCCTGCTGTGGCCGGGCGATATCCAGGTGCAAGCGGAGGGTTGCCGCAAGGCCGACATCCGCCAGGCCGGTGGCGGCGACTGGATCAAGGAATTCCGCCGCTTGCGGCTCACGCCAAACATCAAGGCAACACCGGTCATCCAGGTAGCGACCGGGCCGGGCGATACGCCGATCAAGCTGTATTTTGGCATCCACAAGCACATGCACCAGCCCTACTACAACGCTACCGACCGGCTGTACTGGGACGGCGAGAAGGATTCCATCTTCGGGGCGCGCGGCGGCCCCTACACCCATTTCATTCCGACCGCCGTGCGCCAGTACGTCGGTGGCGGCCTGCCCCACGCCGGACTTTCGACCAGTTGGAGCGGTTCGTTGATCGAACAATTGGACCGCTGCGCCGCCGATGGCTTGTGCGGCGGCCGCTTCGGCGGCTGGAATCATGAGTTGCGCGCCATCGCCCAGGAAAAGACCGTGCTCGGGCATCCCCGGGTGGATTTCGTGGCTTTCGGCTTCTTCCATCCGCTGATGGCGCTGATTCCCGACCGTGACATCGTCAAACAGATGGAATGGCATCGCGGCGTCATCCGCGCGGCCTTTGGCGTCGAGGCGTCCAGCGTAATGTTCCCGCCGGAAACCGCTTTCCACATCCGCATGATTCCGGCGCTGAATCAGGCCGGGGTCAAGGCGGTGATCTACGATTCCATTCACCGCTTCCGAGCCTGCCGGGATTATCCTTACGCCGGCATCAACGAGGGCATGCTGCCGCCGAATTCCGCCGAGCAGGTCAACCCGCCGGTTAACGACTGGCTGCAACTCCGCAACATCTGGGCAGGGTCGAAAATTTCGCCGAGCTTGCTACGACCTGAATACGTCCAATACGAAGACCCGGACGGTCAAGTCCACCAGATCATCGCGGTCCCGGCGGAGCGCTACATCGGCAACGAGGATGCCCGCGGTGGCTTCGGGGCGCTGCAATATCCCGACGTGCTGGGTCAGGTCTACCACCAGATCGTTAATACCGGCACGTTCGACCCCAAGCATCCGCCGTTCTTCCTCCTGCACTCCGACGGCGACAACCATGGCGGTGGCGCGGACAGCTATTACAATCACAATACCGGGCAACTGGTGCAGTGGTTACAGGGCGATCCGCGTTTCGAGCTGACCAGCGTTCACGACTATCTGGACCGTTTCCCGCCCGATCCCGCTCAAGCCGCGCATATCGAGCCGGGATCCTGGAGTGGCGCGGACAACGGCGACCCGCAGTTCATGAAGTGGTTCAGCCGCTACGACCAGCCCTACTCGCCCGACCTGAATTCCTGGGCGGTGCTGACGGCGTTCCAAAACGTGGTTCACGCGCTGGAGGATGCCTACCCCGGCAAGCCGTGGCTGGACGACATCAGCCGCCTGCTGCTGACCGCCGAGACCAGTTGCTATTGGTACTGGACCGGCCAGCACCTCTGGGATCAGCAGGTCACCAACGCCGCCAACGCCGGTTACGACTTGGTCAAAAACCAGGTGGATGTCGTGCTGGCCGCTGGCAAGGACCGCACCGGCCCGACTATTTTCGCACCGTGGATCACGCCGGAAAATCCGGGTGGCAAGCGCTGGGGTCAGGGCTGTCTGCTCGACGCGCCGCGCGAGGGCACGGTGCATACCTTCGTCCACGACATCAGCGGCTTGAAGAGGGTGACGCTGGTGCTGCGCGCCGCTGCGGGTGAAAACCGCATTGCGATGACGGATCATGGCCCCTATCCGTCGCAGACTGGCGCCGCCATCACCGCACATTACTTCACCACCAAACTGCCGGTCGGCGCGGGCGACGTGCGCTATTACATCGAAGCCGAGGACGGCAAGGGCAACGTCTCGCGCGGGGCGCTGGAACGGGTGTATTTGGCGTAAACCGAGGTGGCCCGGCCAAGTTCTGGATATCCGCGGGGCCACGCCGGGCCGCTCCATTTTCAATGGACCTTGATGACCATGACGCCACTCGGACAGGGTTACAAAAAGGCCAGTGGGCTGCTTCAGCTCGCGTTCGAATACCACCATAGAAAACGGTATGGCGAAGCAGCGTGGCTCTATCAAAAAGTTATTGATATCTATTAAAAATTCTACTCAAGGGATACGCAGGCGGTCGAAGATGCCCGCACCAACCTGACGGCTCTCACCCGGAAGATCGAAAACCTGGAACCCGTCAAACCCAGGGAACTCCACATCGGTGATCCTTTGCTTGACGACGATACCACCGTCGGCATGGACGCGACCCTGCTACCCACGCGCTTGCCCGGCTCGCCAGCGCCTGCCACGGAAACGGCCGGTTCCCAAAATTCCATGCGATGCGCCATGGGTCCCATTCACGTCACCGTTCGTGTCGAAAATCTGGCGCGCTCTGGCAAACCTTACGAGAAGGAATTCCTGATCGATACCTTGGCGATAGACTGCCTCGCGCCCGCCAGCGCCCTGCAACAGGCCGGCGTCGCCGTGGAAGGGCGAGATGTTTACCAATTCGCCGACGGCGAAATTCTCGACTACCCCTATGGTTTCGCCCTCGTTTCGTTCATGGGATCAAAAACGGTGGTCCAGATCATTTTTGGCCCGGAAGACGCGGAACCGATTCTCGGCGTGGCGGCGCTCGAAAACGTCGGCATCGGCATCGATCCCGTCGCGCGAACGCTCAAGCGCATGGCGGCCAAGCCGTTAAAGAAAATTCCCCGGATAGGTGCGGTAAAGCGGGAATCGGAATAGCGCTGCTGGCTTGTTCACTTGTTGGGAAGCCCACCATGAAAAAGGCGGCCTAAGGCCGCCTTTTCCTTCAGCCGATCAATCGCCGGTTCAATCCATCGCCTCGTACAGCGGCAGGGTCAGGAACTCGGGATAATCCGGGGTCACGCTCATCTTCTCGAAGATGCCGGCGGCCTGGTCGTAGGTCGCGGTGTCCTCGCCCTGAGCGGTCACGGTGGCCTTCACCTTGGCCAGTTCCTCGGGGATCATCGCATGGACCAATTCGGCGGTCACCTTGCGGCCATCGTCCAGCTTGCCCTTGGGGCTGACCACCCACTGCCACACCTGCGAGCGGGAGATCTCGGCGGTGGCGGCGTCCTCCATCAGATTGTGGATCGGCACGCAGCCGTTGCCGGCCAGCCAGGACCCCAGATAGTGAATGCCGACGTTGATGTTGTTGCGCAGGCCCGTTTCGGTGATGGGCTGCTCGGGCTGAAAGTTGAGAAAGTCCTTGGCGGCGAACACCTCATCGCGCTGCTTTTCCCACTGGTTCGGCTTGTCGCCCAGCACCTTGACGAACTCCTCGTGGGCGATGGGCACCAGGCCGGGATGCGCCACCCAGCCGCCGTCGAAGCCGTCCTGGGCATCGCGGGTCTTGTCGTGGCGGATGCCGGCCAGCGCCTTCTCATTGGCGACCGGATCGTCCTTGATCGGGATCAGCGCCGACATACCGCCCATGGCCGGCGCGCCGCGCTTGTGGCAGACCTTGACCAGATGCAGCGCGTAGGCGCGCATGAACGGCACTTCCATGGTGATCGCACCGCGATTGGCCAGACAGAAGTTTTTGTTCTTCTTGAACTTCTTGATGCAGCTAAAGATATAGTCCCAGCGTCCGGCGTTCAGACCAGCCGAGTGCTCCCGCAGTTCGTAGAGAATCTCTTCCATCTCGAAGGTAGCGAGGATGGTTTCGATCAGCACGGTGGCCTTGATGGTGCCGCGCGGGACGCCGAGTTCGTCCTGCGCCATGCAAAAGATGTCGTTCCACAGCCGCGCTTCGAGGTGCGACTCCATCTTCGGCAGGTAGTAGAACGGGCCGGCGCCCCGGGCGATCTGCTCCTTGGCGTTGTGGAAGAACACCAGGCCGAAGTCGAAGATGCCGCCGGAAACGCGCTGGCCATCGATCAGCACGTGCTTCTCGTCCAGATGCCAGCCGCGTGGGCGGATTTGCAGCGTGGCGATCTCGTCGTTGAGCTGGTATTCCTTGCCCACCTCGTTGACGTAGCCGATCTTGCGGCGAATGGCGTCCACCAGATTCACCTGGCCCTGAATCTGGTTGTACCAGTTGGGGCTGTTGGAATCCTCGAAGTCGGTCATGTAGGAATCCGCGCCGGAGTTGTAGGCGTTGATGATCATCTTGCGCTCGACCGGACCGGTGATTTCGGTGCGGCGGCGCTCCAGCGCTTTGGGCAACGGCGCGATTTTCCAGTCGCCCTCGCGGATGGCCTTGGTTTCCGGCAGGAAATCGGGCATCTCGCCGGCATCGATGCGGGCCTGACGCGCGATGCGGGCCTTCAGCAGTTCCTGACGGCGCGGCTCGAACGCCCGGTGCAATTTAGCGACGAGCGCCAGCGCGTCATGAGTCAGAATTTCGTCGAAACGGGGGGAAAGCGGGGCGTTCACTTGCACGCCAGCAGGTAGATTGAGGCTCACGGCTGCTCCTTGGAGGGTGGTTTGTTATAGAAGTGGCAAGAATTATCTTAGCGGGTTCCAACAGCAAAAACCCGGAGGTCATCCCTCCGGGTTCGCACGACCGCTTGACGCCGCCCGCCCACGCCGGTTGGGCGGCGGGGCGAGGCTTAGTGGAACTGCTCTTCTTCCGTGGAACCGGTCAGCGCGGTCACCGACGACACGCCACCCTGAATGACGGTGGTCACGTCGTCGAAGTAGCCGGTGCCGACTTCCTGTTGATGGCTGACGAAGGTGTAGCCCCGGTCGCGGGCGGCGAATTCGGGCTCCTGCACTTTCTCGACGTAGGCGGACATGCCGCGCTTCACGTAATCCTGCGCCAGATCGAACATGTGGTACCACATGTTGTGAATGCCGGCCAGGGTGATGAACTGGTACTTATAGCCCATCGCGCCCAGCTCGCGCTGGAACTTGGCGATGGTGGCGTCATCCAGGTTCTTCTTCCAGTTGAAGGACGGCGAGCAGTTGTAGGCCAGCATCTTGCCGGGGAACTGGTTCTGGATGG
>JBDHRD010000132.1:0-8860 GCA_039807425.1 Candidatus Contendibacter sp. | reverse complement strand
AGAAAACTGCCGACCGCGTTGATGAACGCATACAGGCACAGGAACATCAGCACGCTGCCGTTGAACGCCAGCACCATCGGTTCGATGTGCCAGTAGCCATGCTGGAACTGGCGGTCCCCTTCGCGCTGAACCAGCCGGGCTACCGCCAGCGCCAGCATCAAAATGACGGTGTCGATGACGGAGAACAGACCGTCAAAGACGATCGACAGCGACCCCGATAACAGACCGAGCAGAATCCCGGAACTGGCGACGGCCACCGTGATCCCGATCGACCGTTTGAGGATCCTCTGCTCGGCTTCGGACGAGGTCACTGCGGTTTAACCTCAAGAGCTTGGAGCGTTTTGCGCAGCGTCGGTCGGATTCTTGGTGGCAGCGGGCGGTTGTCCCCTGAACCAGGTGACGTAGAGCGTCGGCAGGAAGACCAGCGTGAGCAATGACGCCACCAGCAGGCCGCCCATGATGGCGTAGGCCATGGAGCCCCAGAACACGGTCGGCGCGATCGGGATCATGCCGAGCACGGTCGATAGGGCGGTTAGCATGATCGGCCGAAACCGTGAACTGCTCGCTTCCACGACCGCATCCCAAATTTCCTTGCCCGCGGCCCGTTCGGCCTCGATCTGGTCGATCAGGATCACCGCGTTCTTCGCGATCATGCCGACCAGCGCCAGGATGCCGAGGATGGCCACGAACCCGAGCGGCTTGCCGGATGCCAGCAGAGCGGCCACCACGCCGATCAGACCCAACGGTACCAGGCTCAGGACGATGAACAAGAGTGAGAAGCTCTTGAGCTGGAAGATCAGCAGGGTCAGCATGATCAGCACCATCAGGGGAACGACGGCGAATACCGAGGCTTGCGACTGGGCGCTCTCCTCGACCGAGCCTCCGACCTCGATTCGGTAGCCGGCTGGCAGCTTCGCGTTCAATTCGGCGATGGGTTCGGCCAGATCGGAGACCACCGACTCGGGCAATATCCCCGGCGCCATATCCGCCTGGACCGTCAGGGTGGGCAGCCGGTCGCGTCGCCACACCACCGGGTAGGCTTGACCGTATTCGAAGGTCGCGAACTGAGCGAGCGGGATGGTCCGCCCGTCCGGCATCGACACCGGCAGGGTGCGCAGCGCCTCGACCGAGAGATTTTGTCCCCCGGTCTCGCGCGCGACCACATTGATGAGATAAATGTCGTCGCGGACCTGGGTAATGCTCCTCCCCGAGATATTGGTGCTGAGCGCCGTGGCCACCGCCTGGGAACTCAGGCCGAGCAGACGGACCTGCTCCTGATCAATGAGGATGCGCAACTCCCGTTCTGGCTCCATCCAGTCAAAATTGACGCGGAACGCCCCTCCATGGCTCGCCATGATCTCTCCCAGTTGCAAGGCGATGTCGCGCAGCCGGGCCGGGTCCGGGCCAAGAACGCGATACTGCAACGGCCAGCCGACCGGTGGCCCGAGTTCGAGCGGCGAGACGCGCCCGACCACCTGGGGAAACTCCTCCGCCAGCAGGCGTTCCAGCCGCGACTGCAAGCGTTCGCGGGCCTCAATGTCCTTCGACACGATCACCGCCTGGGCGAAGAAGGGATTGGCCAACTGCACATCGAGGGGCAGATAGAAGCGGATGGCGCCCTGGCCGATGTACGTACTCCAGCGTTTGATCTCGGGGGCAACGTTGGGATCGTCGCGCAGGAACTGCTCAAAGCGATTGACGAGCTGTTCGGTCGCATGGATCGAGGCATTCTGCGGCAGCCGGAGATCGACCAGGAGTTCGGGCCGGTCCGAGGAGGGAAAGAACTGGCGCGGCACCTGACCCAGCGCTACCAGGGAGGCGACGAACGCCCCGACCGTCACCGCGATGGTGACCCAGCGGGCCCGCATGGCCAGCGTCAGGAATCCCCGATAAAGCTCGGTCACGCGGCTCGGTTGGTCGGCCTGATCGGCCTTCGGCGGCCGGAGCAGCACCATGCCGATCAGGGGAGCAAACACCATCGCCACGAACCAGGACGCCAGGAGCGCGATGCCGACCACGGCGAAGATCGAGAAGGTGTACTCGCCGGCCGAACTCTGCGCGAAGCCGACGGGCACGAAGCCGGCGATGGTGACCAGGGTTCCGGTCAACATGGCGAAGGCGAGATGGCGATAGGCGTAGATGCCGGCGCTCACCTTGTCATCACCCAGCGCCAGGCGTCGGCTCATGGCGTCGATGGTGGTCATGGCGTCGTCGACCATGAGGGCCAGCGCGATGATCAGGGCGCCGAGCGAGATGCGCTGGAGGTCGATGTCGGCCATGTCCATCATGGGGAACACCACGGCCAGCGTGAGCGGGATGGTCACGGCCACGACGGTGCCAGCCCGTACCCCCAGGGCGATGAAACTGACGACCAGCACAATGCCGATCGCCTGCCACAGTGAGGTGGTGAACTCGTTGATCGCCAGATCGACTGTCAGGGGCTGGTCCGCCACCAGTTTGGCCTCGATGCCGATGGGCAGGTCCGCCGCGATCTCCCGGATGGTCCGCGCGACGTTGCGCCCGAGCGCCAGGGTATCGCCGCCCTCGCGCATGGCGATGGCCAGGCCAATCGCCGGCGTGCCATTGATCCGGAACAGGGGCTGGGGCGGATCGGTGAAGCCGCGCCGCACCTCGGCGATATCGCTCAGCCGCAACATGCGGTCGCCGATGGCAAAGGTGACATTGGCGATGTCCTGCTCGGAAGCGAAGGCGCCCGAAACCCGCAGTGCGATCGTCTCTTCACTGGTACGCAGCACGCCTGCGGGGATGACGATGTTTTGCGCCTGCAAGGCCGCGATCAGGGTGGCCGGGGCGAACCCCAGACCGGCGAGCCGCTCGACCGAGAAGTCGATGTAGATCACCTCGTCCTGGGCGCCAAGGATATCGATTCTGGAGACATCGGGTACCTGCAAGAGCTGCGAGCGGGCGGCTTCCACGTAGTCGCGCAATTCCCGGTGGGTGAAGCCCTCGGCGGTGAAGGCGTAGATGATCCCGAAGGTGTCGCCGAATTCGTCGTTGAAGAAGGGACCGACGATCCCCTGCGGCAGGGTATGGCGCATGTCAGCCACCCGCTTGCGGACCTGATACCAGGTATCCGCGACATCCTGGCCCTGGGTGCTGCCCTTGAGGTCCACGAAGATGGTGGTCTCGCCGGCGCGCGAGAAGCTGCGCAGATTGTCCAGATTCGGGACTTCCTGCAGGGTGCGTTCGAGGCGCTCGGTGACCTGCCTGATCGTCTCGTCCAGAGTGGCGCCCGGCCAAATCGCCCTCACCACCATGGTACGAAAGGTGAAGGGCGGATCCTCGGCGCGGCCCAGCTGGTAAAAAGAAGCGACCCCCGTGACGAGGACGACGAGCATGATGAAAATAGTGATCGAACGGTTGCGGATCGCCCACTCGGAGAGATTGAAGCCGTTCATGGTTGCGCCCCGAGCAACCGGACCTGCTGGCCCGGACGCAAGGTCTGAACCCCGGCGGTCACGACGATGTCGCCCGGTTGCAGTCCTTCCGCGACCGCCACCCGGGCCAGGTCGTAGCGCAGCACCTCGATATTGCGCAGCGATACGGTATTGTTGGCCGGATCAAGGAGCCAGACCGCCGGGCGCTGCTCGGACGCGGTCAGGGCCGAGGCCGGGATCTCGATACCGGCGCCGGCACCGAGCTGGATGCTGCCCGTCACCGTCGAGCCGAGCCGCATGGCCGCCGGTGGATCGTTCAGGCCGATCCGGATCTTGAAGGTTCGGGTCACGGGATCGGCCTGGGGCGCGACCTCCCGGACTCGACCCGTGGCGCGCACCTTCGGATCGCTGGTCAGGGTCACCACGATTTGGGCATCGGCCGGCGCGGTCTGGATCACGCGCGCGGGCACGTCGAACACGGCGTCCCGACCCCCTTCCCGGGCGAGCTGGATGATGGGTTGGCCCGGGGCCACGACCTCGCCCGGTTCGGCGCGGCGGGCAGTCACGGTGCCGCTCGAAGCGGCGATCAGATTGGCATAGCCCAGTTGGGTCTCGGCGATATTCACCTGCGCCTGCACCGAATCCACCTGGGCGCGAGCGGTCCGATAGGCCTGTTCCGCCTGATCGAACATGGCGCGCGTGATAAACCCCCGGTCCAGTAGCGACCGATGGCGCTCGAAGTTATTTTGAGCCTCAACCAGCCGCGCTCGGGCGGCGGTGAGTTCCGCGCGGGCCGACCGCAGGGCGTTGCGTGGGGTCTCCGACTCCAGGCGGGCGACCACTTGGCCGGCCCTGACCCGATCGCCCACATTGACGGAACGCTCGATCATGCGCCCACCGACCCGAAAGGACAGGCTCACCTCCTCCTGCGCCTCGACTTGCCCGGTGAGACTCACCGTTTCGCCACCTTGCTGGCTCTCGACGGTGGTCACTCGAACGGGGCGAACAGGCTCGGGTTCGGGAGCTTCGGTGGGCTTGCAGGCGACGAGCAACGCGAGGAGCGCGAGCGTGGACAGCCCGGCTACTCGCGCGCCGGGGGTTGCGTGGGCCGCTTCAAACAAGACGGACGTGTCTACTTTTTCCAATGGGGGACCCTCGGCGGATTTTGCGTGCGGGCAATACTAGCTTAAAATTTGAAATCATTGGTAGCGTGCCTGCCGCAACCCGACCGAACTGAATCCTGACCGAACTGAATGGAGAAATGCATTGAGCAATTTCTGGGATGTCCTGTGGCTGATCGCCTCGACTTTCTTTTTCGTAGCCTACCTCATGGTCCTGTTTCAGATCGTCGTCGATCTGTTCCGGGACGTCGAATTGGGCGGAGGCTCCAAAGTCCTTTGGCTGGCGGGTCTCATCTTCCTGCCGGTCTTGACCGCGCTCCTCTATATCCTGGTCCGCGGCAGAACCATGGCGGAGCGGCAGCGAGCGGCGCTACGGCAGGCCAAGACCGACACCGACGCCTACATCCGGGAAGTGGCGGGAAAATCGCCGGCTGACCAGATCGCCGACGCCAAGGCGTTGCTCGACGCCGGCACGATCAACCCGGAGGAGTTCGCCAGGCTCAAGGCCAAGGCGCTTGCTTGACCCCAAAGTTAAGGGGTTAAGCGGGCAAGCGCTGCAACGCATCGTTTCCAGATTGTTTAAGTTCAAATTCCCTAGCCTTCGGAGATCATATGGCCACCAATACCTCTGCGGCGGCGCAGCCGCATCGCGGCACCGTCCTCGTCGATTTGGCGCTGCAAGGCGGCGGCGCGCACGGCGCGTTTACCTGGGGCGTCCTGGATCGCCTGCTCGAGACGCCCTGGCTGCGCTTCGATGGCATTTCCGGCACTTCGGCTGGCGCCATGAACGCCGTAGTGATGGCCGACGGCTATGCGGCGGGCGGATCGGAGGGCGCCCGGGCGGCGCTCGAAAGGTTCTGGAAGCGCGTCTCTGACGGCGCGCTGCTCAGTCCCCTGCGCCGTGGCCCCCTCGAAATTCTGACCGGCCTGTGGACTCTCGATTACTCCCCCGCCTATTTGGCCATGGACCTCGCCTCGCGGGTCTTTTCGCCTTACGATCTGGGCGCGGTCAGCTCCGTGAATCCGTTGCGCGCGATTCTGGAGGAAAGCATCGACTTTGCCCGGGTCGCCAGCGCGCCGATGCGCCTGTTCGTGACCGCTACCAACGTGCGCACCGGTCGCGGCCGCGTCTTCCGCAACGCCGATCTCACCCCCGACGTCCTGCTCGCCTCGGCGTGCCTGCCGACGATGTTCAAGGCGGTGGAGATCGACGGGGAAGCCTATTGGGACGGCGGCTACTCCGGTAACCCGTCCATGGCGCCGCTGATCCGCGAATGCACGTCGGAAGACACGATTCTGATCCAGATCAACCCGGTCGAACGCCCCGGGACACCCAAGACCGCGCGCGAGATTCACAACCGACTGAACGAAATCGCCTTTAACTCCAATTTGATTAAAGAGTTGCGTGCAGGGGCGTTGCTGCGGCAGGTGGCCGACCTCGGTCGTTGCGAGGGTGCGGTCTGGGCCAAAATGCGCGTCCACCGGATCACCAGCGAAGAAATGACCCAACTCAGTTCCTCCTCGAAGGTCCTGGCCGAGTGGGAGTTTTTTTGCCGGCTCCGCGACAAGGGCCGCCGTGCCGCCGAAGTGTTTTTGGACACTCACGGGGCCGATCTGGGCGTGCGCTCGACGCTCGATCTCGACGCACTGTTGGAAGGAATCTGAGCCATGGTCATGGGACTGCTCGGCATTCTGCTCGGCCTTGGGACCCTCATATGGCTGTCTTTCCGGGGCTGGAGTATCCTCGTCCTCGCCCCAGTGGCGGCCTTGATCGCCGCATTGGCCGCGGGCGAACCCCTGCTGGCGCACTGGACCAAGACCTTTATGAATTCAGCGAGCGGGTTTCTCGCCCAGTTCTTTCCGCTGTTTTTGCTGGGCGCGGTGTTCGGGAAACTCATGGACGACAGCGGTTCGGTCTCGACCATTGCCCGCTTTATGACGGAGCGACTGGGGCCAAGTCGCGCCATGCTGGCGGTCGTGCTGGCAGGCGCGCTGGTCACTTACGGCGGCGTTAGCCTGTTCGTCGCCTTCTTCGTGATCGGGCCGATGGCTCAGGCCCTGTTTCGGGCCGCCGATATTCCCAATCGCCTCATGCCCGCCGCCATCGCCCTGGGCACCTCGACCTTCACCATGTCCGCCCTGCCGGGCACGCCCTCGATTCAGAACGCGATCCCGATGCCGTTCTTTGGCACCAACCTCTTCGCCGCGCCGGGGTTGGGCATCATCGCATCCATCATCATGCTGGGTTTTGGTCTGTGGTGGCTGGCCCGCGCCGAGGCCGCCGCCCGCCGCGAGGGCGAAGGCTATGGCGACTCGCTGGCGGCCCAGAATGCGGCGGACGCTGCGGCTGAAGATCAGTTCGTGCGCGAACGGGCCACGACCGACGGCGCGTTCGATCCGTCCGAGGTGCATCGCGGCCACCATAGCGAGCAGGGACCCCACATCCTGGTGGCTTTCCTCCCCCTGGTGACGGTGATCGTCGTCAATTTGTTGATGTCCATGTGGGTGCTGCCGAATATTGACACCAGTTTTCTGGCCGAGGCGCAATGGGGAGGCGTTGAACTGTCAGCGGTCAGCGGGGTCTGGGCGGTGATCGTGGCGCTGATCGCGGCCATCCTCGTCCTGGTTGCGCTTAACTACCAGCGATTGCCGGCGCTGCGCGATTCGGTCGACGCGGGAGCCAACGCCTCGGTCCTGCCGGTGTTGAGCGTGGCCAGCCTGGTGGGGTTTGGCGCCGTCGTGGCCGCTTTGCCGGCGTTCGATGTGGTGCAAGACTGGGTGCTGTCGATCGAGGGCGGGCCGCTGGTTTCCCTGGCCGTGTCCACCAACATCCTCTCGGCGTTGACCGGTTCGGCTTCGGGCGGAATGACCATCGCCCTCGACGCGCTGGGGGCGACCTATTTACAAATGGCGGGACCACTGGGCATCGATCCCGCGCTACTGCACCGGGTGGCGGTGATCGGCGCCGGCACTCTCGACAGCCTGCCGCACAACGGCGCGGTGGTCACGCTGCTAGCCGTCTGCGGCTCCACGCACCAAAAAAGCTATTTTGATATCGTGATGGTCGGCATCGTCGGCGCGATGGTTGCGCTGGTGGCCGTGATTGTCCTGGGCACCCTGTTCGGTTCGTTCTAGGAGTATGGCCGTTCCCCCCTTTCAAAGGGGGAGGCCAAGCCTGGTTCGGTATAACCTTAATACCGGTTCTCGATAGGTTTTATTGGAATGTGTGATCCGTAGGATGCGGTGAGGGACGAACCGCATTAACCGCATCGCTGGTGATCGATGCGGTTCTCTTCGTTCATCACATCCTACGGCTTCATTCCAGCTTACCCGGTAAAAGTCACCATCTACCGGGAATTGGTATTATTCAGGAACTCCCTGTTAACGTCGGTTGACCCAACTGCCCCCGGAACCACCGCCGCGGTTGGCCCAACTCCCACCCCGATTGTTCCAGCCGCCACTGCGGTTGGCCCAGCCGCCGCCGCCCCGGTTGGCCCAACTCCCACTCCGGTTGTGCCAGCCGCCGCCCCGGTTGGCCCAGCCGCCGCCCCGGTTGAACCAGCCGCCACCACTGCGGTTGGCCCAGCCGCCGCCCCGGTTGTACCAGCCGCCGCCCCGGTTGTGCCAGCCGCCGCCCCGGTTGTACCAGCTTGCCCGAGCCTGCTGGGAGGTCGTCATCGCTCCGCCCAGCACCACGCCGCCGATCACCGCCTGCGACCACTTGCCCAGGCTGCGCAGAAACTCGCGCCGCTCTTGGGTAACCGGTTCTTCAACGGGGTTATGTTGTTGTTCGTCGTTTTGGTCAGTCATGCTGGTTCTCCACTCATTAAGGACTTCGAGATCGATAGGGTAGTCACTGCCGGTTTTTGCCTTTCCGCAAATTTTAGCACACTTGGCCCATGGCTAAGCCTGAGGGAAAACGGCCCGGGCATGAACCGTAATTACGGCGTTATTCAGACACTCTTCGCCTGAATATTGCCTGAACCATTGAGGGCGTCGTCGCGGCGTTCTCCATTTCCGCCTTCTCGCCGATTCCAACACACGCCCTGAAAGAGATGGCCATGAGGCCGCCCAAATTCCCGCCCCCGGCTGTGTTAAAATTCACCATCCCGCGGCCATCCCGCAGCCATCCTGGCGGCTAGGCCGGGCGCTGACGAGAGTCCCATATGACTGAAATCGCTAAAGAGATCCTGCCGGTCAATCTGGAAGACGAGATGCGGCAGTCCTACCTCGATTACGCCATGAGCGTGATCGTGGGCCGGGCCTTGCCGGACGTGCGCGATGGCCTCAAGCCGGTGCATCGGCGGGCGCTGTTCGCCATGAGCGAGCTGGGCAACGACT
>JBDHRD010000131.1:0-8995 GCA_039807425.1 Candidatus Contendibacter sp. | reverse complement strand
TGCTTGCGCTCGTCGGTGATGGTCATGCCGCTCATGATGATGTCGCACTTGTTGGTGATCAGCGCCGGGATGATGCCGTCCCAGGCGGTGCTGACCAGATCGAGCTTGGCGGCGCCCAGGTCCTTGGCCATCAGCGCGGCGAGGTCGG
The DNA here is from genome assembly GCA_039807425.1 of Candidatus Contendibacter sp. Taxonomy (GTDB): domain Bacteria; phylum Pseudomonadota; class Gammaproteobacteria; order Competibacterales; family Competibacteraceae; genus Contendibacter. The sequence continues at coordinate 8,847 of JBDHRD010000131.1, read as the reverse complement.
GGTCGAAGCCGACAATTTGCCCCCGTTTGTCGGTCATTTCAAACGGCATGTAGGCGGGTTCCAGACAGACCCGCAGCCCGTCCTTCTTGATTTGCTCCAGCTTGCCGGCCCAGGCGGGCGACAGATTCAGACCGAACAGGGCGAGGGCGGCGAGCGTGATCAGACGGGTTTTCATGCGGGGATTCTCCTTTGGACAGCTTAGGGTTGGAATGGAGCGATGCGCTTCACAGAGATGCCAGAGCGCGATCATCAAAATATTACAACTTCATTTTTTAATAGGATAGCGGACTTATCGTTAATGCACCTTCAGCAGGGTCTCAAAATTTGAGGGTACTCGACCGCTCCCAATTATCACCTCATCAGTCATCATATAAACGAATGGCTTTTGCGGCTAGCCCGACGGCGCATCGGTGGCGGCGGCCCGGCGCAACCGCTCGCGGCTGTTGGTTAGATGCATCCGCATGGCGGCGCGGGCGGCGTCCGCATCCTGGCGGGCGATAGCCGCGTAGATATCCTCGTGCTCGTGGTTGATTCGTTGCAGGTATTGCCCGTCTCGCGCCGGCGCCAGCCGTGGCGTGTCGAGGCGAGTACGGGGGATCAACGCCGCGCCGAGTTGGTTGAACAAGTCCGCGATGTAGCGGTTGTCGGTGGCTTGAGCGATCTGCCGATGAAACTGGAAATCGGCCGCTGCGGTGTCGCCTCCCGCGTCGATGCCGGCCTGCAGGGCGTCCAGCGCCTGGCGCATCGCCTGGAGTTGCGCGTCGGTCCGGCGCGCGGCCGCCAGGCTGGCGGCCTCGGTTTCCAGGCCGATTCGCAGTTCCAGCAGCGCGATCACGTCGCGCAACGTGACCAGCGTGCCCGGATCGAGCGGGAGCGCCTGGTCCGGGAGCGTCGCCAGCACGAAGGTGCCGACGCCGTGGCGCGTTTCCACCAAACCCGCCGCCTGGAGTTGGGAGAGGGCCTCGCGCACTACGGTGCGACTGACGCCTTGTTCCTCGATCAGTTCAGTTTCGGTCGGCAGCTTGTCGCCGGGGCGAAGCTGACCGCCGCGAATCCGCTGAGTCAGGTCAGCGGCGACGGTTTGCGCCAGATTGCCGGAACGCTTGCGAGAGCGGGGGAAGGGAAGGGGAGTCGCCATGACGTCGGTCCGAAAAAAATGAATGAAAAAGCTTGCAACGCATCATGGCAGTCATTATACTTCGATTCAAGTCATATGATGACTGATGACTTATCACAAGTGTCGCGTTGTAGTCTGGGATAGAGTCCCCGCCACGCCGACGCCGGGTGCTTCAACACCGCGCCGACCTGACCACGCCTTCCCAAGCAACGTTGCTTTCCCAACCCGTGGCAGGCGATGACCTGAGGAGAAAACCCGATGAATACTGCTATAAACCCAAGCACTACCGGGGCAGAGACGCCGCAAACCCGTGCTCGCTACCTCATCCTGTTCATGCTGTTCGTGATCACGACAATCAACTACGCCGATCGCGCGACGATTTCCATCGCCGGGCCAGAGGTGTCGAAGGCGCTCGGCATGACTCCCGTCCAGATGGGCTACATTTTTTCGGCCTTTGCCTGGTCGTATGTGATCGCGCAACTGCCGGGTGGCTGGCTGCTGGACCGGTTCGGTTCGAAGATGACCTATTTCTTCAGCATCTTTTTTTGGTCGATCTTCACGCTGCTGCAGGGCACGGTCGGTTTTCTGACGGGCGGGATGGCGGTGGCCGCGCTGTTTATCTTGCGCCTGCTGGTGGGTACGGCCGAAGCGCCCTCCTTTCCGGGAAATAGCCGGATCACGTCCGCCTGGTTCCCCACCGCCGAGCGCGGGCTGGCGGCGGCGCTGTTCAACTCGGCGCAGTATTTCGCCACCGTGCTGTTCGCCCCGGTGATGGGTTGGCTGGTGCACACCTATGGTTGGCCGAGCGTGTTCTACTTCATGGGCGGCTTGGGCATTCTGTTGGCTTTCGTCTGGCTGAAAACGGTCTACGGTCCGAACGACCATCCGCGCATTAGCCAGAGCGAATACGACTACATCAAGGCTGGTGGGGCGCTGGTCGATATGGACAGCGCCAAGGTCGCGCCCAAGCAGATCGATACCTTGGCCTGCCTCAAGGAATTGCTGGGCAATCGCATGTTGCTGGGCGTCTACATCGGCCAGTACTGTATTACCACGCTCACCTATTTCTTCCTGACCTGGTTCCCGGTCTATCTGGTGCAGGAACGGCACATGACGATCCTCAAGGCTGGCTTTGTCGCTTCCTTGCCGGCGGTGGCGGGATTTCTCGGCGGTGTAATCGGCGGTTATTTTTCGGATCGTCTGCTCAAGGCCGGTTATTCGCTCTCCGTGGCCCGCAAGACTCCGATCGTGCTCGGCATGCTCTGCGCGACCAGCATGATCCTCTGCAACTACATCGACGCCGACATGCTGGTGGTGGCGATCATGGCGCTCGCGTTCTTCGGCAAGGGCGTCGGCGCGCTGGGCTGGGCTGTGGTGTCCGATACCTCGCCCAAGGAAGCGGGCGGCCTGAGCGGTGGTTTGTTCAACACCTTCGGCAACATCGCTGGCATCACCACGCCCATCATCATCGGCTACATCCTCCAGGCCACCGGCTCTTTCAACGGGGCGCTGCTGTTCGTCGGGGCCAACGCCCTGGGCGCCATCTTCTGCTACCTGGTCATCGTCGGTGAAATCAAGCGGGTGGTGTTGAAGAAGTCCATCCAGACGGCGCCCACCGCCGCCGTGCCAGCGGTATAGACCCCATCGACGCGGCGCGGTGAATTCGCCGAATCCGCCCGCCGCGATCCAATCCATTCAGCTCTTTCGATCATTCCACAGCCCCAGGAGCACTCCCATGACCACTTCATCCATTAGCGGCACGCCTCGCGTCACCGAAATGCAAGTCATCCCCGTCGCCGGCCAGGACAGCATGTTGCTCAACCTCAGCGGCGCTCATGGCCCCTTCTTTACCCGCAACATCGTCATCCTCCAGGACAGCGCCGGCCACACCGGCCTGGGCGAAGTCCCCGGCGGCGAGAAGATTCGCCAGACCCTCGAAGAGGCCCGCCCCCTGGTGATCGGCAAGACGCTGGGGGAATACAACAACATTCTGAACGCCATGCGCCGCCAGTTCGCCGACCGCGACGTCGGCGGGCGCGGCTTGCAGACCTTCGACCTGCGCACCACCATCCACGCCGTCACCGCCGTCGAATCCGCCTTGCTCGACCTGCTGGGCCAGTTCATGAACGTGCCGGTCGCGGCGCTGCTCGGCGAGGGCATGCAGCGTGAGGCGGTCGGGATTCTGGGCTACCTGTTCTACATCGGGGATCGCAACAAGACCACCCTGAACTACCGCGCCGAGCGCGAGGCCGATGATGCCTGGTTCCGGCTGCGCAACGAGGAAGCGCTCACTCCGGAAGCCATCGTCCGGCTGGCCGAAGCCACCCACGCCCGCTACGGTTTCAACGACTTCAAACTCAAGGGCGGCGTGCTGGCGGGGGAGGCGGAGATGGAAGCGGTCGCCGCGCTCGCCGAGCGGTTCCCGAAAGCGCGCATCACCCTCGACCCCAACGGCGCCTGGTCGCTGGCCGAGGCGGTGCGCCTGTGCCGGGACCAGCATGGCGTGCTGGCCTACGCTGAAGACCCTTGTGGGGCCGAGGCGGGCTACTCCGGCCGGGAGGTGATGGCCGAATTCCGGCGCGCCACGGGACTGCCCACCGCAACCAACATGATTGCCACCGACTGGCGTCAAATGGCCCATTCGATCCAGTTGCAATCGGTCGATATTCCGCTGGCCGACCCGCATTTCTGGACCCTGCAGGGCTCGGTGCGCGTCGCTCAACTGTGCGACATGTTCGGCCTGACCTGGGGGTCGCACTCCAACAACCACTTCGATATTTCACTGGCGATGTTTGTCCATGTCGGCGCGGCTGCCCCCGGCAAGGTGACGGCCATCGACACCCACTGGATCTGGCAGGACGGCCAGCGTCTGACCAGGGAGCCGCTCAAGATCGAAGGTGGCTTGATCCGCGTGCCCGCCAAACCGGGTTTGGGCGTCGAGATCGACATGGCCGAGGTGGAGAAGGCGCACCGAGCCTACCAGAACATGGGGCTGGGCGCCCGCGACGATGCCGTGGCCATGCAATTCCTGATTCCGGGCTGGACTTTTAACCACAAGCGCCCCTGCCTGGTGCGCTGAAGGATTGACCACCATGAATACACCGCAACCCTATTCCGCCTTTCCCAACCAGTTCCGTCGCGATCTGATCGAAGGCAAGCGCCTGATCGGCTGCTGGTGCTCGCTCGCCAGCCCGATCACCACCGAAATTCTCGGTTTGGCCGGTTTCGACTGGCTGCTGCTGGACGGCGAGCATTCGCCCAACGACGTCCTCTCGTTCATCCCCCAACTCATGGCTTTGAAGGACAGCCCGAGCGCGCCGGTGGTGCGCCCGCAGTGGAACGACACCGTGGTGATCAAGCGGCTGTTGGACGCCGGGTTCTACAACTTCCTGATTCCCTTCGTCGAATCCGCCGAGGACGCCGCCCGCGCCGTGGCCGCCACCCGGTATCCGCCCGAGGGCGTGCGCGGGGTGTCGGTCGCCCAGCGCAACAACCGGTACGGCACGGTGGCAGACTACTTGAAGGTCATTAACGACAACATCGCCGTGATGGTGCAGATCGAAAGCCGCAAGGCCATGGCCGCCATCGACGCCATCTGCGGGGTCAAGGGCGTGGACGGCATCTTCGTCGGTCCCTCCGATCTGGCCGCCGGTATGGGCCACTTGGGCGATTCCTCGCACCCCGAGGTGCAGGGTGCCATCGCTCATATCTTTACCCGCGCCAAGGCAGCCGGCAAACCGAGCGGCATTCTGGCTCCGGTCGAGGCCGAGGCGCGACATTATTTTGAGATGGGCGCCAGTTTCGTCGCCGTGGGCAGCGATCTAGGCGCATTCCGCAGTGCGACCCAGGCCCTGCGCGACAAGTACGCGGCTATTTGAGCAGCGACACCGGGCAATCCTCTTCAAACCGGTCGCGTCGCGTGGCGCGGCCTTACTGAAAGCATTGAGGAGCAAACATCATGAGTAAAGTAGGCTTCATTGGTTTGGGCATCATGGGGACCCCGATGGCGGGGCGGTTGATCGCGGCGGGACACGAGCTGTCCCTGTTCAGCCTGCCCAGCGTGCCGCCAAGTCTGGTAGACGCCGGCGGCATCGCCTGCGCCAGTGGGCGCGAGGTAGCGCAACGGGCCGACATCATCATCACCATGGTGCCCGACACCCCGCACGTCGCCGCCGCCCTGTTTGGCGACGACGGCGTGGCGGCCGGGCTGACGCCGGGCAAGATCGTGGTGGACATGAGTTCCATTTCACCCATCGAGACCAAGGTGTTCGCCAAGCGCATCAACGAGCTGGGTTGCGAGTATCTGGACGCGCCGGTCTCCGGCGGCGAAGTCGGGGCGAAGGCGGGCACTTTGTCGATCATGGTCGGCGGTCCTCAGGCCGCCTTCGAGCGGGTCAAGCCGCTGTTCGAGCGGATGGGCAAGAATATCACCCTCGTCGGCGGCAACGGTGACGGCCAGACCACCAAGGTCGCCAACCAGATCATCGTCGCGTTGAACATCGAAGCGGTCGGCGAGGCGCTGCTGTTCGCCGCCAAGGCCGGCGCCGATCCGGCCAAGGTACGGCAGGCGCTGATGGGCGGCTTCGCTTCGTCCAGGATTCTGGAGGTGCATGGCGAGCGCATGATCAACCGGACTTTCGAGCCGGGCTTCCGCATCGAGCTGCACCAGAAGGACCTCAACCTGGCGCTCGCCAACGCCCGCCAGCTGGGGATGAGCCTGCCCAACACCGCCACCGCGCAGGAGCTGTTCAACGCCTGCGCCGCCCACGGCGGTGCGGGCTGGGATCACTCGGCGCTGGTGCGGGCGCTGGAAATCATGGCCAACCACGAGATCGGTGGGAAGTAGACCGCCGGTCGCCGGCGGGCGGCATCTGCCGCCGCCGGCTGACCCCCGAGCATTCGAGATCACGCCAAGAGTGAGGATGTCATGGACATGCTGAAGACCCTCGACGCCAAGACGCTGTTGCGGGAGATGTTCGAGGCCGCCATCGCCGCCGCCCAACCGGCCCTCTGTGTGCCGCCTTATTTGCCGGAACCCCCCAAAGGCCGGCTGCTCGTGATCGGGGCTGGCAAGGCCTCGGCGGCCATGGCGCAAGCGGTGGAGGCGCACTGGCCGGGCGAGCTGTCGGGATTGGTGGTGACCCGCTACGGCTACGCCGTGCCCTGCCAGCGGATCGAGATCGTCGAGGCCGCCCATCCGGTGCCAGACGCCGCCGGTCTCGCCGCCGCCCGGCGCCTCCTGGAGCGGGTCCGTGGCCTCGGACCGGATGACGTGGTGCTGTGCCTGATCTCCGGCGGTGGTTCGGCCCTGCTGCCGTTGCCCGCCGAGGGGCTGACCCTGGCGGACAAGCAGGCGATCAACCGGGCGCTGCTGCACAGCGGCGCCACGATCGCGGAGATGAATTGCGTGCGCCGTCATTTGTCGGCGATCAAGGGTGGCCGGCTGGCGGCAGCCTGCCATCCGGCTCGCGTCATCACTTTGCTCATCTCCGACGTGCCCGGCGACGATCCGATGGACATCGCTTCCGGGCCGACCGTGCCCGATCCCACCACCTGCGCCGACGCCCTGGCGATTCTCGACCGCTACCGAATTGACCCACCACCAGCGGCAAGGGCGCTGCTGGAAAGCGGCAAGGGCGAGACGGTCAAGCCGGGCGACCCGCGTCTGGCCAGTATCGAGACCCACCTCATCGCGACCCCGCAGATGGCGTTGGAAGCCGCCGCCGCCGTGGCGGCAAAGGCGGGTATCACCGCCCACATTCTGGGCGACAGCCTCGAAGGGGAAGCCCGCGACGTGGGGACCGTCATGGCTGGCATTGCCCGGCAGGCAGCTTCGCGCGGCCAACCGTTCTCCCCGCCCTGCGTGCTGCTCTCCGGCGGTGAAACCACGGTGACGGTGCGCGGACGGGGGCGCGGCGGGCGCAACGTCGAGTTCCTGCTCGCGTTCGGCATCGCCCTGAACGGCCAGCCTGGGATTCATGCCTTGGCCGGTGACACCGACGGGGTAGATGGTCAGGAAGACATCGCCGGGGCCTACCTTGCGCCCGACACCCTGGCGCGCGCCTGGAGCCAAGGCATCAAACCCCGGGACCGTTTGGCTGACAACGACGGTCACGGTTTTTTCGAGGCGCTGGGCGATTCGGTGATCACCGGGCCGACTCTGACCAACGTCAACGACTTTCGGGCCATCCTGGTCAGCGAAACGGCCCGATCCAGTGGATGAAACCGGCTATCGTCCGTGAAGCCCAGTCCCAACCCATGATGGCAACCCACGTCCGCCGTGACGGGGTTGCTCGATTCCTCATCGTCAGGAACTCTTCGCCATGAACGAACCGCTTTATATCCAGATGTATCCGAACGACAACGTGGCTGTTGTAGTCAACACGGACGGTCTACCGACAGGAACGCATTTTCCATGCGGTTTGGCGCTTAATGAACACGTACCGCAGGGCCATAAAGTCGCACTGGTTGATATACCGGCCGACGCACCGGTACGCCGTTATAACGTCCCCATCGGTTACGCGCTCAAAGATATCGCCGCTGGCGATTGGGTGCACGAGCAACTGTTGCGAATGCCCGAGGCGCGCGCGCTTGACGATCTACCCATCGCCACCCGGCAACCGGCGCCGCAGCCACCCCTCGAAGGCTATACCTTCGAAGGCTACCGCAACCCGGACGGTTCGGTCGGCACGCGCAATATCCTGGCGATCACCACCACCGTGCAGTGCGTGGCAGGTGTGGTCGAGTTCGCGGTCGAGCGCATCAAGCGGGAATTGCTACCGAAATATCCTCATGTCGATGATGTGGTGGGGCTGGAGCATACCTACGGCTGTGGTGTGGCCATCGACGCGCCGGACGCCATCGTGCCGATCCGCACGCTGCGCAACATCAGCCTCAACCCCAACTTCGGCGGCGAGGTCATGGTCGTGAGTCTCGGCTGCGAGAAGCTGCAACCGCGGCGCCTGCTGCCGCCGGGCACGATCCCGATCATCGACCAGCGTAGCGCGACCGACGGGAGCCAGAACGCCGGACTGGATGTGGTGTGCCTGCAAGACGACCATCATGTCGGCTTCATGGCCATGATCGCTTCGATCATGGCCAGCGCCGAGCTCCACCTGGAACGACTCAACGCTCGCCGGCGCGAAACCTGTCTGGCCTCGGACTTGGTGGTGGGCGTGCAATGCGGCGGCAGCGACGCCTTTTCGGGCATCACCGCCAACCCGGCCGTCGGCTTTTGCACCGATCTGCTGGTCCGCGCCGGCGCCACGGTGATGTTCTCCGAAGTCACCGAGGTGCGCGACGGCATCGACCAACTCACCGCGCGGGCCGCCAACGCGGAGGTGGCCGACGCGCTGATCCGCGAGATGGCATGGTACGACGCTTATCTGGACCGGGGGCGGGTCGATCGCAGCGCCAACACCACTCCAGGCAACAAGCAGGGCGGGCTTTCCAATATCGTCGAAAAGGCGATGGGCTCGATCATCAAGTCCGGCACGGCGCCGATTGCCGGTGTCCTATCGCCTGGAGAAAAGCTCGACGGTCGAAAGGGGCTGATCTTCGCGGCCACCCCGGCGAGCGACTTTATCTGCGGCACGCTGCAACTGGCGGCCGGTATGAATCTGCATGTTTTCACTACCGGCCGCGGCACGCCCTACGGCCTGGCCCAGGTGCCGGTGATCAAGGTCGCCACCCGCAGCGATTTGGCGCGCCGCTGGCACGATCTCATGGAC
>JBDHRD010000130.1:0-9084 GCA_039807425.1 Candidatus Contendibacter sp. | reverse complement strand
CCTGGGTGCGCGGGCCTCCGGCCCGCAAGAAGCGAACGGCACGTCCGCACACCCAGGCTGGCACTCACGCGGCTACCATCCGCACTTCGATCAACCCGGTCTCATCCAGAGCATCACCTTTCGCCTCCACGACAGCGTGCCCGCCGATCTGCTGGTTCTTTGGCGCGACGAACTCGACATTGCCGAACGCACCGACCCTGATGACCCGCGCTGCGTCGCCTTGCGCGAGCGCATTGCCACCTACGAGGACGCAGGCCACGGCGTCTGCTGGCTTCGCGACCCGCGCATCGCCGAACTGGTGCAAGACGCTTTGCTGCATTTCGACGGGAAACGCTACCGGTTGCTCGAATGGTGCGTGATGCCCAACCACGTGCATGTATTGATCGAGACATGCAAGGGGCACGCACTGTCGAATATCGTGCGGTCGTGGAAGACGTTCACCGCAAGGGAAGCCAATCGCCTGATCGGCCGCGACGGCGCGTTTTGGATGCCGGACTACTTCGATCGCTTCATTCGCGATGAGAGGCATCTCGTTGCGGTGCGGCGCTACATCCAGCAGAACCCTGTGAAAGCGGGACTTTGCACATCGGCCGAGGAATGGCCTTGGAGTGGTGGGGAAGATGGGCGGGCCGGAGGCCCGCGCACCCAGCGCGCCCACGGCGACGACATCCCACTGCGCGATGGCGGCACAGGCGCGACGGCGTATGCGGAGGCGGTGGGGGTGTATTTGGCGTTTGCGGTGGACAAGTGCAGCGACTATTGGTCAACGATTTGTTCATGGCATTCAAGCAAGGAGTTGATCCGAAACACCTTTGGTCGGCAAGCTATTCCGATGGTTTGGGACTATGCGGAAGCCAATCCCATGTGCGAGTCTTCGGGTAATTGGATGGCAATGGTTGATTGGTCATGGAAGGCACTTGAAATCACACCAGCAAGGAATGTGGGGGTTGCCGCACAATCGGATGCTCAGAACCAATCCGCCAGCATTGGCAAGGTTGTCTCGACTGATCCCCCCTACTACGACAACATCGGCTACGCTGACCTTTCCGATTTCTTCTATGTCTGGCTGCGCCGTGCGCTGCGCCCGGTTTTTCCCGAGTTGTTCGCCACGATGGCCGTGCCCAAGGCCGAGGAGCTGGTCGCCACGCCCTACCGCCACGGCAGCAAGGAGAAGGCCGAAACCTTCTTCCTTGATGGCATGACCCAGGCCATGCACCGACTGGCCGAGCAGGCGCACCCGGCCTTCCCGGTGACCATCTACTACGCCTACAAGCAAGCGGCAACCCTGGGAGCGCGGGCCTCCGGCCCGCAAGCGGACGGGACGTCCGCGCTCCCAGCCAGCACCGGCTGGGATACCTTTCTCGCCGCCGTCATCGAGGCCGGTTTTGCCATCACTGGCACCTGGCCGATGCGCACGGAACTGGGCAACCGCATGATCGGCTCCGGCACCAACGCACTCGCCTCCAGCATCGTCCTGGTCTGCCGGAAGCAATCGGCCAACGCCCCTACCGCCACCCGCCGCGAGTTCCTCAACGCGCTGAAAACCGAACTGCCCGCCGCGCTGGCGCATTTGCAGGCCGGCAACATCGCGCCGGTGGACCTGGCGCAGGCGGCCATCGGCCCCGGCATGGCGGTCTATACGCGCTACACCAGGGTACTCGACGCCTCGGGCAATCCGCTTTCCGTGCGCCAGGCGCTCGCACTGATCAACCAGACGCTGGACGAGGTGCTCGCCGAGCAGGAGGGCGATTTCGACGCCGACACGCGCTGGGCGCTGGCCTGGTTCGAGCAGGTGGGCTTTGCCGAGGGCGAGTTCGGCGTCGCCGAGCAGCTTTCCAAGGCTAAGAACACGACGGTGGGCGGGCTGGTCGAGGCCGGACTCATCGTCGCCGGCAAGGGCAAGGTGCGCCTGCTGAAACCCGCCGAGCTGCCGACCGACTGGGACCCGACCAGCGACCCGCGCCTGACGGTGTGGGAGATGGTGCACCACCTGGTGCGCGTGCTCGAAGCCGGCGGCGAAGGCGCGGCGGCGCGGATCGTCGCCCAGCTCGGATCGAAGGCCGACACCGCCCGCGAGCTGTGCTACCGCCTCTACACCCTGTGCGAGCGCAAGAAGCGCGCCACCGAGGCGATAGCCTACAACGCCCTGGTGCAAAGCTGGCCGGAGATCGTGCGGCTGGCGCGAGAAACACCTCGCGCTACGCCTACCGGTACTGAAGACATGTTCAAACAGGAATAATCAACCATGGCGATCACCAACCACGAACGCGTCGGCAAAGCACTCGATCTGCTGAAAGCAGGACTCGGCCCGTTCGTCGGCCGCGAGGTCAGGGCCGCCATCGAGGCCAACAGCATCTCGCTGGACAAGGTGCGCAGCTACGCTGAAGACCCGATCCTCGGCAAGAAGCCAATCGAGGAGTGGGATGCCTCAGCGCTGCTCAAGCTGATGTGGGATACCTGGAACGAGGCGTTTAGGAAGACGCTGGGCTTTTCCGAGCGCAGCCTGGTATCGGAAATACGGGATTGGCGCAACAAGTGGGCGCACCAGGAACCCTTCTCCAGCGACGATGCCTATCGTGCCCTCGATTCCGCCGGGCGCCTGCTGACGGCGGTTTCCGCGCCGCAGGCCGACGACGTGGAAAAGGCGAAGATGGAGCTGTTGCGCGTGAAGTTCGACGAGCAGGCGCGCGGCGAAAAGCGCAAGACAACCGCCATCGAAACCAGCGTGACCGGTAGCCTCAAACCCTGGCGCGAGGTGGTGATGCCGCACGACGACGTGGCGAGCGGCCGCTACCAGCAGGCAGAATTCGCTGCTGACTTGTGGCAGGTGCATTTGAACGAAGGCACGCCGGAATACCGCGATCCGGTGGAGTTCTATCGCCGCACCTACCTGACCGAGAGCCTGAAGGACATGCTGACCAAGGCGGTGCGGCGGCTGACGACCGGGGGCGGCGATCCCGTGGTGCAGTTGCAGACCAACTTCGGCGGCGGCAAGACGCACTCGATGCTGGCGCTGTATCACCTGTTCTCCGGCGTCAAGCCGACGGAACTGGCCGGCGTGGATACCATCCTGGCGGCGGCCGGCCTCGATACGGTGCCGACGGCGCGGCGCGTGGTGCTGGTGGGCAACAAAATTTCGCCCGGCAACCCCTCGGTCAAGGCCGACGGCACGGTGGTGCGCACGCTGTGGGGCGAGCTGGCCTGGCAGTTGGGCGGCAAGAAGGCTTACGCCCGCGTGGCGGCGGATGACGAAAAGGCCACCAGCCCCGGCGACGTGCTGCGCGAGCTATTCAACGAGTACGGCCCGTGCCTGATTCTGGTGGACGAATGGGTGGCCTACGCGCGGCAGTTGCACGACCAGAGCGACCTGCCGGCGGGCGGTTTCGAGACCCAATTCAGCTTCGCGCAGGTGCTGACCGAGTCGGCCAAGCTGGCGAAGAACTGCCTGCTGGTCATCAGCCTGCCAGCTTCCGATACGTCGGGTTCGCCGCACACCCAGGCGGACGACGTGGAGGTGGGCGGAACGCGCGGGCGCGAGGCGCTGGACCGGCTGCGCAACGTGGTGGGCCGGGTGGAATCGTCCTGGCGCCCGGCCAGCGCCGAGGAAGGCTTCGAGATCGTGCGCCGCCGCCTGTTCCGGCCACTCGACGACCCCGGGCAGTTCAAGCAGCGCGACGTGGTAGCGCGGGCCTTTGCGGACTTTTACCGCGCTAACCAGGCCGAGTTTCCGCGCGAAACACGCGACGCCGACTACGAGCAGCGCATCAAGGCCGCCTACCCCATCCACCCGGAAATCTTCGACCGGCTCTACACCGACTGGAGCACGCTGGTGAAATTCCAGCGCACGCGCGGCGTGCTGCGCCTGATGGCGGCGGTGATCCACAGCCTGTGGGAAAAGGGCGACCGCAATCCGCTGATTCTGCCGGCCAACGTGGCCATCGATGATGCGCGCGTGCAGTCGGAACTGACACGCTACCTGTCGGACAACTGGGTGCCGGTGATCGAAAAGGATGTCGATGGCCCCAACTCGCTGCCGCTCAAGCTCGACAGCGAACTGCCCAACCTCGGCAAGTCCTCGGCCTGCCGGCGCGTGGCGCGGGCGATCTACATGGGGTCGGCGCCCACCACGGCGGCGGCGCGCCAGGGCATCGAAGATCGGCGGGTGAAGCTGGGCTGTGTGATGCCCGGTGAATCGCCCGCGGTGTTCGGCGATGCGCTGCGCCGGATGGCGAGCGCGGCCACCTATCTCTACACCGACGGCCCGCATTACTGGTATTCGATACAGCCGACGGTGACCAAGCTCGCCGAGGACCGCGCCGAACAGTTGAAGCGCGAACCGGACAAGGCGGTGGCGGAACTGGAACGGCGGCTCAAGAAGAGCCTCGCCAATGCCGGCGATTTCCGGCGCATCCATGCGATGCCGCAATCCGGCGCGGACATCCCCGACGATCTGGATACTCGTCTGGTGGTGCTCGGCGCCGCGCATCCCTACAGCAAGGAAGCCGGCAATGCGGCCGAGGCGGCAGCCAAGGCGATTCTCGAAAATCGCGGCAATACGCCGCGCCTCTATCGCAACACACTGGTTTTCCTGGCGGCGGACAAGACCCGTCTGCAAGACCTCGACGAGGCCGCGCGCAAGTACCTCGCCTGGCAGTCGATTCTGGCCGATGAGGCGCAACTGGGCCTGACGACGCACCAGAAGAAACAGGTCGAGCAGCAGATGGCGTCGGCCGACGGCGCGGCGACGGCGCGCCTGCCCGAGACTTATCAATGGCTGCTGGCGCCCGTGCAACACACGCCGGAGGTCCCGGTCACCTGGGAGGCGTTACGGCTGACGGGGTCGGATGCCCTGGCCGTTCGGGCCAGCAAGAAACTGCGGACCGACGAGCTTTGCCTCACTAGCTTCGCGCCGACACGGCTCAGAATGGAACTCGACAGGATTCCTTTGTGGCGTGGCGAGCACGTCACGGTCAAGCAGTTGGTGGAGGATTTTGCGCGCTATCTGTACCTGCCGCGCCTCAAGGACAGCGGGGTGCTGCTGCACGCCATCAGCGACGGCGTGAACCTGCTCACTTGGTGGCGAGACAGCTATGGCTACGCCGACAGCTTCGACGAGACGGCTGGACGTTACAAGGGACTGCGCGGCGGCACGATGGTGAATCTTTCCGACCCGCATTCCACCGGCCTGGTGGTGAAGCCGGAGGTGGCGAGCCGGCAGATGGACACCGAGCGCGCCGCATCAACCGGCAGCCCCGCAGCGCCAACCGGGCCGGCTCTGGGCCAGCCACAGCCGCCAACCGTTGAAACACCACAGCCGTTAGGCGGTCCCAGGCCGAAGCGCTTCCATGGTTCCGTCAGCCTCGACGCCAACCGCGTCGGGCGCGATGCCGGCAAGATCGCCGAGGAGGTCATTTCTCACCTCGTCGGCCTGGTCGGAGGGAAGGTGTCGGTAACACTGGAAGTTGCCGCTGAAGTTCCCGATGGCGCGCCGGATCACGTGGTGCGGACGGTGACGGAGAATGCGCGGGCGCTGAAGTTCGAACCGGGCAGCGGATTCGAGAAAGAGTAGACCGAATCCATATCACCCGGGCATACCGCAGGTCGGCCCACAGCCGCCGGCGGGGGCTGGGAGGAGGCCCACGCGTCCGGCGACGGGGTGGACAGCACCATTCCCCATCAATCTTCAACAAGGCCTGGGGGAAGCGGGCCATTGATCGCTGGTGAAAACGGGGATGGTGTCATCCGTCACCCACGCCACGCGCTCTACCAACCGCTCGGCCTGGACCTGGTCACGGTGGCCGATCACAAAACCCACCACCAGGCGCCAGACCGGCGCCAATGCCAACCACACCCATGTATCTCCATCCGTGTCGAGGTACGCTTTCGCACCGGGCAGGTTTTTTTTGGTTGGGATGGATCAAGCTCCACAATTCCTCCAGTTGGCACTCCGTAGTCGGCAAGTTGCGCCACAACGCCAGGATGACCGCCCGGCCCTGCCGGGCACCCCGATCCAGCCAGGCGCAAACCGGGTCCTTGTCCACCCCGCTGATCCGCGCGGTCGCCCGCAACGAATTGCCCTCGGCCAAGGCGCGCAGGGCGGTCGCGTATTGCACCGGCTCGGCGGCGGGTCTTCGCGTTCGCGGTCCGTACACCGGAAGCGGGGCAGGGCCGGCATTGGGGGTGTCTGACTTTCTTCCAGCATCACAACCGCAACCTCGGCGGGGGAAATAGGTCGGCAAACATTTTATACCGGGCTACATTCTGGTAGGGTTTTTTCACAGCCTCTCAGTCTTGATAAGCACGATTATCATGAATAATCACCACCCTATTTCCTAACGCCGTCAACCTACATTCTGTTATCATTTATGGTATGATTCCAGCAACACTTCAAGCGGAACCATGACTATGAACTCAATCCTGTTGAACACAGAGGAAGCGGCAGAATCGCTACGCATGTCGGCAATCACCCTTCACCGCTGGCGGAAAGCCGGGAAAGGCCCGCCCTACATCGAAATGGGGCGAAAGGTTTACTACCGCCGCGTCGATCTTGACCGCTGGGTAGAAGAGCAGCGACGCCAGCCACGCCACACGATGACCGCCGCATAGGAGTCCATGACCACCATCACCTTTGACACCCTAGCCTATGTCAAGACGCTGCGGGAAGCCGGGATTGAGGAAAAGCAGGCCGAGGCCCAAGCTGTCGCCCTGGCCGACGTGCTCAAATCTGGCGCTACTGATTTAGCCACCCAGCGGGATATTGAATCGCTACGTTCCGACGTGAAGCGGGACATCGAACTGCTGCGGGCAGAACTCAAGAAGGACATCGCCGAAACCAAGGCGGAACTCATCCGCTGGGTCGTCGGCGTGGGCATCCTGCAAACGACGCTGATCGTGGGCATTCTCGCCCGCTTGGCAAAATTGATTTGAGGAACCGCCATGACCGCCGACGAACTGGCCAGCGTAACCTTGGAACACTTGCGCCACATCCGCGCTGATCTCGCTGAACTCAAGCGAGAAGTCACGGGGAACAGCGTACAAATCGCCATGCTAGGCCAGCAAGTCGGGGCGCTGACCACCGCCGTTTATTCGGGCAAGTCCGAGATAGAGGATATCAAGCGCCGCGTGGAACGTATCGAACGCCGGCTGGAGCTGACCGACCCGCCCCACTGAATTTAACCGCGCCGATGCCGCAAACCCGGACAGCCACCGGGGTGGCTGGCACGGTCAAGCATTGAAAAAAGCGGGGGCTCCTACGGGTAAAAAATCGCATACCCTAAAAACTGGTCTAGCTAGAACAAAGAGTTAACCTAAAAATGTTGCTGATGATCGACAAACGCGCGTATCTGCAAGCGCTCGGCATCTCGTTGTGGTTGCCACGCCGGCCGTTGGCGGGAGGGGCGGTCGAGAGCCATTCATCAGAAGGCCTGAACCACCCCGACGCTGTGCGCCACCCCTCCTTGGCCAAGGAGGGGAATACTCAAGATCGCCTTGTGTCGGCTTGCACGATGGATGAAGAAGAACCCGAACTCTTGCCCCTCGACGACTGGACGCCACCCTTGGACGACGACCGAAAACCGCTGGCCGGGAACGATGCCGCCGACTTTTCCCCCGCCGCTCCGAACCGCCGGGCGGCCGCCATTGGCCAAATGGACTGGGAGGAACTGACGGCGGCGGTGCGCGAATGCACCGCCTGCGGACTGTGCGCCACCCGGACGCAAACGGTTTTTGGGGTCGGCAACCGCCGGGCGGAGTGGCTGGTGATCGGCGAGGCCCCAGGCGCCGACGAAGACCGGCTCGGCGAACCTTTCGTTGGGCGGGCGGGCAAGCTGCTCGACCCGATGCTGCTGGCGGTTGGCCAAAACCGCGAGCGGGCCTTCGTGGCGAATATCCTGAAATGCCGCCCACCGGAAAACCGTGATCCTGCCCCGGACGAGGCCGCGCAATGCCGGCCGTTCCTGAACCGGCAAATCGCGCTGATCCGACCCCGTCTCATCCTCGCGGTGGGCCGGATCGCCGCCCAGAACCTGCTGGGCACCGACACCCCCATCGGCAAGCTGCGCGGCCAGATCCATCGCTTCGGGCCAGCGCGCATCCCGGTGGTGGTGACCTATCACCCCGCCTACCTGCTGCGCTCGCCGCGCGAGAAACGCAAGGCTTGGGACGACTTGCGCCTGGCGCGGCGAGCGCTGGCCGCCGAACCGCCCGGGCCGGCCCGGAATCCCGTCGAAGCATGAGCGCCCTGTGGGAACCCGGTATCGGCCGGTTTCGGCCCATGCTGTACGCCGATTTAAAGGAAGTGCTCGCTATCGAGCGGCGGGCCTACGAGTTCGCCTGGACCGATGGCATCCTGCGCGACTGCCTCCGGGCCGGCTATTACTGTCGAGTCATGGAAACCCCCCACGGCTTCATCCAGTCCTACGCGGTGATGTCGGCGGCGGTCGGCGAGGCTCATATTCTCAATCTCTGCGTGCGCCCGGAATTGCAAAGGCGCGGACTAGCCCGGCGGATGCTCGATCACTTGGTGGCCTGGGCGCGTTCGGAACGGGTTCAAACGATTTTTCTCGAAGTCCGTCTCTCTAACACCCGTGCCGCACAACTCTACGCCTCGGCTGGGTTCTGCGAGGTTGGCCTGCGGCTCGGTTACTATCCATCGGCCAGTGGGCGGGAAGATGCCCTGGTGATGGCCAAGGAGTTATAAGGCATGTCCAGCTACCTCGCGCTCAGACACCTGCATCTGACCGCCGTGACCCTCAGTTTGGCTCTGTTCGCGCTGCGCGGGTTGTGGATGCTGGTGGATTCGCCTCAGCTTCAGCGGCGCTGGGTCCGGATCGTCCCGCATCTCATCGATACCGTGCTGCTGGCCAGCGCCATCGGGTTGACCCTGATCCTCCAGCAATACCCTTTCGTCGATGGCTGGCTCACCGCCAAGGTCCTGGCGCTGATCGTCTACATCATTCTCGGGAGCATCGCGCTCAAGCGCGGGCCGACCAAGCCGGTTCGCGCCGCCGCCTGGGTCGCGGCCCTGGCGACGTTCGGCTATATCGCCAGCGTCGCCCTGACGCGCAGTCCGCTCGGTTTCCTGAG
>JBDHRD010000129.1:0-9125 GCA_039807425.1 Candidatus Contendibacter sp. | reverse complement strand
TCGCTCTCCGCCTCGGCGGTGGACGTGACGATTTCCTGCGGCGCGGTCGGCCAGGAGCGGGAATTCTGCGAGCAGGCCACCAACGCCTGGACCCAGCAAACTGGCCACCACGTCACGGTGACCACCCCTCCGCAAAAGACTAACGAGCGCTACTTCAAATACCTGGTCGATCTTGGCAACAGTGACAGCCGCATCGACGTCTACCAGATCGACGTCATCTGGCCGGGGCTGCTGGCCAAGCATTTCGTCGATTTGAAGCAATACATCCCGCCGGAAGCGATTCAGGGCCATTTCCCCGCTATCGTGGCCAATAACACGGTGGATGGCCGGCTGGTGGGCATGCCCTGGTTCACCGACGTGGGCGTGCTGTATTACCGCAAGGATCTACTGGAGAAATACGGACTGCCGGTGCCCCAGGACTGGTCGGAACTGGTGGACACGGGGCTGTATATCCAAACCCAGGAGCGCAAGGCCGGCCATGCGGAACTCTGGGGTTACGTGTTTCAGGGCGCGGCCTACGAAGGGCTGACTTGCAACGCCCTGGAGTGGATCGCCGCCTACGGTGGCGGCACGGTGATCGGCGCGGATGGCGCCATCACGATCAACAATCCCCAGGCCGTCATGGCGATTGCCCGGGCAGCGAGCTGGATCGACACGGCCGCGCCGCCGCGCGTGATTGCCTTCAACGAGGAAGACGCGCGCCAGGTGTTCCAACTTGGCAACGCCGTGTTCATGCGCAACTGGCCTTACGCCTGGGCCTTGCTCAACGCCAAGGACAGTCCGGTGGCCGGCAAGGTCGAGGTGGCGCCACTGCCCCGGGGTGGAATGAAGGGCGTAGCCGCCAGCACTCTGGGCGGCTGGCAACTCGCTGTCTCCAAGTACTCCAGGAACCCCAAGGAGGCGGCTGATCTGGTGCGCTATCTGACCAGCGAAGCCGTCCAGAAACAGCGCGCCATCGCCGGTTCCTACCCGCCGACCATCATGCGCCTGTATGAAGATTCCGAGGTGCGGGTGGCCACCCCGTTTTTCGCCAAACTGCGGCCCATCCTGGAAAACGCGGTGGCCCGGCCCGCCGCCCAGACTGGCGACAACTACATGGCGGTGACGACCTACTTCTGGGATGCCGTGCATGACGTGCTGCAAGGCCGAACCACAGCGGCGGACCGTCTGAACTTGCTCCAAAACCAATTGCGGCTGGTCAAATTCCGCGGCGGCCGGTAGCCGCTGGCCCAACCTTGTAACTTGACCGGAGGACGCCATGCCAGCAACGCCATCCAGCACCCGCTACGAGGCCATGACCTACAACCGTTGTGGGCGCAGCGGTCTGCTGCTACCCGCTATTTCCCTGGGGCTGTGGCACAATTTCGGAGGGGTCGACCCCTTCACGAACGCGCGGGATATGGTCCTGCGCGCCTTTGATCTAGGCATCACCCACTTCGATCTGGCCAACAACTATGGACCGCCGCCTGGATCGGCCGAGGAAACCTTTGGTCGCATCCTGCGGCAAGAACTGGGGAGCTGCCGGGACGAACTGATCATCTCCACCAAGGCCGGCTACCTGATGTGGCCCGGCCCCTACGGTGAGTGGGGTTCGCGCAAATACCTGGTGGCCAGCCTCGATCAAAGTTTGCGGCGGATGGGATTGGATTATGTCGATATCTTCTATCATCACCGCCCCGACCCCAACACGCCTCTGGAAGAAACCATGGTTGCGCTGGATCAGGTGGTCCGTCAGGGCAAGGCGCTCTATGTCGGCATTTCGTCCTACTCGCCGGAGCAGACGCGCCAGGCCGCGCGGCTGCTGCGCGAACGGGGAACCCCGTGTCTGATTCACCAGCCGCGCTACAGCCTGTTCGACCGCTGGATCGAACAGGGTTTGCTGGACGTACTCGCCGAGGAAGGCATCGGCTGCATTGTGTTTTCACCGCTGGCCCAGGGCTTGTTAACCAACAAATACCTCAACGGCCTGCCCGCCGATTCCCGAGCGGCGAAAGCGCACGGTTTTTTGCGGCCAGACGACATCACGCCGAAGAAACTTGATCAAGTTCGGCAACTCGACGGAATCGCCCGGCGGCGGGGCCAAACCATGGCCCAGATGGCCCTGGCCTGGGTGCTGCGCCATACTGGCGTCACCTCGGCTCTGATTGGGGCCAGCCGGGCGCGGCAGATTGAAGACGCCGTGGCCGCGCTCCAGACAGCGGCGTTCCAAGCGGAGGAACTACGGGCGATTGAAACCATCCTGGCGGCCTGACCCCGCACGGAAACAACAGCGGACATGAACCCCCTGTTTTCTCTCAAGGTCCGGGCTGGGCACCCGGACTTCCTCGATTTGCCGTGGACGCAATCCATCGTCGACTGGCCCGGCGAACGCTTTGTTGATCTCCCTCGTGGACCTTCCCGACACGAAGTCCGTTTCGTTGCCTACGAGCAAGGGATCTATGTCGTCAAGGAATTACCTTGCGCCGCCGCCCGCCAAGACTACGAGATATTGCGGGCGCTGGAAACCAAGGATGTGGCGGCCGCCATTCCGGTCGGCATCGTCGAAGACCGGTATCCCGATTCGGGCGCCGAACGCTCGGCGGCCATCATCACCCGCTATCTGGAGCACACCTTCTCCTATCAGGAACTGTTGCAGGACCACGGGTTTGGCGCCCGCCGCGAACAGATGCTCGACGCCTTCGCCGGCCTGCTGGTGGAATTACACCTGGCTGGCTGTTTCTGGGGGGATTGCTCCCTGGCCAACGTCCTCTATCGCTACGATGCCGAAGCCATCGAACCGAGCATGGTCGACGCCGAAACCTCGATGTTGCGTGAATCCCTGTCCAACGGCCAACGCGAGGAGGATCTCGAGATCATGATCATGAACGTCGCTGGCGGCATGGCCGACATCGCCGCCGCGCACGGTCTGGCCATCGACGACGCCGATCTGATGCTGGGCGAGGACATCGCGGAACGCTACCGGAACCTGTGGCGGGAACTCACCGAAACCATGCTGATCGCGCCGGAGGAAGGTTTCAAGATTACCGAAAAGATCGAACGGCTTAACGAACTCGGCTTCGATGTGGACGAAGTGGACCTGATTCCGGCCGATGGCGGTGGCCGGTTACGCACGAAGGTAAAAGTCGGTGGCCGGAATTTTCATTCCACCAAGCTCCACCGCCTGACGGGCGTCGAAGCCATGGAGCGTCAAGCCCGACAAGTGCTCTCGGACCTGCACTATTATCAATGCCTGGCTGGCGCCAGCACCGCCACCGGCAAGGAAGCAGCCGCGGTGCGCTGGCGAATCGGCGTTTTCGAGCCGATGTTGGAACGGTTGCGGGCGATGCCCAATCCACGGGACCCCATTCAGGCCTACTGCGCCGTGTTGCACCATCGCTATCTGAAATCCTGCGAGTGCGGCTACGATGTTGGGACGGAAGCGGCGTTCCAGGACTGGCTGGCGGTTGGCAAGCCGGATTAAGGCCACGCCGGAGAGGAACCGGGCGCGACAGGAACGCAAGCCACATGAATGAAGGACACGAAACACCCTCTCCGTTCGGAGAAACTCGATCCGACGCCGCCCGTCCTCCGGGGTATCCGGCCGAACTCGAACAGACCCTGATCTTGCGGGACGGCCGGTCGGTTTTCGTCCGGCCGGTGATCCCCGCCGACGAACTGGCGTTCGAACGCGAGTGGCGCGCGGCCGACCCTGAGACGCTTTACCAACGTTTCTTCACGCCGCAGCCCAAACTGGATGCTCGGCGCCTGCACGCCCTCCTTCACGTCGATTACCAGTGGCGGCTGGCCCTGGTCGCCTTCGCCGAGGATGGTCGGGCGGCTGGTATCGCGCGCTACGAAGGCGCGCCCGATCAGGAACACGCGGAAATCGCCTTCGTGGTCAATCCCGCCTGGCGGCGGCTCGGGCTGGCGAGCGCCCTGTTGCGCCTGCTGACTGAAGCGGCGCGTGCGCGGGGAATCCGGCGCCTGGTCGCGCTGTATCTTGAGGATAATCAGGCCATGGCCGCCCTGCTGGCCAAGGCCGGGTTTGAGCCACCGCAGTTCAACGCCGGCGTCGTCGCCGCCGAGAAAACACTCTAATCAGCACAGGTTATCGTCACCAGACCGGACCCCACATTTCCATCGCCACATCCTGGTTCATCTCCGCCGCCGCGATTTGCTCGTTGGCGATGTTGCGCTCGATGGCCAACCGGCGATAGGTCTGGTAATTCGTTTCATTACCGGTGTACAGGCATTGGCAGAACTGAGGATCGGCATAGAAATAGACCGGCTTGTTATCCTTGAGCCGCATTCGCACCTGGAAGGGCGGCAATTGTTGTAGCTGGGCCAGCTTGCCGGGGGTATTAGCCGGGTGCATGCTGAATCCGGCGGCAGCGAGCAGGTCCTCCTGTTGGGCGGTCTGTTGTTGCCGCATGTAAGGCGAGGCGCAGCCGGCCAAGGTTACGCTCAGGGCAGCCGCTATCGGCACCAAGGTGAATTTGCTCATCGTCAACCTCATCGAAATGAGAGCGTCCGTGACGGTAAAGACGCTCGCTGGTGAAATCTCCGAGCCTGGCCATCCATAATCCAGTCTCGGAGAACTCTCGAGACGTGGTCGGGGATACCGGCTAGCGCGACCCCAACACTCCCCATTCTGCTTCGGCCTCCATGTCCGCCGGTGTCACGGCAACGGGCGGAGTGCGCATGTTGCGCTCGATGAGCAGCTTGCGATAAGCCTGATAGTTGGCCTCATTGCCGAGGTAAATAGACCCGGAATAATTGGGGTCGGCATAGTAATAAATCGGCTGGTCGCCCTTTTTTCGCACCGCCACTTCGTAGAGCGGCAATCGCCGCAAGCGCGCCATTTTTTCGGGGGTATCGGCCGGCTTCTTGGCGAAGCCAGCCGCCAGCAGCAGTTCTTCCTGTTGGTTGGCCGTCTGCTGCATGGCAGACCCGCAACCGGCCAAGGCCGCGCCCAAGACAGCCACAACTAGCGCCGTAATGAATTTACCCATCGTTTTCCCCTCGTCAATCGGTTTAGAACCAGGTTTCCATTTGCAGGCCGAACAGCCAGTGATCCGTCCCGGTCCAACCGGTTAGAGCAAAGGTGTTTTCACCCGTTTGCGGATCTGTATTCGGAGGTTGGCCATAATTAAATCCGTTAAGATCATCGGACCAGGTCATATAAGTAATTAGACCCCGAAGCGCCGGTCGCTGAAAGAAACCAGCGGAAGTATCAATATTGAAGGTTGGCGCCAAGGTGAACTTAAAGACGTTGCCGCTGGCTTGTGTCTTGATATTAGGCTGGAGATTAGGCACGTTGGCGCCCGTGTCGAGGTCTTGGTATTGATAGGTAGCCTCGTAGGCCATCAAGAAATTCTGAGTGATAGGCTGTTCGAGACGGACGTTGAGAGACGCCCAGGTATACTGATCTCCCTTGTAATAGTAATCCTGGCTGTATTGCGCCATGAACGCCGGCGCAATACGCCAACTGTCGTTAATGGGCGTCACGCCAAAGGTGTAGACCCGCACGGACTGGGCATCACTGGTTAGGTCACCTTGGGCACCGAGGGTTTTAACCTGGGCGCCCAAACCGTAACCATAGAGAATCCCGGTTTTGGAAAAACCCTGGGAATAGCCGTAAAAGTTGGGCTGGTTATAACCCAGCATGAGATGAACGCCGCTTTCCGCCGCGTCGGTGACAGGTATAGGTTCGCGATCAGCGTTATCGGCGGCCCACATGCCAGACAACATGAACTGCCAGGGACCCACATAGTTATTGGCAGTCAGGATGTAACTCTGGACTTCCTCGTTGGTCGGTTCGATGGTGCCAAAATTACGCGCATACAAGGTCACGTTGGTCGACCAGTTTTCGGTCGGTTTGACATCGTAAATGCCAGCGCCGGTGCCGGCCAGGAAGATGATGTCCGAATCGAAGAAGTGAATATCGAAGTTGTTGCGATCAAACCGTTTGCCGGCCCACAACACCGCGTCCTGGAAAGTGCTGGAACCGGCGAAGCTTGGCAGGTTGCCGAGTTCCGCAAAGAGCTGACGGACGTTCAAATCGCTATCGTCGGCGGTCCAGTCATTGTTGGTCAGCACCCCATCGGCGATCATCAACCGATATTTGGAGTAGGCGCCGCTCTCGTGGGTGATCTTACTGTCGAAGACCGCTTCGACGTATTTATCCGGCTCCACCCCCAGGCGTCCGATGGGACCGCCGAGATTACCCGCTGGCGTCATGTAGGGCCCCACTCCCTTGACACCGTTACCCTCCTCGTCGGTCAAGAAACCGGCCCGCGCGTAGCCCTTAAAGGTAAACTCCGGTCCCCCAGTCGGCTTGGCCTTCGCGGCTTCCTGAGCGGCTACTTCCCGAGCCTGGATTTCAGCCTGCTTGGCCTGGATTTCGGCCTGTTGGGCCTGGATTTCAGCCTGCTTGGCCTGGATTTCGGCCTGCTTGGTTTTGGTTTGGCCCTGCAGAGTTTTCGCTTCCGCCTGCCGGGCCTGGGCCTCGGCCTGCTGGGCCCGCCTTTCGGCCTGCTGGGCCTGGGATTCCGCTTGCTGGGCGCGCTTTTCAGCCTGCTCCATGCGCCGTTCCAACTCGTCAAGCCGCTTCAGCAGTGCGTCCATGTCCGCGGCATGAGCCGTGGCGCCGGTCAGCAGGGCCAATGCGATGCTGGTGCTTAAGGTCGTTTTTTTCATGAATGATCACTCCCCCATTGTGTTGTATGTATACAAATTTTTGTTGTGACCTTACCAAAGCATAGCAGTAAAAAACCGCATTAGCACCGCGTGCAATAAAAACTTTCGGGTTTGAAATCAATAGCAATTGGGGCTGATCGGAGGTCCGGTGGGTGGGCGGTATTACGCGCCATGACGGCGCGCCCGGCCGCGCCCCCCGGAAACCCCACTTTGCTGTAGCGCACCGCCCTAAAATCGCGCCGGTCAGGCTTCAGGAACCTGCTCCAGCCACAGGGCCTGGTAAGGTTCGAGTTGCAGGTCGGACCAGCTATCGAGGGTTTCTCCCTCCAGCCGATCGATGAGTTCTCCTTTGAAACCCATGTCGTGGATCCGGTGGCGGGGAACCCTCTGCCGGCGTTCGGTAAAGTTGGCCAGCGCCAGCAGGCGCCCGCGAGCGCTGGCGCGGATCAGTCCGAATACATGCTCGTTGTGCGTCCAGACGGCGTAGCAACGGGCCTCGGCGTGCAGGCTGAGGGTATGCTTCCTGGCCCGAATCATCTTGCGGGTCTCATGGAAAATCCGGGCAGTGATGGTCTCCCCATCGTGCCGCTGTTCGGCCTTGTTCCAATTCATCCGGGGGCGGTGAATCCAGCGATTGTCGTCCGCGAGACTGGGATCGTCGAGATAGCTCTTGTCATTCAGCAGGCCCAGTTCGTCGCCCATATAAACGAGCGGGATCCCGTTGAACGCCAGAATCATGGCGTGCAACAACAGGATGCGACGCGCCGCCAAGTCCGTTTCATGCCAGTTCTGTTGCTCCAGGGCGGCCTGCAACCCGGCAAGGGAGGCCAGGGCGCCGCTGATCCGCCGGTCGCCGGTCTTGGGGTTATGCTGAAAGGTGACGCCTCGGGCGAAGGCGCCGGGAAACCGTCCACTATAGAAATCGCTGAGAAAGGCGCGGTGCAGAAAGCCGGACAGGCCGATGGCGGCGGCGTCCTCGTCGCGCACCGCCCAGCCGATATCATCGTGGCAGCGCACATAGGTCAGCCAGGCGCAGCCTACCGGGGTGTCGGGCATGTTCTGCAGGGCATGGGTCATCAACACCACGCTGCGTTCGGCCAGGCTGCTCCATAGCAGCACCATGAAGGAATTGTGGTAGGCGATCTCGCATTCCTTGTCGGTGGCCTCGCCCAGACCCAGGTACGGCAGCAGTTTGTCCGGCGAAACAATAGCCTCGGCCTTGAACAGCAGGCCGGGCGCAGCGATCCGGGTGAGCGCCCGGAACGTCTGCAAAATCGCGTGCGCCTCGGGCTGGTTCTGGCAGTCGGTCCTGAGCCGCTTCCACATGAAGGCGACTGCGTCCAGCCGCAGGATCTCCACACCCTGGTTGGCCAGGAACAGCATGATGTCCAGCATCCCGCCCAGAACCATCGGATTGGTGTAATTCAGGTCCCACTGGTACTCATTGAAGGTCGTCCAGACCCAGCGCTGAAAGGACTCGTAATAAGTGAAATTGCCCGGGGCGAAGTCTGGAAACACTTCTGGCAGGGTCATTTCGTACTGATCGGGCAGCGTCCGATCAGGGAACAGGTAGTAGTAACCCTGGTAGACGGGATCACCCGCGACGGCCTTGCGCGCCCATTCATGTTCTTTCGCGGTGTGGTTGCATACCAGATCAACGCACAGGCTGATGCCTTCGTGACGCAGCGCCGTCGCCAGATCGCGCAGGTCGTCCATGGTCCCGTAAGCGGGGTTGACCTGGCGGTAATCCATGACGGCATAACCGCCGTCGTTGGGGCCGGGGCGAGGTTGAAGCAAGGGCATGAGATGCAGGTAGGTCACGCCGAGTTCCTTCAGGTACGGAATTTTATCCCTGATGCCCGCCAGGTTTTTAGCGAAACGATCGACGTAGCAGACGTAACCGATCATACCGGGCTGCTGGAACCAGTCGGGCTGGCTGGCCCGCCGCAGATCGAGCAGGCGCAACTCCTCCGGCCGGCCAGCATAGGCCCGGGCCACGATGCCGAGGAGGTTTTCGAGATGCGCGAAAAAATCCGGGCGATCGCTGTACAGCTTCGCCAGCGGCCTCAGAACATCCGGCATGTATAGCTCGTATCGAATGCGAAAGAGGATTTGCTCCAGGCGATCCATCCGGCGCAAGGGACCTTGCAGCAAGCTATCGAGCAGCCCCTGAAGTTCAACTTCATCGACCACGGATGCGTGATTCATAAATGTTTTTCACCGAGATATTGCCTAACCGTTTTTCCAGGGAAGCCAGACTACACTTTGCTCAAGACTAATTCCCGTTTGGGGCATGTAAAGGTTTGGGGGTAAATTTAGGGTTGTTTCGCAGCAATTCCCAGCCTTCCTTAAATCTTGCCAAAGGAGCATCCGCATGGCCGAAGCGATCTGCCTGGGCGAACTACTAATTGATTTTGTTCCCACCATTACCGGTACCGGCCTGACCG
>JBDHRD010000128.1:0-9153 GCA_039807425.1 Candidatus Contendibacter sp. | reverse complement strand
AGGAGGCGTACCTGAAGCTTTCAAAGCACTACCGGAAACACTTGCTCAAGCTGCTTGCTCCTTGTTCGCTGCGGCTAAACGGGAAGGACGAAGCGTGGGGAGCGTGGATTAGTCAGCAATCCAGTCAGGTGCTGTCCAATTTCACTGGTACTGAACATCAGTGCAATTGATTGCACTGCTCAGTGGTGAACTTTGACCATCATCTGAGCGATCAGAGTAGAATCTCAAAATGCTACGATACCCCTCAGACTACTGGCGTTTTCCACTCGATGGTGGCGCTAGAACGTGCTTCTGACCCCAAAGTGTCTTCCTAATCTTGAGATGGGAGCAGGCTGGTAAATCAAAATGGGGGTAAATTGGTGGTAAAATATAAGATAAGCTTAAGTATTTTAAATAAATAATCCAAAATAATCAAAAGGATATTAAATATTATGTTACTCATGATCGATAACTACGATTCCTTCACCTACAACCTGGTGCAGTACTTGGGCGAACTGGGCGAGGACGTGCGCGTGCACCGCAACGACCAAATCACCCTGGAAGAAATCGCCGCACTCCAGCCGGAGCGCATCGTGCTTTCTCCCGGCCCTTGCACGCCCACCGAAGCCGGCGTGTCGCTGGCCGCCATCCGGCGGTTTGCCGGCCAGATTCCGATCTTCGGCGTCTGCCTGGGCCATCAAAGCATCGGCCAGGCCTTCGGCAGCCACATCGTCCGCGCCGACTGTGTCATGCACGGCAAAACCTCCGCCGTTCATCACCACGGTCGCGGCGTGTTCGCCGGTCTGCCCAATCCGTTCACCGTGGTGCGCTATCATTCGCTGGTGATCGAGAAAGCCACTGTGCCGGATTGCCTGGAAGTCACGGCCTGGACCGAGACGCCGGGCGGCGAATTGGACGAAATCATGGGCGTCCGGCACAAGACCCTGCCCGTCGAAGGCGTGCAGTTCCATCCCGAATCCATTCTGACCGAGCACGGCCACGCCTTGCTCCACAATTTCCTCGACCAGCGCTGAGTCGCCACGGAGATCGTCAATGTCCATTACCCCCCAGGAAGCCTTGCAACGGACCATCGAGCACCGGGAAGTCTTCTACGACGAAATGCTGTCGCTGATGCGCCGGATCATGAATGGCGAACTCTCGCCGGTCATGACCGCCGCCATCCTCACCGGCCTACGGGTCAAAAAGGAAACCATCGGTGAAATCACCGCCGCCGCCACGGTAATGCGCGAACTGGCGACCAAGGTCCACGTGCCGCCGCCGCACGACCACTTCGTGGATATCGTCGGTACCGGCGGCGACAGTTCTCACACCTTCAACATCTCGACCACCGCCATGTTCGTGCTCGCCGCCGCTGGCGCCAGGGTGGCCAAGCATGGCAACCGGGGTGTCTCCTCCAAGTCCGGCAGCGCTGACGTGCTCGAAGCGCTCGGCGCGCGGATCGATCTGAACGCCGAACAGGTTGCCCAGTGCATCGAAACCGTCGGCGTCGGCTTCATGTTCGCGCCGAACTTTCACTCGGCGATGAAGAACGTCGCTCCGGTGCGACGAGAGATGGGCGTGCGCACCATTTTCAACATCCTCGGCCCACTGACCAACCCGGCCGGTGCGCCAAACCAGCTCATGGGCGTATTCCACCCCGATCTGGTCGGCATCCAGGTGCGCGTGATGCAGCAGTTGGGCGCGCGCCACGTGCTGGTGGTCTGGGGCAAGGACAGTATGGACGAAGTCTCGCTGGGCGCGGCCACGATGGTCGGCGAACTCAAAAATGGCGAGATTCTGGAATACGAAATTCACCCCGAGGATTTCGGGCTGGCCATGATGTCGAACCGCACCCTCAAGGTCGAAACCGCCGAGCAGTCCAAGATGCTGATGCTGGCGGCGCTGAACAACCAGCCCGGCCCCCAGCGCGACACCGTGATGCTCAATGCTGGCGCGGCGCTGTATGCCGCCAATCTTTCCGACTCCATCACCGGCGGCATCGAGTTGGCGCGGGCAGCCATCGCCAGCGGCGCGGCGCGGGCCAAGCTGGACGAATTCGTGCGTTGCACCCAGCAACTGGCATCATGAGCGACATCCTGCAAAAAATCCTCGCCCGCAAGCGCGAGGAAATCGCCGAGCGCGGCGCGCGGCTAAGCTTGTCTGAACTGCGCCAGCGGGTGCAAAACCTGCCGCCACCTCGGCCATTCCAGGGCCATCTGGAACGAATCATTGCCCGGGGCCGTCCAGCGGTGATCGCTGAAATCAAGCGCGCCTCGCCCAGCAAGGGCCTGTTGCGCGACCCGTTCCGTCCGGCGGACATCGCCCGGAGCTACACCGCTGCCGGTGCGACCGGTCTTTCGGTGCTGACCGACCGCGATTTTTTTCAGGGTAGCGAGGACTATCTCAAAGAAGCGCGGGGCGCTTGCGATCTTCCAGTGCTGCGCAAGGATTTCATCATCGATCCGTATCAGGTCTACGAAGCCCGGCTGATCGGGGCCGATTGCATCCTGCTGATCGTCGCCGCGCTGGATGACGCCGTGCTGCTGGACCTGATGCGGCTGGCGACCGATCTGGACCTGGACGTGCTGGTCGAGGTCCACGACGCCACCGAGTTGCAGCGGGCGCTGGCAAGCGGCGCGGCGTTGATCGGCGTCAACAACCGCAACCTGCGCACTTTTGAAACCCGGTTGGAAACCACCCTCGATCTGCTGCCCCGGATTCCCGCCGGCCATACCGTGGTCACCGAAAGCGGCATTCACACGCCGGCGGACGTGGCCCTAATGCGCGAACATGGCGTTCACGCCTTTCTGGTAGGCGAGGCGTTCATGCGCGCCCCCGATCCCGGCGCGAAGCTGGCGGAACTGTTTGGGAGATAAATCAAACCATCCCGGCGCTACGCGCCACCCCTCCTTAACCAAGGCGGGGAAAACACTGGCCTCTGGGAGCACAATAACCATGAAAACCCGCATCACTTGGCTGGAAGGCATGACCTATATCGCCCGATCCTCCAGCGGCCACGCCTTGGTCATGGACGGCCCGCCGGAATTGGGCGGTCACAACCTTGGGCCGCGGCCGATGGAAATGCTGCTGATGGGCATGGGCGGCTGCACCGCGATCGACGTGGTGGACATCTTGCGGAAATCCCGGCAGGACCTGCGCGGCTGCGAGGTCCAACTCGAAGCCCAGCGGGCGGACAGCGATCCCAAGGTCTTCACCGCGATCCAGGTACATTTCATCCTGGCCGGCAAGAACCTGAGCGCCAGGCACGTCGAACGCGCTATCCAGTTGTCGGCGGAAAAGTACTGCTCGGCCTCGATCATGCTGGGCAAAACCGCCCAAATCACCCACACCTTCGAGATCCGCGAGACCTGAACCCCCATTACAGTTGCAAATAATGTGGTCCAAAAATGGCGCTGATTGCAGTCCCGGTTGTTTTCGATTGCAGTCCGCTACAGATAGGGATTCATAGGAATTCACAGGTTGCTGTTGATCGCCAGGGTCGCGCCGGTCATGCAGCCCGATTCGGTTGCATCGCAGAGGAAGGCGATGACCTTGGCCACGTCGGCGGGGGTGGTGCAGGTGCGCAAATGCGGTGCGGCCTGACGCAGCATGGCGGTGTCCACCGCGCCCGGCGCGACCGCGTTGACCCGGATATGATGCACCCTGCCCTCGGCGGCCAACGCCTCGGTCAGGCCGGTCAGGGCGAACTTGCTAACGGTGTAGGCGGCGTAACCGGGGAATTTCTCCGTGCCCGGCACGCCGCCCAGCGACGATACGTTGACGATGGCCCCGCCACGCTCGCGCATCAACCGGAACGCCTGCCGCGCGCACAACACGGCCCCCCGCAGATTGACCGCCAGCAGTCGGTCCCAGTCGGCCATCGCCGTGTCCGCGAACGGGCCGCTCAGCAGAATGGCGGCGTTGTTGACCAGAATATCCAGCCGACCCTGTTCGGCGGTGATGTGCGCAAAGGCTGCCTCTACCGCCGCCTCGTCGGCGACATCCAGCACGATCGAGGTCGCATCCAATCCGGCGGCCTGCAGCTCGGCAACGGTGGCGGTGAGTTCCGTTTCGGTGCGGCTGGCGATAATCACCCGCGCGCCCTTGCGCGCCAGCGCCTCGGCGGTTGCCGCGCCGATGCCCCGGCCGCCGCCGGTGATCAATGCGACCTGACCGCCCAAAGGCAGGGATTGAGAAGGGATGTTCATTTTTTCGATCCTTCACACCGTTCGCACCGTTCCGGCCCATGGGCCACAACCTTGGCTGCGCGGCAGGCAGTGGTATTACATTTCACCTTCGACAATTCCTCGGCTCTTTAGACATCTTGCTTGATGATAAAATATAACTAAAATAATAGGTTATAACATTTTTTATGGTTCTTCGACGGTTTCTGTGGAGGTTGGGCGGGTTGGAGGTTCATCCAAGGGAATTTTTAATTTTGATACATTATAATTTATTGATTTTATTAATTAATGTTAATTTTAGGTTATAAATACAGGGAGATGATCCCCGGTTTTAATTTGAGTTTCAAAGTAACCCACCGGTGAAGATATGCGGCAAATCCAGAATAGGAATCGGCCGATCACCCTGCTTGAAACAGGAAATGGCCAAGGTTCGCCATCTGTCCGGTTGTTTCGGCAGTGCGCAGGCTTGGTCGTCGGTGACGGGGGTCTGCGCCGGGATGCCAGCCAGCAACAGCGCGCCATATTCAGGGTCCGCTCCTGGCCACGCCTGATAGGCGAATACCCCAGCCAGCGTCTGTTGGCGTTGCGCTGGCTGCTCTCGCAGCCAGGCCGCCAAGTCCATCGCCGGCAGCACGGTGTTGTTCCAGACCAATACCTGCCGGCAGTAGGGCGGACTACACGGGACATCCAGCAAGATCGGCGTTTCGATCACATGTACCATCTCGCGCTCGCCCACGGCGGCGAGCAGTTGACCATCCAAGGCCAACACCCAGGCGGTGCTTTCAGCCATCGTCGTTCTCCACGACTGCGGCGAGCAGGGCCGCCAAGCGCTCGGTAGTGGTGACGCAACCCAATCCGTCGTTCAGCAGGACCAGCGCCTGAATCGGCGAATCCGGCAATACCATGCAGGCCGGCAAGGCCAGCAGTCGGGGCGCTTCCGCCAGCGTTTCGACGCTGTCGCAGACCAGACCGAAGCGATCGGCGCTATTATCCAGCAACGGGCAGACCCGGCGACTGTCCGGCAGATGCGGCAGAATCTGCAATTCACCAGACAGGCAGTACACCGGCCACCATTGGTCAGTGAATGCCACGGCGCCGACGCTATGCGGAACCCGCACTTCGCGGTCGATATCCAGGATCGACTCCAGCGACTGGATTTCCGCTTGCGGCAGGAGCCATTTATACCCGTCCAGGGTCAATACCGCGAACGCCGGGGTCTCCCGCAACTGGACCAAGGCCGGTTGAGCTTGCCCGTTCATGCCGGCCGCAACAGTTGGTGGATATGGCCGAGCAGTTCATCCTCCATGAACGGCTTGGTCAGGTAGATGTTGACTCCAGTCGTTTCCGCCTCGCGCCGATGCTTCTCGGTGGAGCGTGAGGTGATCATGATGACGGGCAAATCGCGGGTTGCTTGATTGGCGCGTAAATGCGCGGTCAATTCCAGACCGTTCATGCGCGGCATCTCCAGATCGGCCAGCACGAGGTCGGGGCGCTTGCCCTTGATGATCTCAATCGCCTCCAGGCCATCGCGGGCGGTGCGCACCTCGAAGCCGGCATCCTGCGCGAACTGCGCCAGCGAGCGACGGGCGCTCAACGAATCGTCCACTGCCAGCACGCAAGGGCGGCGAGGAGTGGGGGCGGCCGGCGCCACCACCCGGGCGATGGTCCGTACAGGCTGGCGGACCACCGGGGCGCGCAGGAGTTCCGGCAGATCCAACACCGGCGCGACGCTGCCATCGCCCAGGATGGTAGCGCCCACGATGCCGTTGAGCCGGGAAATGTACTGACCCAGGTTCTTGACCACCAGATCGCGGCTGTCCAGGATTTCCTGCACCAGCACGGCGCGAACCGCGCCAGTCTCCTCCCGTACCAGCAACACCGGCGGCATTACACGACCCCGTGCGCGTTGATCCGGCGGCAGGTCAAGCAGCGTATCCAGGGTGGTAAGCTCGTAAACCTCATCGCCTACCCGGTAGGTGGTGATTTTGCCCAGTTGCTGGATGGTACCGACGCCAGAATACAGGATCTGTTCGATGCCCCGGTCGGATAGAGCCACCATTCGATCGCGCAGGCGGACCAGCAAGGCGTGGGTGGAGATCAAGGTCACCGGCAGCCGCAACTCTATCAGGCAGCCCTGGCCGGCCTGAGTCTGGAGGCGCAGCGAACCTTTCATGGCCAGCAACCGGCTGTGGACCATATCCATGCCGATGCCGCGCCCCGAAGTCTGGGTGGCCTCGCCGCGGGTGGAAAAGCCCGGCAGCAGAATCAACCGGGCCAGTTCGTCGTCCGCCAACGGCTGGTCGGCAGCGATCAGGCCGCGTTCCGTCGCCGTGCGCCGAATCGCCACCAGATCCAACCCCGCCCCGTCATCTTGACAACGGATCAGGATGTTGTTGCCTTCGCGTACAACGCTGAGTTGGATCCGCCCGACCGGTTGCTTGCCCAGGCGCTGGCGCTGGGCCGGCGGTTCGATGCCGTGATCCACCGCGTTGCGCAGGATGTGCATCAGCGGATCGATCATGTCGTTCAGGACGTTGCTGTCCATCAGCGTACCAGCACCGCGCACCGCCAGTTCCGCCTCCTTGTCCACCAGCCGGCAGGTCTGCCGCACGCTGCGCTGCAAGCGCGGCACGACCGTTTGAATCGGCACCATGCGGGTGCGCAGTACCGCTTCCTGGTTGTCCCGGTGCAAGCGGCCCTGATCGACCAGCAAGGCGTTCAGCGCCGCCAGGTTCTCCTCGATGGCGCGGCCCAATTCACGGGCGTCGGTAGCCGCTTCCACCAGGCGATGGGTGACAGTGTTGAGTTCGTTGTACTGTTCCAGCTCCAGCGGATCGAAATCGCCACGTTGCATCGATTTGGACAGCGGTGACGAGACATTGCGGATATCGACCAGTTGCTCCAGTTCGGCAGTCAATTGCTGGAACAGGCGGTTTTGCCCCATCACCGCCCGGGTTTGGGTGACAGTTTTGCGAATCCGCTCCTGTACCTGACCGGTGAGGATGATGCTCTCGCCCACCAGCCGCAATACGTCATCGACCAGATGGGCGGGAACCCGCAGGGTTGCTTCGGGCGCCGCGGCCGCCGGTTCCCGCGCCGCTGGCGCTGGTTCGACCGGTTCGACCGGTTCCGGTCGGGCCACCGACGGCGGCGGCACCCGGTCGTCAGTCGGTATTCCAACCTGGTCGATGCGGTTGGCCCAGTCCAGCACCTCCTGCAGCACGGCGAACGCTTGCAACGGTGGCGCGCTGATGCCAAGTAGCGTCTCGCTCATGGCTTCCAGACAGTCGGCTGCATTCACCAGGGTATCCGCCAGTGACCGATTGGGCAGCGCGCCATGCTTGGAGAGGGCTTGTAAAATATCTTCGATATGGTGAGTCAGCGTGGCGATGCCGCGCACACCGACGGTATTGCCGGCGCCCTTCAGCGTGTGAGCGATGCGCCGCGCTACGTCCACGTCCTCGAGATGACCATCGCCGGTGGCCAGGCGCTGGATGGCGGCGGAGAACTCGGCAGCCTGATGGGGCAGTTCCTGCAGCAGGCCGTCCAACAATTCCTGGTTAACATCGGCGGGCAGCGCCAGCGAGACGTCCGCGGGTTGGGCTTGTTGGGGACGGGCTTCCGCTTCAATCGCTTCGGCAATCAGCTTCGGTGCGACCAGGAGGTCGATGAGTGGAGCCGCGTCCGCCGTTGTCAGCGGTTGCGGCCAATGCGAATCCTGCAGGTGGTTTGCCAACGCCGCGCTAGCCGAGCGGTCGTCCAGCGCTTGCAGGTAATTGAGCGCCAGATCGGGCCAGGTTTCCACGACTTGACGCTGCTCCGCATGGAGCGGGCGATCCTGGGTGGCCAGTTCACTCAGATTAGCCTGGATGCGGGCGCAAACCTGCTGCAAACCGGTCAGACCGATGGAAGCCGAGGCATCCCCCAGACGCTCCAGGTGTTCAGCATAACCAGACAGCGCCTCGGCCCGGGCGGCAGGCTCACTGTCGGCTGTCGTAGCCAGAGTCAGAATTTGATCAGCGATTTCAGCGATTTGGGCAATTTCCGCACCCAGGATGTCCAGCAGTTCCTGGTATGCCGCGCTGGATCCAGCCAATGCGCCGGTGGGTTCCTCGGCTTTCTCCTCTTCCTCGATGGATTCCGGCTCCTCCACGTCGGCCGCCGGTTCTATCGCGGCTTCGTCCGCCCAGACCGATTCAGCGAGATCCGCCGGTTCTACCTCAACCGTTTCCGCAGTAACGTCTGGCATCGCTTTCATTGCAGGGGCCGTTGCGGCTTCCGCTCCGGCGATGGATTCCGCTTCGACTTCGATCTCAACCGCCGCTTCTTCGGTCTCAACCGCCGCTTTTTCAGCCTCAACTGCTGCTTCAGCCTCGATTTCGACTCGAATTTCCGGGGTAGCTTCAGCCACCGTTTCTGTCGTGGTTTCGGTCAGCAACAGCGTCGCTGTTTCAACCGCCAGAATGGGCGGCGTTTCTTCCACCGCATCCACCGCAGCACCGGCCAACTCTACATCCGCTGTCTCCACCAGCGTCGGCGATGGTTCGGGTTCGACCACCAGCGTCCCGCCGGCCAGCAAGGCGCGCAACGCCTCAGCTTCTTCCGCTGCCAGGGGCATTTGCCAAACTGGACTGGACAAATGGTTGATCAGCGGTTCGCTGGCTCCTGGATCGGTGGGATCGCCGAGGTGGTCCATCACCAGGACCGGCCACTCTTCCAGCCGCTCCCGTTCGGTGTCGCCGAGAACTCGGTTACGAATACCCAGGTCCACCAGATTTTCCTGAAACAGCAGACAGACATCCTGCAATCCCATGAATCCGGCGTTGCCAGCCGCCAGGCCGATGCGTCCTACCTGCTCGGCGTACCGGCGGATGCCCTCAGCGACTCCTTCCTCATCAAAACCCTCCAGAATACCGAGCACTTCGGCGACTTCCGCTTCCAACGCCGTGACCTGTTCTTCCGATACGAGCATGGCTGCCAAACCTCTTTC
>JBDHRD010000127.1:0-9166 GCA_039807425.1 Candidatus Contendibacter sp. | reverse complement strand
CCTGTTCAACCGCTATTACCGCATCAACCTGCCGCCCTATCTGGGCTTCTTCGCCGGCAAGCGGTTCGTGCCCATCGTGACCGCCTTCGCCGCCATCGGGCTGGGGATCGTGCTCAGCTTCCTCTGGCCGCCGATTGGCGCGGGCATCAAGAGCTTTTCCCACTGGGCGGCGGAAAGCAATCCGGCCCTCGCGTTCAGCATCTACGGCGTCATCGAACGCCTGCTGATTCCCTTCGGCCTGCACCACATCTGGAACGTGCCGTTCTTCTTCGAGGTCGGCAGCTACGCCGACCCGACTACCGGCAAGATCATCACCGGCGAAATCCAGCGCTACATCGCCGGCGATCCGACCGCTGGCAACATGGCGGGCGGCTATCTGTTCAAGATGTGGGGGCTGCCGGCGGCGGCGATTGCGATTTGGCACTGCGCCCGGCCGGAGAACCGCGCCAAGATCGGCGGCATGATGATCTCGGCGGCGCTGACCGCCTGGCTGACCGGCATCACCGAACCGATCGAATTCACCTTCATGTTCGTGGCGCCGGTGCTGTACGCCATTCACGCCCTGCTGGCGGGCGTCGCCTACTTCCTGTGCATCGAACTCGGCGTCAAGCACGGCATGACCTTCTCGCACGGGGCCATCGACTTTGTCGTGTTGTACGCCAAGTCCACCCACGGCTGGTGGCTGGTGGTGATCGGCCTGGGATGGGCGTTGTTGTACTACGTCGTCTTCCGCACGGTCATCCTGAAATTCGATCTCAAGACGCCGGGCCGCGAAGTCGAGGAAGCGGCCATGTCGAGTGATGCGGCGACCGACATCGCCCACGGCTTCGCCAAGCAACTGGTGCTGGCCTTTGGCGGGCGCGGCAACATCAAAACCCTGGACGCCTGCATCACCCGGCTGCGGGTGGAGCTGAACGATATTGCCAAGGCCA
This sequence comes from Candidatus Contendibacter sp., assembly GCA_039807425.1. GTDB lineage: Bacteria > Pseudomonadota > Gammaproteobacteria > Competibacterales > Competibacteraceae > Contendibacter. Next base: position 8,234 of record JBDHRD010000127.1, on the reverse strand, counting down.
GTCCCGTCAAGCTCAAGGCATTGGGCGCGGCGGGCGTGGTGACGGTCGGCAACGGCCTGCAAGCCATTTTCGGCACCCGGTCCGAGAACCTGAAGACCGACATGGAGGAGTATCTGAAGATCGCCGGGCCGGAAGCCGACGCGGTGGAGGAACCCTCGCCGGTCACCGCGCCGCCGCCCGCCGGCATTGTGTCCAAGCTGCGCGACCCCGAGGCCGCCGGCAAGGCGCGCGACCTCATCGCGGCGCTGGGCGGCGCGGGCAACGTCGAACGGGTGGATGCCTGCGCCGAAACCCGGTTGCGGCTGGTGGTCGGTAACGATGCTTCAGTGAACGAAGCGGCGTTGCGGGCGGCGGGCGTGGCCGGCGTGATGCGGCTGGCCAACCGCACGCTGCATCTGGTGGTCGGCCTCAACGCCGACCAGTACGCGGCGGAAATGCGCGGGCAACTGGCCACGTAATCGCGTTTTGCCGTTTGGGACCCCGGCGGTGGTGACGCTCATCACCCTCGCCGGGGTGATCGAATCTCCGAATTCGCTCATCCCTATCCATCATCTCGTGGTTGACGAAACACTACCCTGATCGGCTTTCTTGCGGCGGCTCCTGCCTTATTCCGAGGCGACGGTGGCGGGACCGGGCGCCAGGCGCGAATCGACCGACACCTCGACCGGCAGCCAGAATTGGCGACTTCCAGCGGCGTTGTACCAGCGATTGCAAGCGCCGCGGCCACTTTTCACGTCCATCATTTGGTGCGGGCGAGCCGGTATGACCTGAAGCAGTTCAAGCAAGCCTCAAGCAAGCCCGTCATCACCGAAATCTCATGTCTGGAACCGCCGACGATCAGTTCCCGACCGGCGTTCCCGATCCACGAGAGCCGGAGCGGGCGCCACGGACCGAACGTGAGGGTGACGACGGTCTCGTTCTCGACGATCCGGGTAGTGTGCGTAGTGGGATTGAGCCGGTTGGATGTTTCGATTGGTGCGGAATACGTTCTGGGGATCCCATTTCGCCTTGATGGCGGCGAGCCGTTCAAGCCCCGTGCCGAGGGCTGCCGCGATGCGTTCAGGACCTTCATCCTCCGTCAGGAAGTTGATGTAATTGCCGCCGGTGGAGAACGCTTTCATCTCGTTCCACGCCTCGCGCGCCCACTCGATGTTCACTCGGTCGTCCTCGGCCTTCTCCCACGCGGCCGCGATGTTGAGCACGTAGCGGGCGTCGCGGTTGCCGACGGGCGAGTGCTGTTCTCCGAACTGGTTCAGGGCGCCTCCGATTTGGAACAGGATCACGGCAGAGTGAGACGACCGGATTTGTGCGGCATGTTCGATCACCTTGTCGCACAGGGCGGGCTCGATGTGCGGGAGGTACTCGCTCTTCCAGTAATAGCGCCGGCCCTTCGGTTGCGTCGCGTCGAGCAGTGATTGCATCTGCGTGTATGGCCGGCGCATGAGCACATCGCCGATGGGTGCGCCGAACGCCTTGATGGGCGCGACGGCCTGCTCGCCTTCCTCGGGTCTCCCGCTGTGGCAGGCCAGCACCGCCACGATCGGTTTCCCGTGCATCTCTTTCGGGAGCCATGGCGCGGGTGGCGCGGGCCGCATGAGCGCGATGAGGGTAAGTTCGGGCGGGGCGGTTTCGGCCAGCGTTCGATACAGATCGAGCACCTTGGGCGCCTCGCTGGCCGGCCAGGCGACCAGGCCACCGACGATCTCGGGACCGACGGGGAATAGCGTGTAATCGATGCCGGTCACGACGCCGAAGTTGCCGCCGCCGCCCCGCAGTCCCCAGAACAGGTCCGCGTTCTCGTTTCTGCTCGCCCGCACCAGACGGGCGTCGGCGGTCACAACATCCATCCCGACGACGGTGTCCGACGTCCAGCCCCAACGCCGCGTCAGGTAGCCGAAGCCACCGCCCAAGGTGAGTCCGGCGATGCCGGTGAGCGAGACGAAACCGAGGACGGCGGCCAGTCCATGCACCTGCGTTTCACGATCCACGTCGCCGAGCAGGCAACCCGCCTGCGCGCGGGCGAGCTTGCTCCGCGGTTCCACCCAGACGCCACGCATGGGCGACAGGTCGAGCATCAGCGCGCCGTCGGCCGTGGCCAGGCCCGCGATGTTGTGGCCTCCTCCTTTGATGCACAGCAGGAGGTCGTGATCGCGCGCGAACCGCACGCCCGCGATCACGTCGGCGCTGCCGAGGCAGCGCGCCACGGCGGCGGGCTTGCGATCGATCATGGCGTTCCAGACGGTTCGAGATTCCTCATGGCCGGCCTCGCCAGGCAGGAATACCGGCCCCCGCAGACACGTCTTCAGGTTGGCGAAGATGTCCTGCTCCAGGTCGATCTCATGACCTTGAGTCGTTGTTGCTCGCATGGTTGAATCTCCTTAATAGAGGATAACGTTATCAACAGGATCGGACCGACAAAACCAGTCTGCTTTTCCCTGGACATGGAGCAGGACATTGGCCTCTTCAAAGGCTCGCATCGCGTCGGCCGCGTCAAGGAGTTGTTCCTCAAACCGCTCGTGCATCGCCGCACGCACGTCGGCATTCCTCAAGCCCAGCCCGGGACCTTTCAAGCCGCCTGGCGGAGCGGGACAGGTGGAGCGGATTCGGCGCGCTCGGTCTGCGCCAGCAGACGCCAGCCCAGCCCGCTGGCTGGTTTATGCACCAGGCGCTCGGCCAGATAGTGCCGGGCAAGGTTGAGTTGGCCAGCGCGGATCGCCGCCTTAATCAGGGTCAGAGTGAGCAGATCACGTTGTGCGTGGCTGCCGCCGAAGCGGTGGGCACTGTCCCGTACCGGTTCAATCTGGGCTATCGCTTCCGCGTAACGACCCCGGGCGAACGCCTGGAACCCCCGGCCCAGCGGCAAACCCACCGCGTGCGCCATCGCGACGTTGCTACCCCCCGTCCCGCGCGTGGTCGCCTCCAGATCCTGGAGGACCTGGCGGGCCGCCCGCTCGCGTCCGGCGCCGAGGAACGCTAGCAGGGCGTGGACGTCGTTGAAGGCATAGTAGCCGCGTTCGATCTCCAACTTCCGCTCCCAGGCGTCGGCGACGGCCTGGAACCGGGCGCCGGTGTCGACGCCCAGCAGGTACAGCCGCCACAGCATCGCGGTCGCGTCCACCAGTTGCAGGCTGAATTCACTCGGCTCCGGAAAGATCTGCCGATCATACAGTTCCAGCACCCGCTCATGTCGCTGCCGATCCAGGTAAAACAGCGCCAGATGCCACCAGTTGTGGAAAGCAAAGCCGTTGTCCGGCGCCCAGTCCGACTCGCGCGACTCCAGCCAGTCGATACCCTCGTCGACGCGGCCCTGCATTTCCATGACGTGCGTCACCGCGTGCACCGCCCAGGCATCCCTGGGCTGGAGTTCCAGCGCCTTGCGGCCGGTCGCCTCGGCGGTCGGGTACTGGTTGCACTCTTCCAGCCCGAAGGCGTGCATGCCGAGGAGGTAGGAATAGTTAGGGACGCCGGCGCTCCAGTGCGGCAGCACCCGCGAGATCCGGTTGCGCAGGTTGAGCGCGTCGCCCCGGTAGAAGTCGAGCAGGTGGGCGGTTTGCACGGCGAAGGCATCGCGCGGCTCGTCCACCAGCACCCGGTCGTAGACCCGGCAGGCGCCATCCCAGTCGCCGTCCACCAGACGACGGGCCGCCTGCGTCAAGCCGCGTTCGCGTTCGTTGGCCTGGCCGGACAGGGCTTCCGCCGTCGCCACGCTGGCGCGCGCCTCCGGCACGAAGCGCTGCTCGCTGAACATCATCAGCACGCCGGCGCGGAAGGCGTGGCCGAGCGCGAACTCCGGCGCTTCCGCCAGCGCCTGCTCGATGGTGGCGATGGGATCGCCCACGTAGGAATGATATTGCCGTAGCGCCGTCTCATACAGGTCGAGCGCCTGGCGGTTGCCGCACGATACGGCGACATCTCGAGCATCGCGATACATGGTGGTGTCCTCTTCGCAGGGGCGTTATCAGGATCAGCGCGGGCGTTGCCCGGCAGAGGAAGCGAGGCCAACTGCAATCGTCAACCCTTCGGCAAAATCCTTGCGGCAAACGATTGGGCAACGATCTTGCCGTCCCGAACGACGAAGGTGTCTGTCGCCAGGTCGTAACGGTTATCGGCCGTCTCGGCGGTCCACACAATATAGGCATAGTCACCTTTGATGGACTGGTGCTTCAATTCAACCGAAGAACCAGGTTTTGCGAACTCTGCCAACAGACCTTCAAATAACGGCCTGATAGCATCGACCCCCACTAACGGCCCGTCGGGCGTGAACAGGATCGCCATGGGAGCGTAGTCGGAGAGGATACCGTTGAGGTCGCCCTTGCCAAAACAGGTCAAATGATTGTCTAAAATTTCTGCTGTCGTACTCATTTTTACTCCTCGTTTCGTGGTTGCTGTTTAATCGCTACCGTAAAAAAACGTGGATTGCCATGGTCATCCGATCCAGTGAACTTGTGGCGGCGTGGGTAATTATTAAGCCCATCGAGGCCATATCCTGTCTTTTCCCTGTCCACGGGTTACTCCATCGAGTGCAGACCGATCATGTTGCCTTCCGTGTCGATGACCAGTGCGATGTAACCATATTGCCCAATAGATATTTTTTCCTTTTGTAGCTTGCCCCCGGCTTTGACCGCCTTCGCTGCCTCAATCGCACAGTCTGCGCAGCTAAAATAGACCAGAACGCTGTTGGCGCCCGAAGAACAACCGGGCATCTTGACCAATGAGCCGGAAGCGCCAAATCCTTCGGGCTGCATTGGAAACGCCCACATTTCCATGCCAGGGCTATCAAGCCTGGATAATTGAACGTCAAATACCATCTCATAAAATTTCTTGGCGCGTTCCATGTCCTGGACATAAATTTCAAACCAGCAAACTGGATTGTTCATAGTCTTCCTCTCGTGATCTGAGTCAAATACGTGGCCCAGCATAAGCTAGTGTTGGAACCGGTCATCAGGATCAAGATTCGTCTTTCGCATCGCTGACGTGATCACTCTGGCCCAGGAGAAGGTTGCTGCTATGGGAACAGGGCGGCAAGCGCGGTGTCGGGCGGCGGCGATTTGTCATACTCATGGATCCCGTTTTTAAACGCTGGTCGATGGCGTATTGAATTCGACGGCGCCCTGGCCCCGGATTGATCGGCCCCCTCAGAAATACTGACAGTGATCTGCCTTGATCGCCTTCTCTTCCAGGAACCAGAGCGAGTCCACAATGCCATCCGCCTCGGGGATGAGTTGCGACTCGTCCACGTCGAACGTGGCCGCCGCCAGTCGACAGCCGTAGAACCTCACGTTGCCGGTTCCCTTCACCAACCGGATGAAATCATGTATCGCCAGCGGATCGCCGTCGCGCCGCAATCGGTCCTTGAACCATTCTTCTTCCGCAGCGTGCCGGGGATCGATCTTGACCGCCTTGGCACCTTGCTCTGTCAGTACCCGCACCGCCCAGAGCACAAACAAAATGTCGATCTCGACGTTCTGCCGCGCCGCGACATAAGCAAACGTCAACGGTGTGTAGAGCCGATCATAGGCATCGTCTCGAATCACAATGGCCATTCGTTTCATGGCGATTTCTCTTCTCATCGGTCATATTTCAGGAGCAACTGCGAGGACCAGGCATCCGTCGAGCATCCCCGCACCCGCCGCCTCCAGGGGGCTAGCGCCGCGCCAGGAAGGTTTTTGCCTGCGTGAGTTCGGGGCGTTCGGTGTCGCGATCGGCGGCGAGCGCCTGTAGTTTCGCGTAGTAATCGGCGGCTGCCTGGCGGTTGGCGGGAGGCTTCCGCAGCGGTGCGCCTCAATGGAACAGCCTCGTTGTTGCGCTGCTCCGCGAACGCGATCCAGGCATTGACCGTCTTGATCTGAAAATCTGTCTGGCCCGCCCAATAAATGTTCTTGGCCGCCGTCGGCGCTTCCCTGAGCACCTCCAGGCGCTTGACATCCTCGCCGGCGGCGACGTTTCCATTGCGCGTCGCGCCCAAGCCACGCGCGAAGACCAGACGTGGCCCGGCTCGTCCCCCCTTGGATCAACTCGCCGCGCAGGCTCGTCTTGAAGGTTGCCAGAGTGACATCGTCCAACAGGATGGCCTCCTTACGAAAACAATGTTCACTGGAGAAAGGAACGGGGGCGCCCCCGATCCGCCGCATACAACACCGTTCCACCCACCAATGCGATCTTCTCCACCCAGCCCTGGGCGACCAATTCATCCAGGGCCGCCTGGACCTGCTCGACCGCTTCGGCATGAAGGTGGCGGGGCAGCCACCATTCGACGATGCCGGCCACGGTATCCGCCGCCTGGGGATGCACCCGCAGATAGCCCAGGATCTCGCCGCTCAGTCGGGCCAGACCGAGTGCATCGTGCGGACGCATTGCGACCCCTGCTCGAGAGAGACGGCGGCGGGGCGTTTGGGTGGGGCACACCCGCCGTTCAGCAGGTGGGAAACGCGGTTTCCTGTTTGAACCCGACGCGGGGCGGCGCCTCGCATCGTTGCCCTGTTGCGAGATCGGCCGATGATGCTGTGGGACCCCGATATTGAGAGGGGGTGATTTCGCTACCCCAGGAGTCGGCAAAGGAGCCGTTGGCAGGGAGGGGCTGGGGTGTGCTGGCGTGGGCGGCGGTCGACGTCGGGCTGTCTGTGGCCCAGTCCCCGCCGCGGTCGTTGAAGGAGTCGGCCGCGGCCGGGGCGATGCCATAGGCGCTGATGAGTAAAGCGCAGGTTGAAGCAAGGATTCTGGCGTTCATGGGAGTACTCCTCGCGCATCCGGTTCGGACGCGCGCGACAGTTCGGAACAGGACACCGCGCGCGGCGAGCACCGACTGGCCGGGTTTGAGCAAGCTGAGCGAGCTAACCGCGCCAGCCACGCCCGGGCGTGGTCGCTGTCAATCGGGCAAAGCCCGTGCCACGGCAGCGACTCCCTCATACGATTGAATAGCCGTGGTTTTAGCATTCCAGCGCGGCCAGGGGTGGGTCGGAGTTGACCCGGCGGGAAACGGTCAAAAACCGGGAAAAGATACCGGTGGTCGAACGATCAGCGGAATGCCCACCCCTACCCGACCATGGGTCCGCTCCGACCCACCGGGGGCACATGCGTCTCGCAGCAGACACCGCGAGAGACCAGGCCGGCTCAGGCGTGGTAGGGGGTTTTGTCGAAGCCGCGTTTTTTGATCAGCTTGCCCAGGTAGCGCCGTTCGGTACCCGCCAGTTGGGCCGCCGCAGTCACGTTGCCCTTGGCTCGGGCCAGCACGCTCGCCAGAAAGCGTGTCTCGAAGTCTTCCAGGACCCTGGCCTTGGCGGTCACGTAATTGAGGGTGTCGAGTTCCAGCCGGCGTCGGTCCATTCCCTGGCGGCGGTCCGCCGTGGGCGGCGCGAGCGGCGGGCGCTGAATCACCGGACCATCGCCGAGCATGCATTCCCGATACACCCAATGTTCCAACTCGCGGATGTTGCCCGGCCAGGAATAAGATTCCAGCCAGGCGCGCGTGGCCGGGTCAAATGTTTTTAGAGGCTGATCGTAGCGCGCACTGCACGTGCGCGCGAAATGTTCGGCCAACAGGATCGCGTCCCCGGGGCGGGCTCGCAACGGTGGCACCTCCAGGAACAGAATCTTCAACCGGTACAGCACATCCAGCCGGAACTGGCCAGCCGCGGCCAATTGGGTCAGGCCGGCATTGCTGGCCGCCACGATCCGGACGTCGCTGGCATGCTCGCGGGTGTCGCCCAGCGGTCGGTAATGCCGGTCCTGCAAAAACCGCAGCAGAGTCACCTGTCCTTTGGGCGACAGGGCGTCTACTTCGTCGAGAAACAGCGTACCCCCATGGGCGCGCGCCAGCAGCCCCGGCTGGTCGCCGCGGGCATCGGTGAACGCCCCCCGGCGGTGGCCAAACAGTTCGTTCTCGATCAGCAAATCGGGGATGGCCCCGCAGTTGATCGGAACGAATGGCTGGTCGCGCCTTTTGCCCTGATAGTGGATCGCCCGCGCCACCAGTTCCTTGCCCGTGCCAGTTTCCCCTTCTAGCAGGACGGGGGCATCGCACTCGGCGATCTTGGCGATCAACGCGGTCATCTTGAGGAACGCAGCGGATTTCCCGACCATGACTCACCTCCTCGGTCGTCGGCTGGGAGGGATGTAACCAGAATCATTGCATCCCGTACGCCTATATAGAAGTAGCACCGAGCCGGAGAATGTCAATACAATAATACTAGTAAAATTCTAATTTTCTCTTTCGTTCTAGACTTAACATGATATTA
>JBDHRD010000126.1:0-9306 GCA_039807425.1 Candidatus Contendibacter sp. | reverse complement strand
CGCCAGCGCGAACAGGCCAGCGACCAGCCCGCTGAGCGGCAGCGTCCACAGAATCGGAATTTGATAGCGGGTGTTGAGGATGGCGGCGGTGTAGGCGCCCATCGCATAGAACGCGGCATGGCCCATGTTGAACAGCCCAGCCTCACCCAAAATCAGATTGAGGCTCAGCGCCAACAGTGCGTACAGACCGATGCTGTTGAGCACGTCCACCTGGTAGGTATTGAGAAACAGCGGTGCAAACGGCAGCAGGCCAGCAATCAGTGCAACGATGAATGGCTTAAAACGATCCATAATCTTTATCCCTTTTCCCTTTCGCCTCAAATCTTGTCCGCTACCCGCTCGCCCAGCAGCCCGGTGGGCCGGACAATCAGAATCAGGATCAGCACGCAAAACGCGATGGCGTCCTTCCAGGCGATGGAGACGTAGGCCGCGCCCATCGCCTCGATCACGCCCAGCAGCAGGCCGCCGACCATCGCGCCGGGGATATTGCCAATGCCGCCGAGAATCGCGGCGGTGAACGCCTTCATCCCGTAAACCCAGCCCATGGTGAAATTGACCTGGCCGTAGTACAGCCCGACCATCAGTCCCGCCGCGCCGCCCAGCGCCGGCCCCAGCAGAAACACCAGCAGGATCACCCGGTTCACGTCGATGCCCATCAGCCGGGCCGCGCCCTGGTCAATAGCCGCCGCGCGGATGGCCGTACCGATCCGGGTCTTCTGAATGAACAGGTACAGGGCCACCATCATCGCCACCGACGCCAACACGATCAGCACCCGCATCAGCGGCAGATACAGGCCGAAAAAGTCGAGCGAGGCGGTGGGCAGAATATCGTCGGGATAGATTTGGAAACCCGCGCCGTAAACCAGCATCAGGGTGTTTTGCAGGAAGATCGACGCGCCCAGCGCCGACACTACCGCCGACAGGCGCGGCGATTCGCGCAGCGGACGATAGGCGGCCCGTTCCAGAATCGCGCCCAGAATCGCCACCAGGCCCATCACCATCAGCACCAGCACCAGCACGCCCATGGCGAATCCCAGCCGGTCGGTCAGCGCCAGCGAGGTCAGCAGGGTCAGGCCGAGATAAGCGCCGTAGGTGAACAGGTCGCCGTGGGCGAAGTTGATCAGCTTGAGAACGCCATAGACCATGGTGTAGCCCAGGGCGATCAGGGCGTAGATGCCGCCGACGGCGAGGCCGTTGGTGAGTTGCTGGAGGAATTCTTCCATGAGGTCGTCAGGATTCAGGCTGGAGGGAGAGGAACGCCGAGTTGTCGGCAAATACTCGCGTAGTTGGCGCGGCTCCCTCCGCCGGGGAGAAAGCCGCCCGGCCCGCCTTACAGCTTCTGCATCACGAACTTGCCGTCGGCATCCACCTTGTAGACCCGATACACCTCGCCCTCGCGGTCACCCTTGGCGTCGAAGGCGATGGAGCCGCTCAGACCGGAGAAATTCTTCAGGTCCTTGTGCAGGTAGTCGGCGATCTTGGCCCCGTCGGTGGACTTGGCGCCCGCGATGCCCGCCACCATCACCCGGAAGCCGTCGCCGGCCAGCACCGCCCAGATCGAGGGCGGCAGTTCGTTATACTTCTTCTGGTAATCGGCCAGAAACGCCTTGGCGTCCGGCGTATCCAAATCCTGCGGCTGCGGCGGGCTGAGGAAATAGAACCCCTCGGCCGCCTTGCCGGCGATCCTGACCAGATCGACGTTGTTGGTGGCGTCGCCACCGATGAACGGCACATTCCAGTTCATGCCCTTCTTCTGCTTCAGCAGCAGGCCGGCTTCCGGATAATAGCCGGTGAACAATACCACGTCCGGATTGGCGCCCTTCAGCTTGGTCAGGATGGCGGTATAGTCGCTTTCCTTGGGCGTCAGCGCGTCGAAGAACACCACCTCTGTACCCTTCTTCTTCAGCAGGGCGTTGGCCTCATCCGCCAAACCCTTGGCATAGGCGCTGCTGTCGTGCAGGATGGCGACCTTCTTGAAGCCCAGCTTCTCGATGGTCTGCGCCGCCATGCGGCCCTGCTCGTCGTCGCGCGGCGCGGTGCGGAAGAATTTCTTGAAGCCCTTCTCGGTCAGCCGAATCGCGGTCGAACCGTTGGCGATCTGCGGAATCCCGGCCTCGTCATAAATGGTCTGGCTGGCTTCGGTCACGGCGGAACCGTAGGTGCCCACCACCGCCGCCACGCCCTTGGTAGTCAGCCGCTGTGCCGCCAGCGAGGCGGTGCGCGGATCGCCGCCGTCGTCCTCGGTCACCACCTCGATCTTCTTGCCCAGCACGCCACCCTTGGCGTTCTGTTGCTCGGCCAGCAGCTCGACAATCTTCTTCATCCCCTGCCCTTCGCTGGCCCACGAACCGGTCAGCGGCGCCATCAGGCCGATCTTGACCGTATCGTCCGCTTGGGCCAGCCCGCCGCCCAGCGCCAAACCGATCGCCACGACCAAGGTCAACAGTTGTTTTTTCATGCGGTGACATCCTCCTGGCAAAATTTGGGAAGGGGCAACGATAACAGTGAATTTCAAACAGCGTCAAACCCGCCGGAGCGGCGGGATGGGCGCTCTGACCTCCACCACCGGCGCAGCGACAATCGGTGCGCTGGCGTCCTCTTCATCCGCCTCTTCGGCCTCGTCACCCCCACCGGGCAGCCAGGCCGGCGTCGGGCCGCCGGTGCGGGAACCCAGTCCAGCGAAATCGAACAGCCGGGCGTCGGCCAGATGCGAGGGTGCGACGTTCTGAAGCGCGGCAAAAAGGTTCTCCACCCGCCCCGGAAACTGTTTCTCCCATTGCCACAGCATCGCCTTGATCGCCTGGCGTTGCAGGTTCGGCTGCGAGCCGCACAGGTTGCAGGGAATGATCGGGAATTGCCGGACCTCGGCGTAGGCCGCCAGGTCGCGTTCCCGACAGTAAGCCAGCGGCCGAATCACCACATGGTGGCCATCGTCGCTGAGCAGCTTCGGCGGCATCGCCTTGAGCTTGCCGCCGTGAAACAGATTCAGAAACAGGGTTTCCAGAATATCGTCGCGGTGATGACCCAGCGCGATTTTGGTCATGCCGTGCTCGGCGGCGAAGGCGTAGAGAATTCCGCGCCGCAGCCGCGAACACAGCCCGCAGGTGGTCTTGCCGTCGGGAATCACCCGCCGGACGATGCGATAGGTGTCCTGCTCGATGATGTGGAAGGGAATGCCGATGCCGCGCAGATAATCCGGCAGCACGTGTTCGGGAAAGCCGGGTTGCTTCTGATCGAGGTTGACCGCCACCAGATCGAACCGCACCGGCGCCCGCGCCTGCAAGTTGCGCAGGATATCCAGCATGACGAACGAATCCTTGCCGCCGGACAGGCAGACCATCACCCGGTCGCCCTCCTCGATCATGTTGAAATCCTGAATGGCGCGGCCCACGTTCCGCCGCAGGCGCTTCTGGAGCTTGTTGAGATGGATCTGCTGTTTCCTGACTGCCGCCGTCATCGTCACCCCCTGGGAACCGCTTGCGCGGGCGGGTGACTTTAGCCGAAACCAGCCATGCTACGCCAGATGGATACCTTGCCGGACACTGGCCAGGGGACTAGACTCCCTCGTTATTATTGTTATCCAAACCGTGGCGCGGCGTCCCGCTCCCAGCCCGCCAGCCCGCCAGCCCGCACTGACCGTCCTTCCCCGGAGAACCCCACGATGGAGACCCGCGACATCGAACACTACAAGCACCGGCTCGTCGAACTGCGCGTCGAGCACCGCGACCTGGATGATGTCATCGCCCGCCTTGCCAAGGATCCCCTGGTCGACGAACTGGAACTGAAGCGACTGAAAAAACGCAAACTCCTGCTCAAGGACATGATCGCGCATCTGGAAAGCAAGCTGATCCCGGACCTCAACGCCTGAGCCTGCCCAAAAAAATGGGGCCGCCTGGCCTTGCGGCCCGTAGCGGCCCCCCACCCCCACCTCGCCTATTGGTTCAGATTGTCTTGCCGTACTTCTTGAGGTACAAGGTCTTGGCCTGGCCGATCCAGTCATCGCGATGAATGCGGCCGCTGAAATTGATGACGTCCGATTCAAGCCGTTCGATCTCGTCGTCGGTCAGCGCCGCGATCTGCTGGTAAGTGGTAATGCCCGCGCCATTGAGCTTGCCTTCCAGCACCGGCCCAATCCCGCTGATCAGTTTCAGATCGTCCTTTTCCGCTGGCGGCGGAGCAACCTCGCCAGCACCCTCTCGCTCCTTGCCCAATCCCTGGATCAGGGTATTCATCTCTTCCAGCCGCTTGGCGATGCCCTGCAAATCGTTGCGGGTCGGCACTCCCAACCGCTTCAGGGCGCGCGCTACTCGTTCCTCGAACAGCTGCTCCAGATTGTCCAGCGTATCCACCGCCCTGGTTTTGGCCCCTTCAACCATCTCGCGCACTTCCCCAACCCGTTCTTTCATTTCGCCCACTTTTTCCTCTGCCAGTTTCCGCGTTTGATCGCGCAATTTCTCGCCCTCCTTGACCAGCGAATCCACCACCTCGCCCGCCTTTTCCTGGGCCTTGTCCACCACAGCCCGGATCTGCTCGGCCACGGATTCGGGCGTCTGTTTTTCGGTATCATGACTCACGGCGTACTCCTTTGGGCAGTTTGCCTGGGTTCCAATTGATCATAAAATGAATCCTAGCAGCGAAAACTAGTGCAAACACCCTAAGATGCGCTTTTATTCAGTCTAATCAAGTCAGCAAGTCAGCACCGCCAACCGCTCCCTGCCCCGTCACTATGATAAAGTAACTCGTTAACATCCTTCCGATCCGATGGCCTGCCCCGCAACGACTGGTGGCGCCAAACCCTATCCAGAATCCTACGACTGTCCCATGATCCTGAGCCGCTTCCTCAAGCCCAAGTGGCAACATACCGATCCCGAGACCCGTAAGCAGGCCTTGCGGGAGCTAGAGAACACCGACCCGACGCTGCACGAACTGGCCCGGCAGGATCCCGACCCGACCGTTCGCCGCGCTGCGCTGGAACGCCTCGACGATCTCGACCTGCTTGGACTCATCGCCCGCGAGGATGGCGATGCCGGCGTGCGCACCATCGCCGAAGCACGCTATCGCGCCCTGCTAGCGGGCCAGACTGCTGGAGGACCGACTTTGGCTGACCGCCTGGAGCGATTGCGGCACGAGTCGGATGCCGGCCTGACGGACTATCTGCTGCATCACGCCACCGAACCAGAACTGCGGCTGGCCCTGTTGGACCGGATCGACGCCGAACCGGCCCTGGCCGACATCGCCCGGCGGGATTCCCATCCTGACGTGCGACTGGCCGCGTTGGAGCGGGTCCACGATCCCGAACTGCTCGACCAGATCGCTCGTCACAGTCGCAATCACGACAAGCGTTTGCACCGCCGGGCGCGGGAGCGCCTGGACACCCTGATCGCCGAACAGGCGCGCGCCGCCCATTGCGAGCGGCTTTGCATCGAAATCGAGAACCTGCGCTGGGACGGCGAAAGCGGCGGCAACGCCGGGCGGTTTCCCCGGCTGGAGCAGGAATGGCGTGATCAGGAAGCCGCTGCGCCGCCCGAACTGCGGGAACGCTATGCCCAAGCGCGCGCCCGGTTTCTAGCCGAACGCCAGGCCAGCGCTGGTCGGCGCGGCCAGCGGCTGGAACTGATCGCCACGCTGGAAACCCTGCTCGAACGGCTTCGCCATGAAACCGAACCCGGCGCCGAACTCGATGCGGCGATTCAGTACGCCACCTGCGAAGCGCCGGCGACCTGGAATCACCTTGGCCCGGCCCAGGATGCCGAAACCCGTCGGTTGAGCGAGCGGTTCCGGCAGTTGGAGCAGGACATTCACGAACAGGACCGTACCCTGCACCGCAACCGCGCCCGCGCCGAACGGCTGCGCGAAATGTTGCAACAGGCTGAGACCCTGCTCCGGCAACCCAGCGCGGTGCAAGAAGCCGAGATCAAGCACCTGCGCCAGCGTTGGGAAGGATTAGAGCGTCCTGAAACGCGCGCCCTGGCCCAGGAACTGCAAAGCCGGTTTGACAACCTGCTCGACCAGTTGCGCACCCGCCTGCAACGGCAGGTTCAACAGCGCGACCAGGAATGGCTGGAGTTGCAGGAACTGACCGGTCAGCTCGAAGCAGCGGCCGAGAACGGTGAATTGCAACAGGCCATCCAGCTTCAGGATCAGGTCCGCCACCGGCTCAAGCACAACATCGGCCTGAGCCGGGCGCAAATGGCGGGGATCGAGGAACGCCTGCAGGTTTGCGTTGGCCGCCTCAACGAACTGCGCGACTGGCGCCGCTGGGGTACCCACCAGGCGCGGGAACAGCTTTGCGCCACCGCCGAGAGCCTGGTCGGCCTGGAAACCGAACCTGCCGAGATCGCCCAGCAGATCCAGAAAGTCCGCGAAGCCTGGAAAGAACTGGACCACCACGAAGGGGCCGCGCCCAAGGCGCTGTGGAAGCGCTTCAACGCCGCCTGCGAACGCGCCTACGCACCCTGCCAGGCCTATTTCGAGGCCCAAGCCCAGGAGCGGCGACAGAATCTCGAAAAGAAACAGGCGCTCTGCGACCAGTTGGAGCAGTTTGAAGCGACTATCGACTGGCAACAGGTGGACTGGCGCGAGGCCGACCGGCTGCGTCGCCGCGCCCAGGAGCAGTGGTACAAGTCCGGGCCGGTCAATCGCACCGACCGCAAAGCCCTGGATCGCCGGTTCCAGCGGGCCCTGCGCCAGTTGGACGAGCGACTGGACGCCGAACGCAGCCGCGAGTTGCAACGGCGCCAGCAACTTATCCAGCAGGTTCAGTCCCTGGCGGAAAACCCCGACCTGCGCGCTGCCATCGAAGCCGCCAAGAAGGCGCAAGCCGAATGGCATCCCACTGTGCAGGCCCTGCCCCGCCAGGAACAGGCGTTGTGGAAGGAATTCCGCGCGGCCTGCGACGCGGTGTTTGCCCGCCGTCAAGCCGAACAGCAGGCTGCCGACATCGAGCGGCAGGACCATTTGCAGCGCAAGCGGGAACTGTGCGCGGAAATCGAGGCGCTGGCCACCGTCGGTCCCGACCAGTTGACCCAGGCGCGGGCCCGACTGCAAGCTGCCCAGCAAGAATGGGAGGCGGCGGGATCAGTCCCCAGAACCGAGCAGCGCGCCCTCGACCAGCGCTTCGAGGCTGCCCTGCGCCAGTTCGCTCACCACGAGAAAACCCTGCGGCGAACCAAAATCCAGGAAACCTTCCAGCACCTGCACCAGCGCGCCCGGCTGTCCGCCCGGCTGGAAGCTCTGCTGGCCGCCCCGCCCGCCGATATCGAGGCGACGCTGGCCGAGGCGCGGGAGACTTGGGAAACCCTGCCGGAAGTGCCGGCGGCGTTGCTGGAACCGATGCGGCGGCGGTTTACCGCGGTGGTTCAGGTGCTGGGCGATACCGATCCCGCGCCGGCGCTGGAATTGTGCGCCAGCCTGGAACGCAATCTCGAGCGCAAGCGCATCTGGTGCGTGTGCATGGAGATTGCCGCCGGAATGGAATCGCCACCCGAATTCGCCGCGCTGCGCATGGAATATCAGGTCGCCCGGCTGTCGGCGTCGCTGGCCAGCGCTACCGCCAGGACTGATGCGATTTACGATCCCCGCCGATTGCAGGAACAATGGTGCCTGTCGGGGACGTTGCCCGCCGATGCGGAGGCGAAGCTGGAAGCTCGCTTTCTGCGTGCCCTGGACGCCTGGCGGCAGCGGGAGGAACCCTGAGTCCGCCCGATGACGGCGCGCTGCCAGGACTGAAACCCGGCGACTTGCTGCTGGCACTGCTGGTCAACGTGGTCTGGGCTTTCAACTTCATCGCCGGCAAGGCCGGGGTGGACCATTTCCAGCCACTTCTGTTCACAGCCCTGCGCTTCGCCGTGCTGTTGCTGGTACTGCTGCCGTTCCTGCGCTGGATTCCGGGCCGAATGCGCCAGGTGCTGAGCATCGCCCTGGTCATGGGCGTGGTGCATTTCGCCTTGATTTTTCTCGGCCTGGGCGCCAGCGGCGATGTCTCCTCGGTCGCCATCGCCACCCAGTTGTATGTCCCCTTTTCAGCGCTGCTGGCGCTGGTCTGGCTGGGCGAAACCCTGGACCGGCGGCGACTGGCCGGTATCGCCTCGGCGTTTGGGGGCGTACTGGTGATCGGTTTCGACCCGGTTGTGTTCCAGCACCTCGATGCCCTGCTGCTGATCGCTGCCGGCGCGCTGGCCCAGGCAGTCGCCACCATCCAGATGCGGCAGTTACGCGGGGTCAGCGTGTTCGTGCTACAGGCCTGGATCGCGCTGTGCGCCACGCCGGTGCTGGCGCTGCTGTCGCTGCTGTTCGAGCGCGGCCAGTGGGACGCCGTGCGCACCGCGACCGGGCTGGAACTGGCCGCGCCGGTCTATTCCGCCATCGGTGCTTCGCTGATCGGCCACGGCATTGTCTACTACCTGCTCGGCCGCTATCCGGTCAGCGTCACTACCCCGCTGATGCTGCTATCGCCGGTGTTGGCGGTGGCATTCGGCGTGCTGCTGTGGGGTGATGTCCTAACCTGGAAACTGGTGTTGGGGGGCGTCCTGACCCTGGCGGGCATCGGCGCCATCACCATGCCGGTGGTGACTGACCGCGTCGCAACCCGGTAAACACGCTTCAGTACTCCCGGCGCACCAGTCGCTCGATCAGCGGTTGCAGGATGAGTTCCATGGCGAACCCCATCTTGCCGCCTGGCACCACGATGGTGTTGCGCCGCGACATGAAAGAGTCGTGAATCATGCTGAGCAGGTCGTGAAAATCGGGTTGAATCTTCTGCTGGGAAGAACTCTTGAATCGAATCACCACGAAGCTTTCGTCCAGCGTGGGAATATCGCGGGCGGTCAAGGGATTGGAGGTATCCACTGTCGGCACCCGCTGGAAATTGATGTCGGTCAGCGAGAACTGGGGCACGATGTAATGAGTGTAGTCATACATCCGCCGCAGGATGTTTTCAGTCACCGCTTCCTGGCTGTAACCGCGCTCGGCGGTGTCGCGATGAATTTTCTGAATCCATTCCAGATTGACGATGGGCACCACACCGATCAGCAGGTCCACATAGCGGGCGATGTTGACCTTGTCGGTGACCACTCCGCCATGCAGGCCCTCGTAAAACAGCAGGTCGGTATCAGGCGGCACCGGCTCCCAGGGGGTGAAGGTGCCCAGTTCCTGACCGTAGGGCCCGGCTTCCTCCTGGTTGTGGAGATAGTAGCGCCGCAGTCCGGTTCCCCGTTCGCTGTACTCCATGAACCAGCCCTCTTAAGGTCCGTGATAATTTATTGTATAATAACACAATTTTTAAAATATCTTGAGGTATCCCCATGT
>JBDHRD010000125.1:0-9412 GCA_039807425.1 Candidatus Contendibacter sp. | reverse complement strand
CGCAGCAGCGCCTGTTCGGCCAGGTAATAGCGCAGCGCGTCGGCGCAGCGATTTGCGGCCAGCAGGCTCTCCGCCAGGGCGATGAGTTCGTCCGCCGGCTCGAAATGCCGAACCGCCGCAGCGAAGATGGCGGCCAGCGCCTCGGCCAGCAACTCATCCGGCAGCGCGCGCAGGCTGTCGGCGTCGAAGGGGTTGTTGAAGATCAGCAGCCAGGGCGGGTATTGCGCCATATCGCCAGAATAGTTCTTGACGCAGGCTTCCAGAATGCGTTGCGTTCGCGCCATGTCGCCCCGGTAGAAGGCGATGCGTAACTCGCGCAACGCCTGCCGGTAGCTGCGAAAATACAGATCATCGCTCCAGCCGAAGGTTTTGATCACTTCCTGCACGGCTTTGGCCATGCTCTTGAAACGGCCTTCCCGCACTGCCCGGCGCGTCATGTCCTCGACGATCAGGCGATGACAAAGCCACTGGTTGTTGGCCTTGATCACCAGTTTGCTGCTCACCAGCCGGTCCAGCAGGGGCATCAGGCCCGGTTGTGGAAAACCCTTGCTTTTAATTTGCGGCGCGTCGCAGCGGCGCGCGCAGTCGGCGATGGCGGTTTTTCCCACTTCCTCGTAGATCACCGACAGCAGTTCCACGACGGCTTGTTCGAGCGGGGGCAGCTTTTCGTAGGTATCGAGCAGGGCTTGGCGTAATTTGCGGTTGTCGGTAGTGGACATGGCGGCAGGGGAACAGGGTAAAGACTACACTCTAGCAGAATGCCGCGATGGAGCGGCCTGGGCCGAGCCTCCATAGCGTAAAACCACCTTCCAGGAGAATGATCGTGCCGCTCATCCTGACTGAAACCCAAGACACGGTCGGAACCATCGTGATGAACCACGCCCAAAAGCGCAATGCGCTCAGCGAAGCGTTGATCGGCGAGATCACCACCGCGCTGGAATGTTTTCGGGAGCAAAATATTCGCGCCGCTGTGTTGCGCGCACCCGCCGGCGCCAAGGTCTGGTCCGCCGGCCATGATGTCAGCGAGTTGCCCGACCGTGGCCGCGACCCGCTCGGCTGGGGCGATTCGTTGCGCGTGCTGGTTCGCGCCATCCAGGAATTCCCCGCGCCCGTCATCGCCCTGATCGAGGGTGGCGTCTGGGGTGGCGGCTGCGAGGTGGCCATGGCCTGCGACATCCTGGTCGCCACGCCCGAGGCCACCTTTGCCATCACCCCGGCCAAGCTCGGCGTTCCCTATAACGTGGGCGGCCTCCTAACGCTGATGAACATGGTTCCGCTGCCGGTGGCCAAGGAGATGCTGTTCACCGCGCAACCGATCCCGACAGCGCAGGCGCTCAACCTCGGCGTCATCAACTACATCAAGCCCGCCGACCAGATCGAAGCCTTCGTGTACGGCCTGACCGGCCAGATCGTCGCCAACTCGCCCCTGAGCATCTCGGTGATGAAGGAGGAATTGCGGCTGCTGGCCAGCGCGCGCACCCTGAGCCCGGAGCTGTTCGAGCGGATCCAGGGCCTGCGCCGCATCGTGTACGACAGCCACGACTATCAGGAAGGCTTGAATGCGTTCCGGGAGAAGCGCAAACCTCGGTTCCAGGGCGAATAGGCCAGAGGAGCAGCGGGGTTCCGATGGAAACCATCGATACTGTCGTCATTGGCGCCGGGGTGGTCGGTTTGGCGGTCGCCCGGCAACTGGCGCTGGCCGGCCGCGAGGCGCTGATCCTGGAGGCGGAGGCGAGCTTCGGCACGCAAACGTCGGCGCGCAATTCCGAGGTAATCCACGCCGGTCTCTATTATCCGACTGGTTCGCTCAAGGCCCGCGCGTGCGTGCGGGGCAAGGAACTGCTCTATCGCTACTGCGTCGAACGCGGCGTCGCCCATCGCCGGATCGGTAAGCTGCTGATCGCCGCCGCCGAGGCGGAATGGCCCGCGCTCGCCGGCTACGCGCA
The DNA here is from genome assembly GCA_039807425.1 of Candidatus Contendibacter sp. Lineage (GTDB taxonomy): Bacteria > Pseudomonadota > Gammaproteobacteria > Competibacterales > Competibacteraceae > Contendibacter. The sequence goes on along the minus strand of JBDHRD010000125.1, from coordinate 7,466 downwards.
GCGGGCAGCCGCCAACGGCGTGCCGCTCCAGCCGCTGACCGCCGCCGAGATTCGCCGGCTCGAACCGGTGGTGCGTGCGGTTGCCGGCCTGTACTCGGAATCCACCGGCATCCTCGACAGCCACGGACTGATGTTGGCGTTGCTGGGCGACGCCGAACAGGCTGGCGCAACGCTGGTGACGCACACGCCGGTCACCGGCGCACGCATCGAGCCGGACGGTATCGTTTTATGCACCGGCGGCGATGCGCCGTTCGAGTTGCGCTGTCGGAGCCTGGTCAACGCGGCGGGCCTGCACGCACAGGCGCTGGCCCGGCGCATCGCGGGCTTTCCGGCCGAATGCGTCCCACCGACGTTTTACGCCAAGGGCCACTATTTCACGTTGAGCGGGCGCGCGCCGTTTCAGCATCTGGTCTACCCGATGCCGGACCATGCCGGGCTGGGCATTCACGTGACGCTCGACTTGGGCGGCCAGTGCAAGTTTGGACCCGATGTCAGCGGCTGGCCGACCGCGCCAGACTATGGGTTCGAGTCGGGACTGGAAGACCAGTTTTACCGGGCCATCCGCCGCTATTACCCGGACCTGCCGGACGGCGCGCTGCAACCGGGCTACACCGGGATTCGGCCCAAGGTCACCGGCCCGACCGAGACCGCCGGCGATTTCATCGTCCAGGGACCCGCCGCGCATGGCGTGGCGGGACTGGTCAATCTGTTCGGGATCGAATCGCCGGGCCTGACCGCGTGCCTGGCGCTCGCGGAACAGGTCCTGGCCGGGCTGAACGGCGAATAGGCGCCGTCAACCGCCGTGGTGGCGCCTGCGATAGCGCTCCAGGAAGTGGCCAAAGCGCCCAATGGCGTCGGTGAGGTCGTCCTCATGCGGTAGAAACACGATTCGCAGGTGATCCGGCTGGGGCCAGTTGAAGCCGGTGCCCTGCACCAGCAGCACCTTCTCCTCCAGCAGCAGTTCCAGCACGAACTGCTGGTCGTCGGCGATGGGATACAGTTTGGGGTCGAGTCGCGGAAACAGGTACAGCGCCGCCTGGGGCTTGACGCAACTGACGCCGGGAATCGCCGTGAGCAACTGGTGCGCCAGATCGCGCTGCTTGCCCAGCCGGCCGGTGGGCAACACCAGATCGTCGATGCTCTGATAGCCGCCGAGCGCGGTCTGAATCGCGTACTGCGCCGGGACGTTGGCGCACAACCGCATCGAAGCGAGGATGGTCAGGCCCTCGATGTAGTCCTGGGCGTGGCTCCGTTCGCCCGATACCACCATCCAGCCGGCGCGATAGCCGCAGGCCCGGTAATTCTTCGACAGGCCGTTAAAGGTCACGCACAGCACGTCGTCCGCCAGGGAGGCGATAGAAGTGTGCTGGACGCCATCATAAAGCACCTTGTCGTAGATCTCGTCGGCGTACACGATGAGCTGGTGCTGGCGGGCGATCTCCAGGATTTCCCGCAGCAGTTCCACCGGATACAGCGCGCCGGTCGGGTTGTTCGGATTGATGACGACGATGGCGCGGGTAGTCGGCGTGATCTTGCCCCGGATGTCGTCCAGGTCCGGCAGCCAGCCGGCCTGCTCGTCGCAATGGTAATGGCGCGGCGTCCCGCCCGACAGGCTGACCGCCGCCGTCCACAGCGGATAGTCCGGAGACGGAATCAGCACCTCGTCGCCGTTGTTGAGCAGAGCCTGCAAGACCATCACGATCAGCTCGGACACGCCGTTGCCGATGGTGATATCCTCGACCTGCACCCCGGGAATCTGCTTTTCCTGGGTGTAGTGCATCACCGCCTTGCGCGCGGCGAACAGCCCTTTCGAGTCGCAGTAGCCAGAGGCGTCGGGCAGATTGCGGATCACGTCCTGCACGATCTCGTCCGGCGCGAGAAAGCCAAACGGCGCGGGATTGCCGATGTTGAGCTTGGTGATCCGGTGTCCTTCATCTTCCATTTGTTTGGCGTGCGCCAGCACCGGGCCACGGATGTCGTAACAGACATTGGCGAGCTTGCCGGATTTCAATATGGGTTGCATCGGGAATTCATCCTGCTGTTATGGGAGTCCCACGGCCAGTGCGACCCCATCGAATGGGAGCACCAAACCGTGGGTTAATAAATCCATAATAACTCAGCCGTGCCCCGCTAGAAATGTTTTGCAGCAAGTGTCGCGAGATGAGAGGTTAGAACCATGGAGGGCATCCGGTAAACCTTCTGATGCTGGCCCGGTGCCTGTATGGGGGTGGTCTGAATCGCCAGGATGTCATCAAGCTGCTTGAATTCAGCAATCGTAAGGATCAACCCCGAGCCCGCTTATCGAGCGCTTCTTCGATCTGCGTCGCCCATGCCACGGCATCGCCGCGCGCCGATCGGGCGGTACGGATCAGGGCGAGATTGCGCACGGTGGTTTCCGGCTCCCAATTTTCCCGGATGGCCGCGAACGCAGGAGTGGCAGACTCCATCGCCACCGACTCATCCTTAATTGCAGCATGGCTAGTTCCAGCAGCGTGGCCTTGATGCTGACGCAGGATTTGTAACAGTTCCACCCGCATCGCCGCTCCATCGGCCCCCGCCAGTTCCAGCACTTTTTGATAATCCCCCACTGAGGGCTGGGCCTTGAAGGCGGCGGGTGATGACTTCCAGCGCCACCAGGGCGCTGGGAGCGTCGCCGTGTTCGGTAAAGCCCCGGGCCTTGGCGATCACCGCTTGCAGCTCATCGCTGATCGAACCGTCATCCCGGCCGGATTCCCAGTCCCGCACGGCACCGCGCAAAATCTGCTGCACCGCGCGGCGATAGGGCGCTGGATCGACCAGGGTGCGACGGGCGGGGCAGCAGCGGGCTACGGGGGTGGGATCGGTTCCGCCAGTCGCTGGACATAGTCATCCACGGTCTCGATCAAGCGGGGCTGTTCGGCTATCAGTTCCTGGACCAAATCACGAGTTTGCGCAAGATCGAGGCGTTCCAGCAAGGATTCCAAAGGCGGCCGCTCTTCGATCGATTCCGGCTCGTGCAGGCGGATGACCCACCGCCCCGGCCTGATAGTAGGCCTCGCCCCGTTGGAAAGATTGGGCGGTGGCCTGACGGCGGATGGTGGTTTCGCTGAATTCGCGCTTACCCGAATTGTACCAATGGCGCGCACAGCTTGCCCTACCAGGCCCAAATCGTTTACCAGTTCATCACATTCCAAGCCATTGTTGCTCCTGAAGAATTTCAGAAGACACGCCACCGAATCCGGGAGTTGGTCTATCCTTAAAATGATAGGACATTCCCGTCAACTCAAGGGAGACGCCATCATGAACCGGATCGGAACCGTTTTGCTCGAATTCGACCCCGACCTCAACAAGTTGCGCAAGGATAAAAAGCTGTGGGATGGGCTTTCGGCCGTGGTGCAGGTCGGCGATATGCTCTGGGTCGCCAACGATGAAGCTCTGAGCCTGGAACGGCTGTCTCGCCAGCATGGAACCGGCGACGGGGAAATCCGTTATGCCGACCATCGGCAATTCCCGCTGCACGAGGTTCTGCAACTGCCGGCGCCGCCCGAGGAAAACGGCAAGATCGAGGAAGCGGACATCGAAGGACTTGATTACAACGGCGGCTATCTCTGGCTGGTCGGTTCGCACGGTTTGAAACGCGACAAGCCGAAGGAAGAAAACGCCATTGCAAAGAACATCAAGCGATTGGCTAAGGCCAGTCGCGATGGCAACCGTTTTCTCCTGGCCCGCATTCCCCTGACGGAAGCCACGCAATCGCTGGAACGAACGGTCGAGCAGAACGGCCGTTCGCGCCCCGCCGCCCGGTTGCGCGGCGACCCCCACGGCAACGAACTGACCGAGGCGCTGGCGACCGACGAACACCTGGGACCCTTCCTGACCATCCCCGGCAAGGACAACGGCTTCGATATCGAGGGGCTGGCCGTCGCCGGCGACCGTGTTTTCGTCGGGCTGCGCGGGCCGGTGTTGCGCGGCTGGGCGGTGATTCTGGAGCTGGCCCTGGAGGAACAGGACGCTTCCACCCTGACGCTGAAACCCATCGGGCCGGATGACCAGCCCTACCGCAAACACTTTCTCGACTTGGGGGGCCTGGGCGTTCGCGACCTGTCCGTGCAGGATGACGATTTGCTGATTCTCGCGGGTCCGACCATGACGGTAGCCGGACCGCAGAAGGTCTTTCGCTGGCCGGGCGGCGCGCGGCCCGACCGGGAATCGCTGGTGTTCGGCAAGGACTTGCCGAGCGTTCTCACTATCCCCATCGGCGCCGGCCAGGAACAAGCCGAAGGCATCACGTTGTTCGACCGCGACGACGGTGATGCCCGCTCCATGTTGGTAGTCTATGACGCTGCTGAACGCCGGCAACGGAAAGCCAGCGCGGTCGAAGCCGACCTCTTTGCTCTTTCGTAACCCGGCTTCGCGATGAGTAAAACATTGCCCTCGCCCCGACGTTCACCCACTTCAACTGGCGGTACCCCGATGAACGAGACGAACTCCGCCCCCAATCCCAAACTGGGCTGGCCACGCCTTTCCAAACCCTCACTGCCCAGCCAGCCGGGACGGTTGCTGGGTTTTAGCCTGGTTATTGGCCTGTTGCTGGTCCTGCCGTTGTTCGTCTGGTTTTACTGCCGCATCGAACCCGGACCCGGCGAAATCGCCGTCCTGATCCGCAAGACTGGCGAGGATTTGCCGTCCGGCATGATCATCGCCTCGAACCCCAACCAAAAGGGCATTCAATTCGAGGTGCTGCCGGAAGGGCGCTATTTCCGCAACCCCTACACCTGGGGCTGGGAAATCGCCCGGATCATCGACATTCCCGCTGGCAAGCTGGGGGTGCTGACGCGGTTGTACGGCAAGGAGTTGCCGCCGGGCGAGATCATCGCCGGCGGCGATTGCGCGAAACACGATCCCAGCGACGCCAAGGGCATCGTCGCCGCCGTGCTGCGGCCGGGCAAGTACCGCATCAATCCCCGGGCGTGCGGCATCCAACTGTTCGACGCTATCGCCATCCGCCCCGGCGCGGTGGGGGTCGTCACCTCGCTGGTGGGTCGGGACGTGCTCGACGGCGAACTCCCGCCGGAAGCGCGCAATACCTACCTGGTCGGCGAAAACATGAAGGGAGTCGTGCCGGGGGTGCTCGATCCCGGCGCCTATTATCTGAATCCCTATCTCTACAACGTGGTCGAGGTGACCCTGCAAAGCCAGCGCTTCGCGCTGGGTGGCGAGGACGCCATCCGCTTTTCGACCCTGGACGGCTTCAACGTCCAGGTCGAGGGTACCCTCGAATTCGGCATCGAGCGCGACAAGGCGGCGCTGATCACCCATCAGGTCGGTGACATGGAGGACGTGCTGAAAAAACTGATCCTGCCCCGGGCGCGTGGTTTCAGCCGGGTCGAGGGCAGCAAGCATCCGGCCATCAACTTCATCGTTGGCGAAACCCGCCAGCGGTTTCAGGACAACCTGGAGCAGCATCTGCGCGAGAACGCGGGGCGCTGGGGCGTGGCGATCAAGTCGGTATTGATCCGCAACATCGCGGCGCCGGACGCCATCGCCAGCATCATCCGCGACCGCGAGGTGAGCGTCCAGAACGCCCGCAAGTTCGAGCAGCAGATTGAACAAGCCCGCTCGCTGGCGGAATTGACCCGACAGGAAATGCTGGCCCGCCAGAACCAGGAAAAGGTGACGGCGGAAACCAGCCGCATTCAGGCGGTAATTCGAGCGCAACAGGACCTGGCCGTGAAACTGACAGCCGCCAACCAGGAACTGGAGGTCGCCAAACTGGAGAACGAGGCCGCCGCCGCGCAGGTCGAGGCGATCCAGGCCAAGGCGCAAGCCGAACGCGACGTGATCGCGCTCAACAACAAGGCGCAGGCCGATGTTCTCGCCGCTCAGGTGCGCGCCTTCAAGACCGGGATGAATCTGGCTCGCTATTCCTTCTATCAAAAACTGGGGCCGCGCATCGTTTCGTTGCTGGGCAGCGATACCCCGGACAGCTTCGGCGGACTGTTTCAACCCTATCTGCCCAGGGAGACCAAACCATGAACCGGGTCGTGGGAATCGTGGCCAGCGCGATCGCGGCGCTGGCAGTGGGTTGGCTGATTTGGCAATGGGGTTTCTGCCGGTTCTACGTCGCGCCGGACACCCTGGCGGTTGTCACGGCCAAAAGCGGCGACGCCTTGCCGCCGGGGCAAATTCTGGCGAAACCGGGGCAGCGGGGCATTCAGGAACAGGTGCTCGGCGAGGGCCGGCATTTCCTCAATCCCTGGCTGTACGACTACCGGATCATGCCGGTGGTCGTCATTCCGCCCGGCAAGGTGGGCGTGGTCACGTCCAAGGTCGGCGCCGAATTGCCGCCCGGCGAGTTTCTGGCGGCGCCGGGCCAAAAAGGCATCTGGCGCAGCGTGCTGGGGCCGGGCAAGTATCGCCTGAATCCCTACGGCTACCAGATCGACATCGTGGACGCTATCAGCATCCCGGTGGGTTACGTCGGCGTGGTGACCAGCCTGTCCGGCCAGCAGACCAGCCCCGGCGCTTTCGCCGGGCCGGGCGAAAAGGGCGTGCGGCGGGACATCCTGCAACCGGGCCTGTACTACGTGAATCCCAAGGAACTGCAAGTCGATTTGCTGGAAATCGGCGTCAATCAGGTGTCGCTGCTCGGCAAGACCGGCGGCGAGGTGGTGACCAAGGCGCAAATGGCGTCCCAGAACGTGGCGATGGAGAACTTGCAGAAGCGGGCGCTGGCGGAGCAAATGGAAAAACGGATGGATTATCTGGCGCAGCAGCGGGCGCAGGAACCCGCCCCCGATAAGACCCGGTCGGAGAGCGGCAGTCTGGCGCGGAACGCCCCGCCGGCCAAGCAGGCCACCCCCGCCGCCCCCGCCGCTCCCGCCGCGCCGAAACCGATGCAGCCGCCCGATTTCAGCAACGTGCTGAGCCTGAACCAGTTCGTCGAGTTTCCATCCCGCGACGGCTTCGAAATCAGCCTGGACATGACGGTGGAATTCGAGTTCCTGCCGGAACACATCGCCTGGATTTATCAGAGTTATGGCGATTTGCCGGCGGTGGTGGACAAGATCATCATGCCGCAGATTCTGTCGGTGTCGCGGCTGAAGGGATCAGCGTATCGGGCCAAGGATTTCATCGTCGGCGAAGGGCGGGAGAAGTTTCAGAACGATCTGACCGAGGCGCTGGCCAAGACCATCGAGGAAAAGCATATCGTCGTCCACGATGCCCTGATTCGCCACGTCAACGTACCCGAGCAGATTCTCGACCCGATCCAGCAGGCCAGCATCGCGATCGAGCAGGATTTGACCAACAAGGAGAAGCAGAACACCGCCCGCAAGCAGGCGGAACTCAACACCGAGTTGGGGTTGGTCGAGCAACGCCGCCAGCAGGTCGCCCAGGAAACCGAGAAGTTGAAGGCGGAAATCCAGGCCGACCAGGAAAAACAGGTGGCCCAGCTCCGGGCGGAAGCGTTGCGGCAAACGGCCGAG
>JBDHRD010000124.1:0-9492 GCA_039807425.1 Candidatus Contendibacter sp. | reverse complement strand
CCCTTGTCGAACACCTGGAAGAAGATTTCATGCACGTCGTGGTGCGCCTTTTCCACCTCGTCCAGCAGCACCACGCTGTAGGGCCGGCGACGCACCGCCTCGGTCAGCACCCCGCCTTCGCCGTAGCCGACGTAGCCCGGCGGCGCGCCCTTGAGGGTGGACACGGTGTGCGCTTCCTGGAACTCGCTCATGTTGATGGTGATGACGTTCTGCTCGCCGCCGTACAGCGCTTCGGCCAAGGCCAGGGCGGTTTCGGTCTTGCCCACCCCGGATGGGCCGGCCAGCATGAACACACCGATGGGTTTGTTGGGGTTGTCCAGCGCGGCGCGCGAGGTCTGAATCCGCCGGGCGATCATGTCCAGGGCGTGGCGCTGGCCGATGATGCGGCGATTGAGGATGTCGGCCAGGCTCAGCACGGTTTCGATCTCGTTCTTGACCATGCGCCCGACCGGGATGCCGGTCCAGTCGGCGACCACCGAAGCCACTGCCTGAGCGTCCACGCTGGGCAGAATCAGCGGTGCCTCGCCTTGTAGCTCATGCAGTTGATTCTGAAGATCCTTCAATTCCGCCAGCCAGGTTTGCCGTTCGGGATCAGGTTCCGCGCCGGCGGCGACCTCGACCGCGCCGCCCTCGCCGCGCAGCTTGGCTCGCAGTTCCAGAATCCGGTCGACCAGGCCTTTCTCTTCCTGCCAGCGGCCATCCAATTGTGTCAGTCGCGCCTCCTCCGCCTGTAATTTTTCCGTGGCGTTGGTCTGGCGCTGGGCGGTATCGATGCCCACCGCCGTTTCGCGGCCGATGATCTCCAACTCGGTCTTCAATCCCTCGATGCGGCGGCGGCAATCCTCCACTTCCGCCGGAACCGCGTGCAGGCTGATCGCCACCCGGGCGCTGGCGGTGTCCAGCAGGCTGACCGCCTTGTCCGGCAGCTGGCGGGCCGGAATGTAGCGGTGCGACAGCTTGACCGCCGCTTCCAGCGCCTCGTCGAGAATCTGCACCCGATGGTGCTGCTCCATGGTCGAGGCCATGCCACGCATCATCAGGATGGACTTCTCTTCGCTCGGCTCACCGACTTGGACCACCTGGAACCGGCGGGTCAGAGCCGGGTCCTTCTCGATGTGCTTCTTGTACTCGGCCCAGGTGGTGGCGGCGATGGTGCGCAGCTTACCGCGCGCCAGGGCAGGTTTCAGCAGATTGGCGGCGTCGCCGGTGCCCGCCGCGCCGCCGGCGCCGACCAGGGTATGCGCCTCGTCGATGAACAGGATGATCGGCTTGGGGGAAGTTTGCACCTCGTCGATCACTTGCCGCAGCCGGTTCTCGAACTCGCCCTTCATGCTGGCGCCAGCCTGCAACAGGCCGACGTCCAGCACCCGCAGGGTGACGTCCTTGAGCGGCGGCGGTACGTCGCCGGACGCGATCCGCTGGGCGAAACCTTCGACCACCGCAGTCTTGCCGACCCCGGCCTCGCCGGTCAGGATCGGGTTGTTCTGGCGGCGGCGCATCAGGATATCCACGATCTGGCGGATTTCCTCGTCGCGGCCCACGATGGGGTCCAGTTCGCCCTGGCGCGCTCGTGCAGTCAGGTCCACGGAAAAGCGTTGCAACGCCTCCTGCTTGCCCATTTGCGGTGGGGCCATGGCTTCGCTGGCCTCGCCAGGCGCCGCGCCGCCACCAACCTGAGACCCGTCCGAAGCGCGCAATCCGGATTCCGGCGAAGCGGCGACGATGTCAGCAAACCGCTCGGTCAGCATGTCCAGCTTGATCTTGTCGAATTCGCGGGAGATCGCCAGCAGCGCATTGCGCAAGTCCGGCGTTTTCAGCATCCCGACCAGCAGATGCCCGGTGCGCACCTGCGCATCGCTGAACATCAGGGTGGCGTACACCCAGGCTTCCTTCACTGCCGCGTCCACGTGGGCGGACAGATCGGAAATCGCGGTTGCGCCGCGCGGCAGACGATCCAGCGCCTCGGTAAAATCCTTGGCCAGCCGGGAGGGATTCAGGCCGAACTGCTGGATAGCCCGGTGCAGATCGGAATCCGGCAGTTGCAGAATCTGGTGCAGCCAATGCACCAGCTCCACATAGGGATTGCCCCGCAGCTTACAAAACACGGTGGCGCTCTCGATGGCTTTGTAGCCCAGGCTGTTCAGCTTCCCGAACAGGGCAACGCGACTGATTTCGGCCATGATTCGGACTCCAGTAGCGAATGAGTAGTCAGGTGCAGTAGGTCACGGCATCCAGCTTGAGATCATCGGCATCGCGGGCCAATGGCCGGCTGGTCAGCCAAGTCGTCCAGCCTAGCCGGGTTCCCGCGCCCAGTATCAGCGGCGGCACTTCTTCCTTCTTCAGAATCGGATTGAAATCCCACAGCAGTTCGTCGCCGACGTAGTTGCGCACCCAGGCCACCAGCCGCCGCAGACTGTCGCCACCGGGCAGAAATCGCTGGAATTCCGCCAATCCCATCGGCCCCATGACGATGCGGAACTTATACTGACAATCCCACACCCGTGCCCCGATCACCGCAGTCATGCCGAGCAGACCGGTGACCGGGGTTTCGCCCAGGCGACAGCGGGACGTTTCGGACAGGGGTAACCAGTGGCCGACAAAGGTTTCGATGATCACCGGCAGCTTGAAAAAATCCACCAGAATCGCCTGCAAGCCTTCGGGGTTGCGGGTCTGGCCGACCAGGCGGCCGGCGTAATGGAACTTGGCCAGATCCGGAACCGCATCCCGGTTCCACAGCGACGGCATTCCCAGCCCAAACGGAGCGCCGACGTAGATGTTGAAACGGTCGCTTTCCGGCCGGTCGAAACTGACCGTCGGTTGCGTATCCGCCCAGGCCCGGTAGAACAGACAGAGCGCGCGGTGATGAAAAACATCGGCGAACCCGGCAAACGTGCGGTCGCCCTGATTGCGCAACCGGTCGCGGGCGTATTCGGTCAGATGCGTCGGCAACGGCCCGTGCGGACCAAACAGCCCCAGGAAGTATTGGGACAGGTGGGGCGGCTTGCCGTCGCCGCCCGGTTCGAACGCCGCCAGCGTGGCCGGCGCGAAAGCCAGCGACGGCTCCTGCGCCAACCGCACCGGATCGTCGGCGAGCCGGATGGACTTTCCCAGGCGGGGCAATTCACGGTACAGGCACTCCAAGCGCCGCATCGCCTGGAAAAAATGAAAGGCATACGGCTCGCGCCGCAACGCCTCGAACAAGGCTACAGCGTATGTCGCCGTCCGATCCGGGCTGGCCATCGAATGATCTCGCCCCGCTCCGTCGATTTGACGACCGTCTCGGTGAAGGAGTTGATGGAGGCGTATTTGGCGAAGAACTGCTCCAGCACCGCCCCCAGCGTGAAGATGCCCACGCCCTCGAACGCGCTCTCGTCCAGGGTTACCGCCACCTCCAGACCACGGGCGAAGGCGATAGGGCCGGCAATCGGCGCCCGCCGGGTAATCGGCGTGGCCTGGATGGAACATACCCCATCAATCTGCTTGCGCACGGCAGAATCCGCCAGATCGCCGTACAGCGCCAACAATTCCCGCAAGGCCACCGCGCCCTGGCGGACATCGCTGTCGGCGAGCGACAGATAGTTCAAGGCGAGATGGCTGATCAACCGCCAGGCAGTATCGCCGTGGGCATGGGAAGCCCGCGGCCGGGTGGGACCTGCCAGACAACGCACGGCGCTGACCGGCGCCCCGGACGCCAGAGTAAAATCAGTGTCGCCGCGTCCGACCGGCATGTGCAGCGGCAGATCGCGATTCGTGCACAGGGTGGTCACCGCCAGTTGGCGCAGGTTGCCGCGATACGGCGCCTCGTCAGGATCCACCAGCGCCAGATAGATTTCGCTGCCGACATAGCTGGAGCGCGGCCCATGGCGGCGCTGTCGGTCGGACAGCAGGCGCGGCAGCCGATGCACCGTGTAAAAAGACCGCTGGTCGCGCTGACTCAATCGGTCGTAGCTGGCATAGAACGGCAGGAATTCCTGTTCCTCGCCCTCCGCACCGATACCGGTGACGCCGGTCACCTGATAGACCTCAAAATCCATCGGCCGGGTACGATCCGGCACCAGGTGATGCTCGGCGACCTGATCGCTCAGGTGAATGCGGTCGGCCCGCTTGGGAAACAGGTTGATGGCCGGCACACAGAACAAGGCGAAATTCGTGGTGGCCACCATGTTTTCCAACGCCGGGTCGACCCGATCGAGCAGGATGAACACGTCCAGTTCCCGGCCGGCGCAGCGCCGGACGGCCGACCCCAGTCCATTCAGTTCCACGAACAGGTAACGCTGCGGGAAAGCGAAGTATTCGTGCAGCAACCGGTATCCGTGGAAGGACGGCGGCGGACACGGCAATAAAGCCTGCCCGTCCTCGAAGCCTCGCCGCCGAATCGCGCTCACCGGGATCTTTTCGTACCACGGCACCGGTCGCTCGCCCGGCCGGGCGACCACCAGCACGGCATTGGCCAGCAGTTGTTCGTAAAGCCGCCCCGGCAACGCATCACCACCGTGCAGGAACAGTTCCAGGCGATCCAGCGCCAGTTTGCCGACGGGCAAATCCGGCAGCGTGGTGCGCAGGTGCAGCCGGATCCCAGCCCGCACCCGGTTCAAATCCGACGGCTCCAGTTGCGCTATCGGCTCCCGGCCGGCGAAATACTGGACCTCGACCAGCTCCAGCGGCCAGAGCGCGACATCGTGCGCGGTTCGGTATTCGCAGGGCGTTTGCTCGCCCTTCCCCAGGATGCTGCGCAGTTCGCTGTCCCGGGGGATGATGAATCCTTTTTCAAGCGAGCCTTCGGTCGGATCGGGCTGGAACTGGACGACCGCCATCGAGGGCGTCGGCGCCAGATAATGCGGATAAATGATTTCTAGCAAATGCTGGGTGAAGCGTGGAAACTCAGCGTCCATCTTGAGCTGCACCCGCGCCGCCAGGAACGCGAATCCTTCCAGCAACCGCTCGACATAGGGGTCGGTGCATTCAAACCCTTCCAGCCCCAGCCGGCCGGCGATCTTGGGAAACTCCCGGGCGAATTCGCCACCCAGTTCGCGCAGATGTTGCAATTCCTGGTTGTAGTACTGAAGCAGGCGGACATCCATCAGCGTTCCCTCGTCTGTCTTGATTCCTCGATCTTGACCTGACCGCTCTCCAGATCAATCTCGGTTTTCAAATAAAGCTGCAACGGCAAGGGCTGCGCCCATAAATCGCCTTCGATTTCAAACGTCAGGAAATTGTGGCTTACCTGAGCACCGGTCAGGGTTGCCCGGATTCGCAGCGAACCGTGCAGGATGCGCGGTTCAAAATCCACAATGGACTGCCGTAGCGCGTTCTCCAACATATTGATATCCAGTACCCGGACCGTCATGCCAGCGAGCGGCGGGATACCAAAATTGATCGAGGAATCAGCAGCGAAAGGATAACGCTCCGCGTCCTCGGGGCTCAGGGAACGATTGGCGTTGAACAGCCAGGCCAGATCGCGCAATACGCATTCCCGCAATCGGCCCATCGACAGCACGCGCTTCTCGCGGGACTCCTGTTGCCGGTCCGGTTCATCATCGGTCAGCCGGTCGAGCAGCGAGGGTTGTAACCGTTCCTGTGGGGTCAGTTCAGCCATGGGTGGAGAACACGATCTTCATTCCAGCGTTGCGATATCACCGCCAGCAACAGCAGGCTATGGTTGCACGCCGGCAGAATCCGGGATTTGTTCGGGACCTTCCAACCGTAACAGGCGAATATCCAACAGTGGATGCTCTCCCCTATCGCTCGCCAGCATCCGTTGTCCCATACCGATATACAGCTCCTCCGGTTGCTCGATCCATTCGGTTTTATGGCCCAGCTGCAGGAGGGGATCGCTGCTGTTCTGCGAACTGGGATACCGGGCCGGAATCAGGCCAACGGTCTCGCCGCCGTTGCTCCAGGTGAAATAGGCCGGCATCCAAACCAGGTCGCGCAGATCGGCGGGTGCTTCCAGCTTAAGAGCGTGGATGCGCTGGAATGGAACCCAGAAATAGCGACCGTTGATAATCGCTTCAAGCACGGGACCGAGACGGGAATCGGCATCGGCGATCCAGGCAAACGGTTGCTGATCGACCGTGCCGGGCCATGCCGGCGCAGCATCGAAGGCCTGCTCCCGGATGGATCGCGCTTGTGGGTGATGGCCTTCGGCAGTCAGGCGCAGCGCCTCCAGGAGCAAAGCGACCCAGGGGTCCGGATCGCCGAAGATCAGCGGTGACCGGCGCCCCGCGAAGACCTCGGCGCGCAACGCTTCACAGCGTAATGCCTCACGATAGGTCTGCACCATCGGCAAGGTCGAAGCATCCATTTCGCCCAACACGGCGAGTTGCGTCAGGGCGCGTTCCCATTGTCCCATGATCGCCAACAATTGAAATAAAAAAACCCGGTGCTTGGGATTGGCCGGCTCCCGCCGGACCTGATCCTGCAACTTGGCCAGAACGGGCTGAAGACTGCGTTCCGCCAACAAATCGCTCAACTGCATCAGTTCTCTCCTCGGTGGCGGCGAAAATGGCCGGCGGTTGACCCGCCGGCCCCGGTATCGTCAAAAATCCTTTTAGCGCCTCGTTCCATCCCAACCTTGCTCGCAACCCGGCTTCGCCCCCCAACCGTCCACGATTCAACCTGTCGAGTCCAACAAGCGCGTCGCAGGCTGGCTTCCCGAGGTCGATCAGGTGACCTCGACCGTGGTTTGGTCGAAAGAGGCCTCGACCGGCTTGCCGATCGTGCCACCCTTGGTATCCTGCTGTTCATAGTGAACGGTCACCTTGGCGTAGGCGAACGAAACATTGCTGTAGGGTTCATCCTCGCCACCGCTTCCCGACCAGTTCACGGACTCCACCAGGCAGTTGTTGAAGGTGTAGACCTCGAAAGGCTTCTGTACCGCCCCGGTGGCGCCAACGTTTTTCGTGAGATGCACGATGATCTCGTCGATGTGTTGGCCCGAGGTCATGAATTTGAACAATACCGGCGTGGCCTTTTCTCGTTTCATCATCACGCTGAACGAAGACACCGCGGTCCGGCCAGAGGACAGGCCTGTCGAACCCGAGCCGACCGTGGAAGGGTTGGAAGCGCCAAACGAATAGCTGTAGAGCTTAATCCACTTTTCGTAATTTTTGGCCGTGGTCTCCCCTTCAACGCCATTTGAAATCTTCATGTATGAATCATAAGCCATGTCATCAATCTCCACTTTGGGGTTAAGCATCGCGTATTTTCGGAATTCGCTCGCCGAAAATGTGTTTCATATCGGGCCTGCAATCGACCAGGGCTAAGTCTTTACCTGGAAACCTGGTTCGATTGCATTCCACGTCTTGAAATTTTGCACGTCGCGTGCCAATCATCAACGTATTTATTTACAAATCTTTTTTCAGGTTTGCACTTGCACCGCGTTCGATCCCGATCTTCTTGGCCAAGCCAAAGTGACCTCCCGGCAAAGGTCATTTTGAACCACCCACTCTAGCCGGCGCCTTTTGCTGATGGCAGTTTGGATACCAACCGCAACGACACGGTCAGACCTTCGAGCTGATAGTGCGGTCGCAAAAAGAACTTGGCGCTGTAATAACCCGGATTACCCTCCACTTCCTCCACGACCACCTCGGCGTCGGCCAGGGGATATTTGGATTTGGTGACCTCCGAAGACGTCGCCGGCGAACCATCCACATAATTCGAGATCCAGCTTTGCAGCCACCGTTGCATATCCTCTCGTTCCTTGAAGGAACCGATTTTGTCGCGCACGATACACTTGAGATAGTGGGCAAAGCGACAGGTGGCGAACAGATAGGGCAAGCGGGCCGACAGATTGGCGTTGGCGGTCGCGTCGGGATCGTCGTATTCCTGCGGCTTTTGCAGCGACTGCGCACCGATGAACGCGGCGAAATCGGAGTTCTTGCGATGAATCAGCGGCAGAAAGCCATTTTTGGACAACTCGGCCTCGCGACGATCGCTGATAGCGATTTCGGTGGGACATTTCATGTCCACGCCGCCATCGTCGGTGGGAAACGTATGAGCGGGCAATCCCTCCACTGCTCCGCCGGATTCGACGCCGCGAATGCGGGTGCACCAGCCGTACAGCTTGAATGCCCGATTGATATTGACGGCCATGGCGTAAGCGGAATTCGCCCATGCGTACCGGCTGTGATCGGTCCCTTCGACATCTTCTTCAAAATCGAACTCTTCGACCGGATTGATCTTGGAACCATAAGGCATCCTGGCCAGGAAACGCGGCATGGTCAGCCCGATATAGCGCGAATCCTCCGACTCGCGCAGCGAACGCCAAGCGGCGTATTCCGGGGTCTGGAAAATCTTGGTGATATCGCGCGGATTGCTTAACTCCTGCCAGGAATCCATCTGCATCAACGTAGGCGCGGCGGCGGCGAGGAAGGGCGTGTGCGCGGCAGCCGCGACCTTGGCCATTTCTCCCAGCAACTCGACATCGGGCGGGCTGTGGTCGAAGTAGTAGTCGCCGACCAGGCATCCGAACGGCTGACCGCCGAACTGACCATATTCCTCCTCGTAGACCTTCTTGAACAGCGGACTCTGATCCCAGGCGGTGCCCTTGAATTTCTTCAGAGTCTTGTGCAGTTCCTTCTTCGAGATGTTCATCACCCGAATCTTGAGCATCTCGTCGGTTTCAGTGTTGTTGATGAGATAGTGCAGACCGCGCCATGCACTCTCCAGCGCCTGAAAATCGGGATGATGCAGGATCAGGTTCAGTTGATCGGAAATCTTCTTGTCGATCGCGGCGATCATCGATTCGATCGACTTGATGACATCCAGGGAAATCACGCTGGTGTATTGCAGCGCCTGTTCCGCCAGCGTCCTGACCGCGGTCTCGACCGCTTCCTTGGCCTGATCGGTCTTGGGCTTGAATTCCCGTTGCAACAACGAGGAAAACTCACTGACTTCCAGCGTCTCGGCTTCGGCGCCCGGTTGAACCTGGGCGGCTGGATCGGTTTCGGCCATGGCTCGTTACTCCTCGGCAGCGGGTGACTGGCTTTCCTGGGGCTTGGGCGCGGCGACCAGGGACTGTAACAGGCTCGGGTCGTTCAGCACCTTGGCGATCAGCTCCTCGGCGCCGGTCTTGCCATCCATGTAGGTCATCAGGTTGGACAGCTGCTGGCGAGCCTGCAACAGCCGATTCAAGGCGTCCACCTTGCGTGTCACCACGGCGGGGGAGAATTCCTCCATACTCTCGAAGGTCAGATCCACGTTCAGTTGACCCTCTCCCGTCAGGGTATTGGGCACCCGGAACGCCACCCGCGGTTTGATGGCCTTCAGGCGGTTGTCGAAGTTGTCCACATCGATCTCGAGAAACTTCCGGTCGGCCACCGGCGCCAGGGGATCGGCCGGCTTGCCGGACAGATCGGCCATCACTCCCATGATGAAGGGAAGCTGGACTTTTTTCTCGGAGCCGTACACTTCAACGTCGTATTCGATCTGCACCCGCGGCGCCCGGTTGCGGGCAATAAATTTCTGACTGCTCATCGCCATGGGACATCA
>JBDHRD010000123.1:0-9538 GCA_039807425.1 Candidatus Contendibacter sp. | reverse complement strand
GGTCTTGCCGTGATCCACGTGACCAATCGTCCCCACGTTCACGTGCGGCTTGCTGCGCTCGAACTTTTCTTTGGACACCGTAACTCACTCCATCCGATTCAAACTGTTCGGTAACCCGTCAGGATGCTTTTTTGATCACCGCCTCCGCGATCGCGGCGGGGGCTTCGTTGTATTTGGCGAATTCCATGGAATAGGTCGCGCGGCCTTGGGTAGCCGAGCGCAGATCGGTAGCGTAACCGAACATCTCGGCCAGCGGCACCTCGGCGCGGATGACCTTGCCCGAGGGTGAATCATCCATGCCTTGCAGAATGCCGCGCCGGCGGTTAAGGTCACCCATCACGTCGCCCATGTAGTCCTCGGGCGTGACCACCTCGACCTTCATGATCGGCTCCAGCAGTACCGCGCCCGCCTTGAGCGCACCGTCCTTGAACCCCATCGAACCGGCAATCTTGAACGCCATTTCGCTGGAATCGACTTCGTGATAGGAACCGTCGAAGATGGTGACCCTGACATCCACGACCGGATAGCCGGCCAGCACGCCCTTCTCCATCTGTTCCTGCACGCCCTTGTCCACCGCCGGCACGTATTCCCTGGGTACGACGCCGCCGACGATACCGTTAACAAACTCGTAGCCGGCGCCCGGCTCCCGCGGCTCCAATCGCAGCCAGACATGGCCGTACTGGCCGCGCCCACCGGATTGGCGCACGAACTTGCCTTCCTGCTCCACCGGCTTGCGAATGGTTTCGCGGTAGGCGACGCGCGGCTTGCCGACGTTGGCGTCCACCTTGAACTCACGTTTGAGGCGGTCCACGATGATCTCCAAGTGCAGCTCACCCATGCCGGAAATGATCGTCTGACCTGATTCCTGGTCGGTATGCACCCGGAACGAGGGGTCTTCGTGCGCCAGCTTGCTCAGGGCGACGCCCATCTTCTCCTGATCAGCCTTGGTCTTGGGCTCGACCGCCACCGCGATCACCGGTACGGGAAACTCCATCCGCTCCAAGGCGATCACGTTCCCGGAATCGCACAGCGTATCGCCGGTGGTGACGTCCTTGAGACCAACGCAGGCAGCGATGTCGCCGGCGCGGACTTCCTTGATTTCCTCGCGGCTGTTGGCGTGCATCTGCACCAGGCGGCCAATGCGCTCGCGCCGGCCCTTGACCGAGTTGTAAACCGAGTCGCCGGAATTGACCACGCCGGAATAGCAGCGGATAAAGGTCAGGTTGCCGACAAAGGGATCGGTGGCGATCTTGAACGCCAGCGCCGCGAACGGCGCATCGTCGCTGGCCGGACGCTCGCCCTCGCTCTCCGCCGCGTCGTCCAGCACGCCCTTAACCGGCGGCTTGTCCACCGGCGACGGCAGATAGCGGACGGCCGCATCCAGCATCGCCTGCACGCCCTTGTTCTTGAAGGCCGAGCCACACAGCGCCGGCACGATCTCACCCCGAAGCGTCCGGGCGCGCAATCCCGCGTAAATTTCGTCTTCGTCGAGGGTGTGTCCTTCCAGGTATTTCTCCATCAGTTCGTCGGACGCCTCGGCGGCAGCCTCGACCATCTTCTCGCGCCAGGTCTCGCAGTCAGCCTGCAAATCGGCGGGAATCGCGCCGTACTCGAACTTCATGCCCAGGCTGTCTTCGTCCCAATGGATCGCCTGCATCTTGACCAGGTCGACGACACCCTTGAATCGGTCCTCGGCGCCGATGGGCAACTGGATCGGCACCGGGCAAGCGCCCAGCCGGTCCCGAACCTGCTGCACGACGCGCAGAAAATCCGCGCCAGCGCGATCCATTTTGTTGACGAACGCCAACCGGGGCACCCCGTATTTATTCGCCTGCCGCCAGACGGTTTCGGACTGCGGCTCCACTCCGCCCACCGCGCAGAACACCGCGCAGGCGCCGTCCAGCACCCGCAGCGAACGCTCGACCTCGATGGTGAAATCGACGTGGCCGGGCGTATCGATGATGTTGATGCGATGCTCGTCGAACTGGCCGGCCATACCATCCCAGAAACAGGTGGTCGCGGCGGACGTGATGGTGATGCCGCGCTCCTGTTCCTGCACCATCCAGTCCATGGTAGCGGCGCCATCGTGCACTTCGCCCAGCTTGTGCGAGACGCCCGTATAAAACAGGATACGCTCGGACACAGTGGTCTTGCCGGCATCGATATGGGCCATGATGCCGATATTGCGATAGCGCTCGATGGGGGTTTTCCGCGCCACGAATCAGTCCTCGGAACTTACCAGCGGTAATGGGCGAACGCCTTGTTGGCTTCCGCCATGCGATGCACGTCTTCGCGCTTCTTGACGGCGGCGCCGCGACTGTCAGCGGCGTCCAGCAACTCGCCGGCCAGCCGGCGAGCCATGGACTTCTCGCCGCGCTTGCGGGAGGCATCGATGATCCAGCGCATGGCCAGGGCGGTGCGGCGTACCGAGCGCACTTCAATGGGCACCTGATAGGTGGCGCCGCCGACCCGGCGGGACTTGACCTCGACGATCGGGCGGACGTTGTCCAGCGCCTGTTCCAATGTACCCATCGGATCGTCCTTGCCCTTCTCGGCGATGGTGTCGAGCGCACCGTAGACGATCTTTTCGGCCACGGATTTCTTGCCACGCTCCATAATCATGTTGACGAACTTGGCCAGCATCTCGCTCCCGTATTTGGGATCGGGGAGGATGACGCGCTTGGGAACTTCTCTTCTTCTCGGCATGACCGTCTCAATCTCAATCGGCTAACGCGAAACTCAGGACTTGGGCCGCTTGGCGCCGTACTTGGAGCGCCCCTGGCGCCGCTTGACGATGCCGGAGGTGTCCAGGCTGCCGCGCACGATGTGGTAGCGCACGCCGGGCAGGTCCTTGACGCGGCCGCCGCGAATCAGCACCACCGAGTGTTCTTGCAGGTTGTGACCTTCGCCGCCGATGTAGCTGGTCACTTCCATACCGTTGGTCAGGCGCACGCGCGCCACCTTGCGGAGCGCGGAGTTGGGCTTTTTCGGCGTCGTGGTGTAGACCCGGGTGCAAACGCCGCGCTTCTGCGGGCAACTTTCGAGCGCCGGCACGTTGCTTTTGGCTTTCTTGCTGGAACGCGGCTTGCGCACCAACTGGTTGATTGTGGCCATGCCCCCTAACTCCAGTCGAGCTTTGAAATTCGGTGAACCCGGCAGCGGGCCTGCGCTGGTCTAATGTCCGGGTCTGCAAAGACGCGGAACTATAGGGAGGCAAGCCACTGATGTCAAGGCCAGTTTCGCCATCGACTATAGCGCCCCGGTCGAGATACGGCAGAACCATGATGAGTGGACAACCTGCCACACCCTGAGCCAACGTGGAAGGATGGATGGAACAGGAACAAGACCGGCTGACGACAGCCTAACTGATACAGCAGGTGTTAACGATTCCACGTTAGGGACCAGTCATTTTATATTTTCCATTATATATCAATTGGTTGTCCATATATTTTGCGCGGCGCGGCAAAAAATTCCGATTGATAATCAAGAACCTATTTTGAGCAGCTTAAAAGGGCCGCACGTTGGGATCAAAGATCTGGCGCGCACCACCGGCGCTGCCGCTTACAACAACCCTACCGGATGAGCATATTTTTCAAGACACTGATGATCGATGGAAATCGCCAAGACCATGGAAATCGAAATTCCGGGCTACACAATCTTACGCAAGCTTGGTGCAGGTGGTATGGCCACCGTTTATCTTGCTATTCAGGAAAAGCTTAAACGCCAGGTAGCTTTAAAAATATTAGAGCCGACACTGGCGATAGATAGCAATTTTACCGAGCGGTTTCTTAAAGAAGGACGGATTATCGATCAGCTTCGACACTTAGGAATCGTTCCCTTATTCGAATTCAATATCTTCAGCCATTATTATTATTATTCCATGGAGTTTCTACCTGGTGGGACCCTATCTCAAAAAATTCAACAAGGTCTTACTCCAGAACATGCCTTGACCATCACCAAGCTGATCGCTGAGGCGCTTGCCTACGCTCACCGACACGGTGTCATCCATCGCGATCTCAAACCGCGGAATATTCTGTTTCGGCAAGATGGCACACCAGTACTCAGTGACTTCGGCATCGCCAAGGTCATCGATGCCGACGCCACTAATCTGACGGCGCTGGGTACAGTAATCGGCAGCCTGCCCTATATGAGCCCGGAGCAAGCCGCCAGTAAACCGCTCGATGCTCGCTCGGATTTGTACAGTCTTGGCGTCGTGCTTTATGAAATGCTCACTAAGCAGCTCCCGCATCAGGCCAGAGATCTCATTAGCCTTTTATTGATGCACGGCTCTGGAACAATCCCTGTATTGCCAGTAGAAGTTGGCAAGATTCAACCTGTTTTGAATAAACTTCTGGCTCAAAACCCGGATGATCGGTTCAAAAGTGCCGAACAGCTTATTCATGGTATTGACCAGATCGAAAATAACCAATTTTTTGAGAAACCAAACGATAATATAGTACAAACCACCTCCTCCGCCAAACCTGAATTTCCAACGCAACCCGCTAAACTGATTAGAGAAAGGCCGGCTCGAGCGACTCGCGGTTTATGGTTGGCGATCACTGTCGCAATAGCTGTTGGCGCCTATCTGGCCGTTTTCAGCCCATCACCACAACAAGACCAGCACGATGTCGTGCGAAACCAGACGTCTCAACCTCAACAACAGATTGAATCCTTTCTGGCGCAGGCCCGCGCCCGCCAGCAACAGGGCGCACTCGATGATAGCCTCGATCTGATCACGCAAGGATTACGACTAGCACCTGAGCAACCAGACTTATTGGCATTACGCGATCAGGTGAAAACAGAACTCGACCATCGGAAGCATATCGCCGATCTCCTACACGATTGTGCGGTTCGATTTCCGCTGAACCGCCTGACAGACAACCAAGGTGAAGCCGCGGTTGCCTGTTATGACCAAATTCTCAACCTGGATTCCACCAATATCGAGGCGCGCGTTCATCTGGAACAGATCATTAACCAGTTTGCCGACTGGATTAACGCCGCGCTTCTCCAGGGCGATCTCAACAAAGCGGAGAATTATCTGGCACGGTTGAATCGGTTCAGACCCGATCATCCCAGACTTTCCATCCTCGGCCAGAACTTACAGGCAAAGCGGGACCAGGCTACTGCCGAGGCAGCGCAACGTCAGGCAAAGGAAACGGCCCAGCGGCAGGCTATCGAAGAAGAGATCAGGCGTAAGGCCATCGAAGAAGAAACCAGACGCAGGGCGGTCGAGGAAGAATTAAGACAGGGGACGGAAAAAGCAGCAAAGCGTAAACCCGCCGAACCATCACGTTCCGAAACTGTCATTACGGAGGCGAAACGCAAGCCATCCATGGTGGAGACTGGCACTAATAAGCATCGCCGCTGTGGAGATATCCTGAGCCGTACTTCACTTGGAGAGCCCGTCTCGAACGAAGACCGAGCGTTCATCATGAAGGAGTGCAGATAATGAGCAAAACCATTGTTCGTAATATTGCAGGATTCAGCCACCCCCTGGTTGCCCTGGCGCTGGTCGCAACACTTGGGGCATGCACCACATCTTCCCAACCCCCGACGTCCTCGGTAGCGCCCGCCCCCCAGCCGGTTACGGTATTACCTTTCGACGAAGCGGTTCTCAAGGCGGCAAATGATCTGTTTACCAAGGCCCAGTTACCACCGGCGGGGTCGGCTTCCCCCGTCAGGCACGCCCTGGTCATCGATCCCCTGGTTGACGGCATGACTGGCAACCAGTCGGCCGCCACCTTATCAATGCAATCCCGAATCGAGCAGTTGGCCCGCGAAAAATACCCGCAATTTGAAGTGCAACCCTTCTCGGCATCCAACGTCGAAAAATCTCCGCTGGTGTTGGTCGGGACGTTCACTCCAGTGAATAAGGAAGGCAAGACCGAGGGAACCCGCGAGGCCTATCGCATCTGTCTAGCCCTCGCCGATCTCAAATCGGGAAAGATCGTCGGCAAGGGTACCGCGCGCGCGCAAATCAACGGCGTCGACACGACACCCACTCGCTACTTTAAAGACAGTCCGGCATGGGTAAAAGATTCCGCCACGGAGGGCTATATCAAAACGTGTCAGGGAACCAAAGCGGGTGATCCGATCAACCCCGTTTATGCCGACCGGATCAAAACCGCCTCGCTCATCAGCGAGGCTATTGACGCCTACAATGATGGACAGTACCAACAGGCGCTGGACCGATATACGGAAGTTCTTGAAATCCCTGGTGGCGATCAGTTGCGCACGTACAACGGCATCTATCTTGCCAACTGGAAACTTGGCCGCCGCAACGAGGCGACCCAATCCTTTGGCAAGATCGTAGATTATGGTCTCGCCAACAAGAGTCTGGCGGTCAAATTCCTGTTCAAGCCTGGATCGACGGCGTTCCTGCCCAACCCCCAAGTATCCGGACCTTATCCGTTGTGGTTGAAGCAGATTGCGACACACACTGCCAACAGCAACGCCTGCCTTGAAATCACCGGGCATACCAGCCCCACCGGACCCGAGCCGATCAACCAACAACTGTCGTTGCGGCGGGCCGAGTATATCCAGCAGCGACTGAATTCCCAGGCTCCGGCACTGATGAAACGTACTCTTGCGAACGGCAAGGGTTCCAGCGAGAACCTGGTCGGCACAGGAAAAGACGACGTCACCGATGTGCTCGATCGCAGGGTCGAATTTCAAGTCATCGATTGCGCATCTCCCAGCTCCTCTCTGGCCGCATCCTAAGCGCCAGTGGGGATTACCCACGCGACCCGGCCTTCCTGTGCGCCTTGATGATCAAGGCGAAATCGTCGTTGGGGATGTTCACAAGGACCAGCGGATTGATCTGGACCATCAGCAGACCCGACCGTTGTTGAGCGATACCGACATCCCAGCCTTGCTCAACCACTTTCTACCCCGCCGAGGTACGACCTTGGCGGAGATTCTCCGACAGATGGAAGTCCGCCACCGCAAACGGTGGGTCGCTATCGATTCCGCCTATCGTAAACAGTAACTTAACCAATAGTGGCGGGCGTTTTGACAAAGTAGAATTATGGCTATTGGCCGAAGAGAAGCGGACGGCCAATCTGTGGTAAATTTCACCGCCAGAGGACCGCCGTGCGTGGCGGTTATTGTAAGGGGGAGCGCCGGGCATGTCCCCGTCCCGATAACGAAAGTTCGCGGCATCGGTTTGTCGCGGTCGGCATAAGAACAGCGAGGAGCAGGCACAGGCATGAACATCAAATCCATCTGCATGTTGGGCGGCACCGGTTTCGTCGGGGGGCATCTGGCCACGCGCCTGGCCAATCGGGGCTATCAGCTCAAGGTGTTGACCCGGCATCCGCAACGGCACCGGGATATTGAACTCCTGCCCGGCGCGCAACTGGTCGGCGCCGACATTCACGACCCCACGGTGTTGCAGGCCCAGTTCGCCGGCTGCGACGCCGTCATCAATCTGGTGGGCGTTCTGCACGAGGTTGCCGGCCAGACCTTCGCCGCCGTCCATGCCGAACTGCCGGGCAAGGTGGCGGACGCCTGTCATGCGGCCGGAGTCAAACGTCTGTTGCACATGAGCGCCCTGCGCGCCGACGCCGCCAAGGGGCCGAGCCAATACCTGTTCACCAAGGGCACCGGCGAACAAAAGGTGATGCAGGCGCAGGGGCTGGCCGTCACCTGCTTCAAGCCGTCCATCATCTTCGCGCCGAACGATAACTTCTTTAATCAGTTCGCCAATCTGCTCAAATCCTCCCCGGTGCTGCCGGTGGCCTGTCCAAATTCCCGCTTCGCCCCGGTCTACGTCGGCGATGTGGCGACAGCCTTCGAAAAGGCGCTGGAGAACGACGTGACCATCGGCCAAACCTATGAATTGTGTGGGCCTCGCGTCTATACCTTCAAGGAACTGGTCGAAAATACCGCCCAAATGCTGGGCCTGAAGCGAGTGGTGGTCGGTCTGCCGGATTCCCTGGCGCGGTTGCAGGCCAAGCTCTTCGGAATGCTCCCGGTCAAGATTTTCACCATGGACAATTACCTGTCCTTGCAGGTGGATAGCATCTGCGACTGCAATGGACTGGAGGCGCTCGGTATCGCGCCGCGTTCGGTCGAGGGGATCATGGGGCCGTACTTTGGCAACCAGACCCAGCGTCGGCGCTACGACGCCCTGCGCAAGGCCGCTGGGCGGGATTAGACGATCTTCCGAGGTGGAACGGGTGGGGAAGCCGGTTCCTCCTTAAGTCCTTTCACCGATCCAATGCACCATGAACCCTGTCCTGACTATCGCGAAGCGCGCCGCCCTGAGCGCCGGGCGCATT
Organism: Candidatus Contendibacter sp.; assembly: GCA_039807425.1. Classification (GTDB taxonomy): domain Bacteria; phylum Pseudomonadota; class Gammaproteobacteria; order Competibacterales; family Competibacteraceae; genus Contendibacter. The sequence goes on along the minus strand of JBDHRD010000123.1, from coordinate 1,256 downwards.
CTACTGCGCCATTTCGACCATCTCGAACGGCTGACCGTCACCACCAAGCAGCGCAGCGACTTCGTCAGCGAGGCGGATGTGCAGGCCGAGCGCGAGATCATCCAGACTCTGCGCAAGACCTATCCCAACCATGGCATTCTGGCCGAGGAAAGCGGCGAACAATCGGGTCAGGACGAGTATCAGTGGATCATCGATCCGCTGGATGGCACCACCAACTTCCTGCACGGTATCCCGCACTTCGCCATCTCCATCGCCTTCCGCTACAAGAACCGGCTGGAAGCTTCGCTGGTCTACGATCCGATCCGGCAGGAGATGTTCGTCGCCTCGCGCGGCGAAAGCGCGCAGATGAATGACCGGCGCATTCGGGTCAGCAACGTCGCGCCGCTGGAGAACGCCCTGCTCGGCACCGGTTTTCCGTTCCGCCATCCGCAACATCAGCCAGCGTACCTGAATTTTTTCAACGCGCTGATGGGACGGTGCCTGGAAATCCGGCGGGCTGGCGGGGCCTCGCTGGATCTGGCCTACGTGGCGGCCGGGCGGCTGGACGGCTATTGGGAGATCGGCCTCAAGCCCTGGGATGTGGCCGGCGGGGCACTGCTGGTGCTGGAAGCCGGCGGCCTGGTCGGTGACTTCGCCGGTGGCAACGACTTCCTGCAATCGGGCAACGTCGTCGCTGGCAATCCCAAGATCTTCAAGGCGCTATTGCAGGAAATGCAGCCGCATTTGACCCCGGCGCTGGCGCGCTAGCGGCGGAATCCCGAAGTAATTGGGTAGCGCCGGTCCCGCCCGAAGGCGCGCGGGGTGATCCGCACGCCCGGCGCGGCCTGACGGCGCTTGTACTCGTTGACAATCACCAGCCGCGCCACCCGTTCCACGGTCGCCCGGTCGAAACCGGCGGCGATCAATTCCTCGACCGAGTGGTCCTCTTCCACGTAATCGCGCAGGATGGCGTCCAGCACCTCGTAGGGCGGCAGGCTGTCCTGATCGGTCTGATCCGGGCGCAGCTCCGCCGACGGCGGCCGGTCTAACACCCGTTGCGGGATCACCGGCGACCGGCGGTTACGATAAGCGGCCAGCCGGTAAACCATGGTTTTCAGCACGTCCTTGATCGGCGCGAAGCCGCCGGCCATGTCGCCGTACAGGGTCGAATAGCCAACGGCCGTCTCGCTCTTGTTGCCGGTGGTCAGCACCAGCTTGCCGGTCTTGTTGGAAATCGCCATCAGCAGCACGCCCCGGCAGCGGGCCTGAATGTTCTC
>JBDHRD010000122.1:0-9547 GCA_039807425.1 Candidatus Contendibacter sp. | reverse complement strand
CTGGGAATGCCGGAACCAAAATCCGGTGCCTTACCACTTGGCCACGGCCCAAAAAACTTGAAGGTGTTTTCAGACGGGCGCGATTGGTCGCCGCGCCAGATGTTCATGCAACGGCGAACGGTTGCGACCGCGCGCCACAAAGCCGGTCCAATTGCCCGGCAACCGGACCAGCACCCGCTCGGCGCTGGAGCCATCCGGGAAGGCGGCGAACACGCATGCGCCGGTACCGGTCAGGCGGGCCTGGCCAAATTGCGCCAGCCAGTCCGCGGCGGCGGCTACTTCCGGGTAGCGACGGTAAACCACCGTCTCGCAATCATTGCCGCCCGTGCCCGCCATGAAGTCGGTTATTGTGATGGGCGGGGAATTCCTTGTCAAATCCGGGTCCTTGAATACCGCACCGGTGGCGACCGGACAGGCCGGGACGAGCACCACGAACCAGGGTTCCGCCAGATCCACCGGCGTCAGCCGCTCGCCGACGCCTTCCGCCCAGGCGGCGCGACCGTGAACGAATACCGGCACGTCGGCGCCCAGTGTCAAACCAAGTTCCGCCAGTTTCACCAGGGTCAGGCCAGCGCGCCACAGGTGGTTGAGCGCGACCAGCGTCGTCGCGGCGTCGGAACTGCCGCCGCCCAGCCCGCCGCCCATGGGCAATTGCTTGGCGATGCGAATCGTCGCGCCCTGGCGAATCCCAGCGGTTTGTTGCAGCAGGCGAGCAGCGCGCACCGTTAAATCAGCCTCCGCTGGCACGCCGGGAACTGCGCCGGTCCGCTCGATCAGACCATCGTCGCGCACGTCGAACCACAGCCAGTCGCTGCGATCCAGGAACTGGAACACGGTCTGGAGCAGGTGATAGCCGTCTGGCCGCCGACCGACGATGCGCAGCATCAAATTCAGCTTGGCTGGGGCGGGCCAGGCGGCGGGATCGGGTGTTACAGCGTCCATTGCTCGATCACCAGCTTGACGCTCAGGTCTTGCCGCCGGGCGACGATGCGTTCGGGCAGATCGAGGTTGAGGATGGTAGTCGGCGCATAGGCGGGATACTCGATGACCCAGCCGTTCTGTTCCAGCCGGGTCAGCCGACCTTGGCCATCGGTTTGCAGCGTCGGCGTCGAACCGGGTTCGGGCAGGCCACGCGCCCAGTAGCGCAGGCCGTTCACCGGCAGGCGCACGCCGAGGCTTTGTTCCAGCAGAGCGTCGGCGTCCGGGGCCGCCCGGTTCTGGCCGTCCTGCGTCTGAATGCGCACCTCCGATCCATCGCTCTCGACCATCACCCGGCCCTGTCCCAGGGGCCCAATCAAATCGATACGATAACCAGAATCCCGCTGCGCCCACTGGAAGCTGGCGTGCCAGCCCTCTTGGCCGCTAACGACGCCAATGCGACCGTCCGCCTGCCAGGTGGTTAACCGCGCCAGCCGGTTTTGCCGGGCGGTCCAGGCGGTTGTGGCTTCCGGCGAAGTGGCGGGCGGAATCGCGCAGCCGAACAGCGGAACGATGAGAGCAACCGCCAACAGCGCGGCGCGAAACAGAGGGTGAGGATTCATAGGCAGCGGCTACTCGCCCAACTTTTCCTTGAGCTTGAGCAATTGAGAGCTATCGGGATTTTTCCTCAGCGCTTCCCGCCAAATCCGTTTGGCCTCTTCACGCTGGCCGCTGGTCCACAGCACCTCGACCAGATGCGCGGCGATTTCGGCGTCCGGATTGGCCTGGTAGGCTCGACGCAGATAGTCCAGCGCCTTGGTGTGGTCGCCCAGCCGGTACTGCACCCACCCCATGCTGTCGAGCACGGCGGCATCGTCGGGCAACAGCGCCAGCGCCTGCTCGATGTAGCCCAGCGCTTCCGGGTAGCGCGTGGTGCGGTCGGCCAAGGTATAACCGAGGGCATTGAGGGCCTGCGCGTTCTTTGGGTCGGCGGCGAGAATGGCGCGCAAGTCCCGCTCCAGCACGTCCAGCCGGTCCAGCTTTTCCGCGGCCAGCGCCTGCGCGTACAGCAACTCCTTGTCGTTGGGGTGCAGCGCCAGCCCACGCTCCAGGGCATCGAAAGCCTCCTGATAGCGCTCGGCCTCGCGCAATGCCTCGGCCTCGGCCAGGTAGAGGGTGATGCTGTTTTGCGGCTGGTCGCGGCGCAGGGTCTCAAAATGTTGGGTGAACGCAGCGGTCTCGCCGGCCTTGGCCAGCATGACGCCCTTGCGCAGTTGGGCGGTCAGGTAGCGCTCCTCGCCGGATACCCGGCCGTACCACTCGTTGGCCTTGGCGTAATTGCCGCGTTGTTCCTCGATCCGGCCCAATTCGAAATAGGTATCCGCCAGTCGGACGTTGCGCTTGATCAGCTCCAGAAAATAGCTCTCGGCCAGGTCGAACTGGCGGGTTTCGGTCGCCAGCACCCCCAGCGCGTAGACGGAATCGGTATCCTTGGGATTCTGGTTGAGCAGGGTAGTGAACTCACGGCGGGCCTTGTCCAGTTGCCCGGCATCCACCAGCAGGCGGGCGTAGTTCATCCGCAGGTTGCGGTCGCGCGGCAGGATGGCGATGGCCTTGGCCAGCCCCGCCAGCGCCGCGTCGCGGTCGCCCTGGTCCATCAGCAGGCGGGTCCGCAACAGTTGGGCCAGAACCAGTTTGGGATTGCGCGCCAGCGCCCGGTCCAGGCTGGCCAGCGCCAGCGCCCGGTCGCCGGCGACGGCGGCCAGCATCGCCTGGTAGTACTGGGCGAACGCCGAGCGCGGATAGCGGTCGCCGAACTGCCGCATCACCCGCAGGGCCGCCTGCTTGTCCTCCACCTGACTCAGCAGCGACGCCACGGTGGCGAAGCCCTCCTGCTTGTCCTTTTTTCTGGCGGCCTGCCGCACCGCTTCGAGATAAGGAGCGGCCTCGTCCACCTGACCGTCGCGCAGCAGCGCCAGCGCCAGCGCCTGGCGGGCCGGATCGCTGGCGGGAGCCAGGGCGCGCCAGCGCTGCGCCAATTCGAGCGCGGCGGCTTTCTCTTTCATCAGCAGCGCCAGCATCGTCGCCCGTTCGGCAATCTGATAATCGTCGCTGGCGAAAGCCAGCTTGCGGTAATGTTCCAGCGCCACGTTCAACTGGTCGCGCTTGCCAGCCAGTTCCGCCGCCAGCACCTCATACATCAACTCGGCGCGGGGACTGGGCTGTATGACCGGCCGGATTGAAAATTCCGAGTCAGCCGGCGCCTGCGCGTCCACCACGGTGGCGCAACCGCTCAACAGCAGGCCACTGAAACCTAATGCTTTTACAAGTTTGTTCATCGCCAGCGCGCGTTGTGGTCTGGCGGCTGGAGGCCGCGCGAGACTCGATGAGTGAGGAGAGCGGAACGCCAGATTTCATCCCTCGGCGCGACTGTTCGCGCTCGCGAAACCGCCGCTCGTTCACAGTATAATCCAATGGCGGTATGACCTTGCCATGGGCCGGTTTTATCCCGCAGAATCACCTTTAATTTTTCGGCTTGATCCGACCGCGTTCCATGTCTCTTCTGGCTCTTGGCCTCAACCACCGGACCGCCCCCCTCGGTGTGCGCGAGCGGGTGGCGTTCGCGCCCGACCGGGTGGGCAATGCTCTGCGAGATTTGCTCGATCGCGGCGGCGCCCGCGAAGCGGCCATTCTGTCGACCTGCAATCGCACCGAGCTTTATTGCGGCCTGCCTGACCGGGACGGCGGCCGGGTGGTGGAGTGGCTGGGTGATTATCACTTGTTGCGGACGGCCGATTTGCAACCCTACCTGTACCGGCATGCTGACCAGCAGGCGGTGCGCCATATTCTGCGGGTGGCTTCCGGACTGGATTCGCTGGTGCTGGGCGAGCCGCAAATTCTCGGTCAGGTCAAGGCCGCCTACCAGGCCGCCAACGGTGCGGGAACCCTGGGCGCCCGGCTGGAACGGTTGTTTCAACACACCTTCGCGGTGGCCAAGCAGGTGCGCACCGACACCCGCATCGGCGCCAGTCCAGTATCGGTGGCGTTCGCGGCGGTGGGTCTGGCCAAGCAGATTTTCGCCGACCTGCCCAAGCGCGCCGCGCTGCTGATTGGCGCCGGGGACACCATCGAACTGGTTGCCCGCCACCTGCACGAAAACGGCCTGGGCCGGCTGATCGTCGCCAACCGCACCCTGGAGCGGGCACACGCCTTGGTCGGGCTGTTCGACGGCTACGCCATCGCCCTGGACGAAATTCCCGCGCATTTGGGTGAAGCCGACATCGTGATCGCCGCCACCGCCAGCCCCGGCTTGATGCTGGATGCGGCGCTGGTCCAGTACTGCCTGAAGCAGCGCCGTCGCCGACCCATGTTTATGGTGGACCTGGCGGTGCCGCGCGACATTGATCCGACGGTGGCCGATCTGGACGACGTGTATCTGTACACGGTGGATGATCTCAAGGACCTCATTCAGGAGAACCTGCGTTCCCGAGAGGCCGCCGCCGCCCAGGCCGAGGAAATCATCGAGAATCAGGTCGAGCATTTCATGGGCTGGCTGCGCGCCCAGGATGGCGTCGCCAGCATCCGCGCCCTGCGCCAGCAGGCGGAGGCGGTCCGCGACGATGCCCTGGCCCGCGCCCGGCGGCAACTGGCTCAGGGCAAGGATCCGGCCGAGGCGCTGGAACTCCTCGCCAATCTCCTGACCAACAAGCTCATGCATCTGCCCTGCGCCGGCCTGCGTGAAGCCGCCGCCCAGGGCGATGCCGAAACCTTGAACCTGATCAAGAACCTGTACCGCCTGAACGGCGGCCATCCCTGCCGATGAATCCATCCATGCTGGCCAAGCTGGAACAACTGGCCTCCCGGCGCGAGGAAGTCAGCGCCCTGCTGGCCGAACCGACCGTCATCACCGACAGCGACCGCTTCCGCGCCCTGTCGGTGGAATACGCCCAACTGGAACCGGTGGCGAACGGGTTTTGGACCTACCGCCGCACGCTGGACGATCTGGACGCCGCCCGCGAGATGAGCCGGGACAGCGACCCGGACCTGCGCGCCCTGGCCCAGGACGAAGCACTGGAGGCCGAAGCCCGCCGCGCTGAACAGGAACGGGCGCTGCAACTGTTGCTGTTGCCGCGCGACCCGCACGACGCCGGCAATCTGTTCCTGGAAATCCGCGCGGGCGCCGGCGGCGATGAGGCGGCGCTGTTCGCGGGCGATTTGTCGCGGATGTACGCCCGCTACGCCGAGCTGCGCGGCTGGCAGTGGGAAATTCTCAGCGAGAGCATCGGCGAACACGGCGGTTACAAGGAAGTGATCACCCGCGTCATCGGCCAGGGCGCCTATTCGCGGCTCAAGTTCGAGTCCGGGGCGCACCGGGTGCAGCGGGTGCCGGTCACCGAGGCGCAGGGCCGCATCCACACCTCCGCCGCCACCGTGGCGATCCTGCCGGAGTTGGCCGAGGTCGAGCAGATCGAGATCAATCCCAGCGAGTTACGCATCGACACCTATCGGGCTTCCGGGGCTGGCGGCCAGCACGTCAACAAGACCGACTCGGCCATCCGCATCACCCACCTGCCCAGCGGCATCGTGGTGGAGTGTCAGGACGAGCGATCCCAGCACAAGAACCGGGCGCGAGCCATGTCCCTGCTGCAAGCGAAACTGCTGGCGGGGGAGCGGGAGAAGCAGCAGACCGCCCAGGCCCAGACTCGAAAGCTGCTGGTCGGCAGCGGCGACCGCTCCGAACGCATCCGCACCTACAACTTCCCGCAGGGGCGGGTCACCGACCACCGCATCAACCTCACGCTCTACAAGCTCGGCGACATTCTGGCCGGGAATCTCGATCCCATCATCGAGCCGCTGATTCAGGAATATCAGGCCGACCAGTTGGCGGCGCTGGCCGAGTGAGCGCCGCTACTCTCCGCGAACGGTTGGCCGCCGCCGCCCGGCAATTGGCCGCGGTCAGCGAAACGCCGCGCCTGGACGCCGAAATCCTGCTGGCGGCGGCGCTGGAACGACCGCGCAGTTATTTGCACGCCTGGCCGGAACGGACGCTGGAACCGGAACCATCCGGCCGTTTCTCGGCCTGGCTGGAACGTCGGCTGAACGGCGAGCCGGTCGCGTATCTCCTCGGCCGACGGGAATTCTGGTCGCTGGACCTGGAAGTCACCCCCGACACGCTGATTCCCCGCCCGGAAACCGAATTGCTGGTGGAACTGGCGCTGGCGCGGTTGCCAGTGGATCGGCCGGTCACTATCGCCGATCTGGGAACAGGCAGCGGCGCGATTGCCCTGGCGCTGGCGGTGGAGCGGCCCCTGGGGCGGGTCGTCGCCACCGATCAAAGCCCGGCGGCGTTGACCGTCGCCCGGCGCAACGCCCGGCGGTTGAACATCGCCAACGTCGAATTCCGTGAAGGTGACTGGTGTACGCCGCTGGGGAGCGGACGGTTCGAGTTGATCGCCGCCAACCCGCCCTACGTCGCCGCCGCCGATCCCCGCTGGCGGCAAGGTGAACTGCGGTTTGAACCGCCGGCGGCGCTGGTGAGCGGCGCGGATGGACTGGACGCTCTGCGTATCATCATTGCCCAGACGCCGAAGGTTCTGAAACCGGGCGGCTGGTTGTTGCTGGAACACGGTTACGATCAGGGCGAGGTGGTTCCGGCGCTGCTGCGGGAACGCGGCTTCGACGCGGTGAACGATCATCGGGACGCGGCTGGCATCAGTCGAACCAGCCGCGGGCGTTGGCCACCGGGTTGTACTGCTTGAGCCGCCCCGGGATGATCGCGGGACCTCTGGCCATGCCGTGGCTCCCGGTCATCGCCAATCGCTGGAACGGGATGGCAGAAACAGTTCCGACCAATGCTGGACCTTGCACGTCCGCCAGAGCAAATAAGTCAGCGTAACCACGTTGCCGAGCAGAAACAGGGCGCTGATCCAGACTACCGCCCGCCACGGACTGGGCTCCACCAGCCCCAGCCAGACTGCCACAAACACCAATCCCACGCCAAGGTCCAACAGCGTGACCATACCCCAGGGATCGGCGATGACATGGCGCAAACCGGCCAGGACCGGGCTATGGCCGCTGGCAATCAGGATAGCGGCCACGAGCAGGCCGAGCAGGATTCCGCAGACGATGACGACGATACGCAGCATGAAGGCTCTCGAAGCGATAAACGGGGCTTTCCAACAAGACCACGCCAGGGGCCGGAAGTGCGTTTGCTTCCCCGCCACTCCACGTTGAAAAAGCGCGGCTATCCCTATCGGGGCATCCGCAAGCGATCCGACGGTGATTTCCGGGGGCTGCCGCTGTACGACATCGCCCTGGGACCCGACCCGGAAAAAGGCGAGGTGCGGGGCCATGCACGCGGGATCATCGCCATCGGCGATATGGCCACCGGCATGCTGGCGCTGGGCGGCGTGGCTTGGGGCCTGGTCGCTGCCAGCGGCCTGGTACTGGTTTGGCGTTGGGGTTTGGCGGCCTGCGCACCGGCCTGCTGGCGGTGGGTGGCCTGGCGGTGGGTGGGCTTGCCATCGGGGGCGGCGCGTTCGGCGATTACGCGGTGGGTGGCGGCGCGGTCGGGGAGCACGTCATCAGCGGCATGGTCAGGACCCAGAGGCCGTGCGGTTTTTCAGCGAGCGGCTGCCCGGTTTGCGGGAACGGCTTTCATCCCGCTAACGCCCTTTCCCGCGAGGCTGCGATGCGAGTTCGGCCCGGCGGGGAAGGGGGGTGAATGTCCGGCTATTCGTGGCCGTGGGCAATGGGCTTTTCGGTAAAGAGATAATCCTTCAGCTCTTTATCGAAGGTGGGATCCCGCCGGCGAATCCACTCCAGCACCATGGCCGCGTGTTCCTTTTCCTCGTCCCGATTATGGGCGAGGATGGCTCTGAGTTCCGGGTTCTTGCAAGCGTTCACCCGCTGGTTGTACCAGTCCACCGCCTCCAGTTCCTCCATCAGCGAAGTAATAGCCCGGTGCATGTCGCGGGTTTCATCCGACAATTCGTTAATCGGCTCGTGATAACCTTCATTTGCCATCGGCGTTTCTCCAGGATTAAGTGAACTTCAAAGCTCCGGTTCATCAATACCGGCAATCTCCATGAGGTGCTTGAGCCGGCGGGTCTTGTCAATGGGTTCTTCAACGCAGACCTTGAGTTTCATCACGGCCGCTCTGGATACTTCGCTGTAACCGTCGTATTAAGCGGCATGGGTTATACGCCCCATCAATCGGCCAGTTTGGGATTGGTCAGCGAGCCTTCGTCGTCTTCATCCTCGGCGAAGGCGATAACTTCATACGTCTTGGCGTCCAGAAGCCCATCCAGCGTGGCGGCAGTCTTGAGCCGAAAAATCCAGCCCTCGCCATAGGGGTCCTCGTTGATGAGTTCCGGTTTGTCCGCCAGCGCCTCGTTCACCTCCACGATGACGCCTTCCAGCGGGCTGTAGACATCCGAGGCGGCCTTGACCGATTCGACCACCGCGCAGCTTTCGCCAGCGGCCACGGCCCGGCCCACTTCCGGGATTTCCACGAACACCAGATCGCCCAATAGATTCTGGGCGTGGTCGGTGATACCCACGGTGATGGTCCCGTCGTCGTTGACGCGCGCCCATTCGTGGGATTCGGTGTAACGCAGTTCGGCAGGAATGATGCTGCTCATGCTCGGTTCCTCAACAACGGTTCGGAAATGGGGTCATTGGATCGGGGTGTGACTCCAAGCCAAATCCTGGTCGCGGGCGCCAGCGTTCGGCGCCCCCATCCTCGTTCGACATGCCGGCGTACAGCATTTTACCGGGGTACGGGCATGGTGGACATCCAGGGAGCGCGATTGGCCATGCGGAAAATCCCGGTGGGGATGGATGTATTATGGTAGCCTGAAATCAGCCAATCGAGATACCTTGTCTGACCCTCGACCGAGCGGCCGGCAGGCATCAGGCCTGGATTTCACGGCGACCCGTGTTCGAGAATCTATTGGACCGAGGATCAATTCGATGCAACTGCCTGAGTTGAATAGCCGTATCAGGCGCTTGATCTGGTTGCCCGTCTGCCGGGGCTGCGCGAAGGTCCTGTCGGTGGTTCGCCACGGGACGGGGCGCAAGCAAGCTGAACAGGCATTGCGCAAGAACAACCAATTCAAGCAGGCTGTTCTGGATGCGGTAACCGCTCATATCGCGGTGCTCGACCAGGAAGGCAACATCGTCGCCGTCAACCAGCCCTGGCGCCGGTTTGCCGTCGAAAACAGCGACGAGGCCGGCCAGATGGCTCCGCGCCCTGAGATCGGCGTCAACTACCTGGAGATCTGCCGCACGGCTCGCGGCGAGTCGGCCGAGGAGGCGCTGGCGGTACACGACGGGATCGAGGCCGTGCTGGAAGGCCGGGCGGAAACCTTCTCCCACGAGTACCCCTGCCACTCACCACGGGAAAAGCGATGGTTCAGCTTGACCGTTACTCCTCTCGGCGAGGGGCGCGGTGGCGCGGTCGTCGCCCACGCCAACATCACCGCCCTCCGGCGACTGGCGGACCAACTCGGCGACGAGCGGGATCGCTTTACCAAGATCGTCGCCGCGGCGCCCGGCGTCATCTGTTCCTTCCGCCTGCGGCCGGATGGCAGCGCCTGCTTTCCTTACGCCAGCCCAGCCATCGAGA
>JBDHRD010000121.1:0-9586 GCA_039807425.1 Candidatus Contendibacter sp. | reverse complement strand
GTTGGCGCAACCAGGCTTGCTGTACCGCCAGGCTGGACCCGATGATGTCGAACGGGTCGAGCGACGATCCGGATGGCTGGGAAGCGGCTAAGTGGTCAGATGTTGGGGTGTTCATGCGGATCCTTTTGCGCTGCGAAGAAAAAAGGGCATGGTCGAGCAACGCATTCCCCGTAAATTGTACCCCTTATGGCTGCGCGAGGCGCCAGCACTGGTGAATTTTAGGATTACGGGCGAAGTCGGGCGGCAGGGTGCGCCGATTCCAGTCTTCGATATGGAGATCGGCGAGCGCCTCCACGTCCAACCGGAATTTGCGGGCGTTGGTGGAGAAAATCAGCACGCCGTTCGGCGCCAGCAGCCGTAGCGTTTGGCGGATGAGTTCGACGTGATCCCGCTGCACGTCGAAAGTCCCTTCCAGCCGTTTGGAGTTGGAGAAGGTCGGCGGGTCGAGGAAGATCAGATCGTAGTGACCGCGCGCCCAAATCAGCCATTGCCGGCAATCAGCCTGGATCAGTTCGTGGCGAGGACCGCGAATGTCGTTCAGCTCCAGGTTACGCCGCGCCCAGTCCAGATAGGTACCTGAACTATCCACGGTCGTGGTCCGCGCGGCTCCACCCAGCGCGGCGTGAACGGTGGCGGCGCCGGTGTACCCGAACAGGTTGAGGAAGTGCCGCCCCCTCGCCAGTTCTCGCAACAGTCGCCGCGTGATGCGGTGGTCGAGAAACAGACCGGTGTCGAGATAATCGGTGAAGTTGACCAATAGTCGAGCCGGCCCCTCGCGGATCTCGTGGAAACGACCCTGTTCGGCCTGCTTCTGGTACTGGCTGGCGCCCTTTTGCCGCTGGCGCACCTTGAGAAAAACATGCTCCGGCGGAATCTCCAGCACCGCCGGCAGTACCGTCATGACCTGTTTCAACCGCTCGCGCGCCTTGGCGGGATCCACGCTCGGCGGCGGGGCGTATTCCTGGACGTGCAACCACTGCTCGTAGCGATCCACCGCCACCGCGTACTCCGGCAGATCGGCATCGTACAGCCGGTAGCAACTGACCCCTTCCCGTTCCGCCCAGCGACCCAGATGGCGCAGATTCTTGCGCAACCGGTTGACGAAGCCTTCGGCCCCGGCGGTCACGGCCCGGTCCAGCACGGCGGTGCGGACGCGGCGGTCGGCGGCATCGCGGTCCACGAAGAATTCCGGCTCGATCCGAAATTGCAACAACCGGCATTCCAGCGGGCCGTTGTGGAAGACGTTGGTTTTGACGGCGCGCAACCCCATGCGCTTGCCCTGCTCGGGATTGCCGGTAAACAGTGCGGCTCGCCAGCCAACGAAATGGCTCTTCAGCCGATCACCCAGTTGGATGTACAACTCGCCGAGTTCGTCCCGGTCGCCCAGCCGTTCGCCGTAGGGCGGATTGGCGATCAGCAGTCCCGGCGGGCCGGCGGACGGTTCGACGCTGGCCCATTCGCGGCGTTCGATCCGGATCCGATCCGCCACCCCGGCCCGTCCGGCGTTGATCAGCGCCACGCGCACCGCCTTCGGATCGCGGTCGCTGGCCCCAATCGGCGGAATGCGGATCCGACCAGTTTCCCGCCGCTCGTGGGCTTCGGCCAACAGCCGGTTCCACAGGGCGGGAATGTGACCCAGCCAGCCGCTGAAGCCCCAGTGTCCGCGCAACAGCCCCGGCGCCCGGTCGCCGGCGATCCAGGCGGCTTCAATTGCCAGAGTTCCAGAACCACAGAGCGGGTCGATGAGCGGTCCACCAGCGGCGGCGATGGCCGGCCAGCCGGCTTTCAGCAGCAGGGCGGCAGCCAGCGTTTCCTTTAGCGGCGCGGTCACGGTCGCCTCCCGGTAGCCGCGCCGATGCAGGCTGTCGCCAGACAGATCCAGGCTGAGCGTGATTTGCCCGTCGTGCCAGCGGGCGTGAATTCGCAGATCCGGCTGGCGCGCATCCACGCTCGGTCGCCGGCCGCACCGCGACCGAAAGCGATCCACGATGGCGTCCTTGATCCGCTGCGCGCCGTAGTGGGTATGAGCGATGCCAGGACCGCTGCCGCCGAATTCGACGCTCAGGGTTCCATCCGGCGCCAGGTGGTCTTCCCAGGGTAGATCGTGAACACCGGCGTACAGGCCATCCGCGTCGGTAGCGGGGAATTTGGCCAGAGGCAGCAGCACCCGGCTGGCGGTGCGCGACCACAGGCAAGCGTGATAGGCCAGTTCCAGCGGTCCCTGGAATGCGACGCCACCGCGAATGGAGTGGGGTGCTACCGCACCCAATTCAGTCAATTCCGCCAGCAGGAGTGGTTCCACGCCAGCCGGGGCGGTGGCGATGAAGCTCTGTTCGCTCATCGTCTATTCCTCGATGGCGACCTGTACCAATGTGGGTTGCAGCAGACGCTGCACTTCGGTCGGGGTCAGTTCGACCAGAAAACCGCGCTTGCCGCCATTGAGGTAGATGCGCGGCAGTTCGAGGATGCTGGTTTCCAGGTACACCGGCATGTTTTTGCGAGTCCCGAACGGCGAGGTGCCGCCAACCCGGTAGCCGCTGTGCTTTTCGGCCACGGCGGGGTCGCAGGGCGCTACGGTCTTGACCTCCCGTAGCCGCGCCAATTCCTTGGTGGAGACCTTGCGGTCGCCGTGCATCAGTACGATCAGGGGTCGTTTTCGGTCATCCTCCATGATCAACGTCTTGATCACGCAGTGTTCGTCCACTCCCAGATAGCGGGCGCTGTGGGCGGTCCCGCCGTGCTCTTCATACGGATAGAGATGGCCGGTGAAGATAGTGTTGTTCTCCCGCAACAGCCGGATGGCAGGTGTAATTGGAAATTTTTCTTTGCTCATAAATACCTTAATAAGCTGATTGTGGTTAATTTGCCAATTTAATACTTTGTTGTATTAAAACAAAAAAATATTATTATTTTAATCAAATATTGTTTTAATAAAAGACTAATCCTGATTAAGTATCCTTATAGTTAAAATTTTTTGATAAAAAGGGTTAAATTCATTCGTAATTCATTTGAGTCAGTTATTTTTGTATTAAAAATAATGAATCTTGTTGGACAGAAAAATGCAAAAGCGTTTTTGTTGTGAAATGACAAAAAATTATTGGTACAACTGATTCTTGATTTGAGAAACAAAATTTGATTAGAGTGAAACAAACTAAAATGGCTGGGAGGTTATCCAGAACATGCGGACCGATATAGCGCTTCAACCGATCAGCAATATACCCGATAACGAGGAGAAGCGGCCTGATTCAGGCCGGCGCGGGTTTCTGAAATGGGTGGCGGGTAGCGCCGGTGCATTGGCGCTGGCGCCGGGGCTGCTCAAAGCGGCCATTCTGAACGAACGTTACCTTCTGCTTCATAATCCCAACACCGGCGAGACCATCCGCCAGATTTATTGGACACCGCGCGACGGCTATGTCCGCGAGGCCGTCAGCACCATCAGTTGGGCCTTGCGCGACCATCACAACGATCAGGTCAAGCTGTTCGATCCCAATGTTCTGGATCAGCTTTATGCCTTGCAATTACAACTGGGCCTGGGCCTGGGCCAGCCGGTCAACGTGATCAGCGGCTACCGGTCGCCATCCACCAACTGGACGTTGTGCGAGCGCAGCCGGCGCGTGGCGCGCAAAAGCTACCACATGCAGGCGATGGCGCTCGATATTCGGGTGCCGGGCGGCCGGGTGTCGGATGTCTACCGGGCGGCTCGTGGGCTGGGCGCGGGTGGCGTCGGCTACTATCCTCGTTCCAATTTCGTCCACATCGACAGCGGGCCGGTGCGCTACTGGAGCTGAGCGGCGTCAACAAAAAAAGGGGCGGCGAACACCGCCCCTTTTGTGTGGCCCACGCTACATCATTCCCAGCGCGCGCGGCAGCCAGAGTGACAAGGGTGGCCAGTAGGTCACGATCACCAGGAACACCAGCATCGTCAGCAACCATGGCCAGACCGCGACCGTGAGTTCAGTGATGCCCATGTGGGTGATGCCGCTGGCGACGTAGAGGTTCAGGCCCACCGGCGGGTGACACATGCCGACCTCCATGTTGACGACCATCATGATGCCGAAATGGACCGGATCGATGCCCAGCTTGATGGCGATGGGGAACAGGATCGGCGCCATGATCAGGGTGATCGACGACGGCTCCATGACGTTGCCGGCCAACAGCAGCAGGATGTTGCAGCCGAGCAGGAACAGGATGACGCTCAGGTTTTGATCGATCATCCACTGCGCCATCGCCTGCGGGATGTTCTCGTGCGTCATCAGGAACGAGAACAGGATCGCGTTGGTGATGATGTAGAGCAGCATCGCGCTCATGTTGGCGCTGTCGAGCAGCACTTTGGGCACCTGTTTCAGCGTCATGTCCTTGTAGACGAACACCGACACGAAGAAGGCGTAGACCGCGCTCATCGCCGCCGCCTCGGTCGGCGTGAACATCCCGGTATAAATGCCGCCGATCACGATGACGATCAGCAGCAGTCCCCACAGGCTGTCCTTGAAGGTGCGCAACACGATCAGGAAGCTGGCCCGTGGCAGCCGCGGATAGTCGTTCTTCCAGGCGCGGTACCAGGTCACCACGCCGAGCATGGTGGCGAGCGCGATGCCGGGGATGACGCCGGCGATGAACAACTGGCCAACCGAGGTGTTGGTGGCGACCGCGTACATCACCATCACGATGGACGGTGGGATCAGAATGCCCAACGCACCCGAGGTGGTGATGACGCCCGCGCCGAACCGCTTGGGGAAGCCCTGCGCTATCATGGCGGGCAGCAGAATCGAGCCGATGGCTACGACAGTAGCCGGACTGGAGCCTGAAACCGCGGCGAACAGGGCGCAGGCCAGCACGCCGGCCAGTCCCAGCCCGCCGTGCAGGTGGCCGACGCAGGCGGTGGCGAAGGCGATCATCCGCCGGGCGACGCCGCCGTGGGTGAGGAAATTCCCGGCCAGGATGAAAAACGGGATCGCCATGATCTCGAACTTCTCGATGCCGGTGAACAGTTTCAGGGCCACGCTCTCGATCGGCACCTGGGTCATGGTGAACAGGAAGGTGAGCACGGTCAGCCCGAGCGCGATGGAGATCGGCATCCCGGTCAGCATCAGGGAGATGAGCAGGCCGAAAATAAAGGCGGTGGTCATGGTTTGCCCCCCTTTGACGAGGAATCGTCCGCGTGCAGGATTTCCACCGCCTCGATGCCTTCCACCTTGGTGTGATCCGGGCGCGGCAGGCTGCCGGTGCGAATGAAGCGGTAACAGGCTTGCAGGAAGCGGAAACACATTAGGTACGAGCCGATCGGCAGACCCATGTAGACCAGCCACATCGGCAGTTCCATGTCGGCGGAAACTTGCTCGGTCGAGTAGAGTTCGTGGACGAAGCGGACCGCGAACGTGCCGACCGTGCCGGTGAACAGCGCGCCGGCGAGCAGCCCGAAGATGATGAACTTGTTGCGCCATTCGGAACTGAGCGCGTTGATCATCACGTCCACGCCCACGTGAATGCCGGTGCGCACCCCGTAGGCCGCCCCGATTTTCGCCATCCAGATGAACATGTAGATGCACAACTCCTGCGCCCAGGCCAGGTTGAGCCCGAGGAGAAAATCCTGCACGCCCGGGATCGGCAGGCCAGCAGCGTAGCGGTGGACGACGGCGACGAAGATGACCAGCGTCGCGGCGGCCATGAGGAAGGTGATCATCACCTCTTCAAAGCGGTCGAGAAAGCGGAGGATCATGCGGATTGGCCTCGCAGACAGTGAAACGCCCGCTGACTGGGCGGGCGTTGCCGAGGGGTAGCTACTTGGCTGCCGCCACTTCCTTTTGAATATTCGCGATCAGCTCCTTGCCGACCCGGTCGCCCATTTGTTGGTAAACCGGTTGCATCGCCTTGCACAGCGCGTCGCGCTCGGCCGCCGTCGGCTGGAAGAATTCGGTCTTGCCGGACGCCTTCATCGCTGCCAGCGCGTCATCGTTGTCCTTGTTGGCGACCTCATTCGCATAGTCGGTGGCCTCCTTCATCGCCTTGTCCAGGCCGGCGCGCACGTCGGCGGGCAAGCCCGCCCAGAATTTCTTGTTCACGATCACTGCGTAACCCAGGTAGCCGTGATTCGAGATGTTGGCGTACTTCTGCACTTCGTACATTTTCTGGGTGTACATATTCGAGGGCGGATTTTCGGTGCCGTCCACCACGCCGGTTTGCAACGCCTGGTAAACCTCGGAGAACGCCATGACCTGCGGAATGGCGCCGAGCGAACGCATCTGCGCGTCGAGCACCTTCGAGGACTGAATCCGCATCTTCTGGCCCTTGAAGTCCGCCAGCGCCTTCACCGGCTTGTTCGAACTGAAAATCTTGAAGCCGTTGTCCCAGTAGGCGAGACCGGTGATCCCCTTGGAATCCAGTTTGTCGAGCAGTTGCCTGCCGAGCGGTCCCTGGGTGACCTGGTGCAACCCTTTGTAGTCGGGGAAGAGACACGGAAAATCGAAGATCTCGAATTCCTTGGCGCCCAGCGGCCCGAACTTGGCCAGCGACGGGGCCAGCATCTGCACGGCGCCGAGTTGCAGCGCTTCCAACTCTTCCTTGTCCTTATACAACTGACTGTTCGGATAAACCTCCACCTTGACCTTGCCGTTGGTGTACTGGCCGGCGAGTTCCTTGAACTTTTCCGCCGCCCGTCCCTTCGGCGTGTCGGGCGCTACCACGTGGCTGAACTTGATGACGGTCGGTTCTTGGCTCCAGGCGGCGGGGGCGGTGAGGCAGGCGGCGGCCAGGACGAGCAGGGGCGCTGACAGTTTGTGCATGGGTCATTTTCTCCTTTGATGTCTTTAGGGTTAGGGCAGGATGGGGAGGGGGCGACCTTCGTTTGAACGAAGCCCACCGTGCAAACACCCGCCCTTGACATAAGGATAGATGACGCAACCACGAATGCACGCAAGTCACGCCACCGGGGTAGGTGTGTCTCGGCAATCGCGGCATCAGCTACGGATGCCGGTCCCCCGGTGCAGGAGCCACAGGCTGTAGCCGAACAGGCCGACGATCAACAGCAGGATGAGGGCGAGGGCGAGAACAATATTGATGTCCGACACCCCCAGGATGCCGAAGCGAAAGGCGTTGACCATGTACAGAATGGGATTGAACAGCGAGGCGTGCTGCCAGAACGGCGGCAGCATCTGGATGGAGTAAAAAATGCCACCAAAGTAGGTGAGCGGCGTCAGCACAAAAGTGGGGACCAGCGTAATATCGTCGAAACCTTTAGCGAAGATGCCGTTGATCAGCCCGGCCAGGGCGAACAGCACCGAGGTCAGGGCGATCACCGCCAAAGTGAGCAAGGGATGCTGCCAACGCAGATCGGCGAAAAACAGGGAGACCGCCGTGACCACCAGGCCCACGGTCAGACCCCGTGCCACGCCGCCGCCGACGAAGCCCAGCACGATGACGGCATTAGGCAGGGGCGAGATCAGCATTTCCTCGATGTGGCGCTGGAACTTGGAACCGAAGAACGAGGACACCACGTTGGAGTAGGCGTTGGTGATCACCGCCATCATGATCAGTCCCGGCGCGATGTACTGGCTATAGGTCAATCCGTCCACCGCCCCCAGTCGAGCGCCAATCAGCTTGCCGAAGATGATGAAGTACAGCGTGGTAGTGATCGCCGGCGGCAGAATGGTCTGAATCCAGATCCGCAGGAACCGCAGGGTTTCCTTGGTCAGGATGGTTTGCAGGGCAATGGTTTGAGTGCGGATGTTCATGAGGGACGGTTTGTGATCGCTGAGGTAGACCGGCGCCATGGCGCTTAAGCCTGATCCCGGCGGCTGCGCTCGATGAGGATGCCAACTTCACGGGTTTCGGGCACCGCACCGGGTTTGCGCAGGGTCAGCCGCAGCCAGGGTACGGCAAATTCCCGCAACACCAGATCAGCGATGCGCTGGCCCAGGGTTTCGATCAACTGACAGTCGCTGGCGGCCGCGAACTCGCTGATCCGTTGCGCCACCGCCTGATAATTCAGGGTATCATCCAGGTGATCGGTCGTGGCCGCCGGGCGAATATCGGCGCCCAGTTCCAGATCAAGCAGCAGAGTCCAGCGGTTCTGGCGCTCGTGGGGATAAACGCCGATGAGGGTTTCGACCCGCAGGTCGCGAATGAAAATGATGTCCATGACAGGGTTCCAAGCGATGGTCTATCTTAACGTAAAAGCCGTGCTCCGCCCCGGTTTCGCCCACCGCCGGCTCCGTCGCCGGCCCTTCTGACGCAGGTCGCAACAAATGTTCACCACCGCGTTGTTCGTCGTGTTCGGTTACCTGGCCGGCTCCATTTCCACCGCGATCATCGTGTGCCGGGCGATGGGATTGCCCGATCCCCGTAGCGAAGGTTCGCACAATCCCGGCGCCACCAACGTGTTGCGCTTTGGCGGGAAGAAGGCCGCCGCGATGACCCTGGCCGGCGATTTTCTCAAGGGTCTGCTGCCGGTGCTGCTGGCGCGCTGGGTCGGTCTGGACGAAACCGGGCTGGCCCTGACGGCGCTGGCGGCGTTCCTAGGGCATCTGTACCCCATCTTCTTCGGGTTCGAGGGTGGCAAGGGCGTGGCGACCGCCTTCGGCGTCATCCTCGGCTTGTCCTGGCCGATGGCGCTGGCGGCCCTGGCGACCTGGTTGTTGATGGCTTTCGTGGTCCGTATTTCCTCGCTGTCGGCGCTGACCGCCGCCGCGCTGACGCCGCTGTTCGCCTGGGGATTCGGGATGCGGGGCATTCCGCTCACCGCCGTGCTGTTCATGGTGGCGCTGCTGGTTTGGCGGCATCGCTCCAACATCCGGAATCTGCTGGCCGGCGCGGAGGACAAAATCGGGACGGATCGGACGGAAGAGTGATTCCCCTTGTTTCCGGTTGTTCGCGAAGCGGCCTCATATTAAACGGGGAAGTTGTCAACGAACCGATGAACCGATGAGTCGATAAAAATCTCTATATAATCACCCATTCAATTTTTTCCATTGCACCACAGGATCTTCAAGGTCGTGAATAAAAAATCCAGCTACAACTACGAGGAACTGCTCGCTTGCGCCCGTGGCGAGCTGTTCGGCCCCGGCAACGCTCAGTTGCCGTTGCCGAACATGCTGATGTTGGATCGCATCGTCCACATCGGTTCCGAAGGAGGCCAATACGGCAAGGGCGAAATCATCGCCGAACTGGACATTCATCCCGATCTCTGGTTTTTTGGCTGCCATTTCATCGGTGATCCGGTGATGCCTGGGTGTCTGGGACTGGACGCGATGTGGCAACTGGTCGGATTTTTCCTGGGCTGGATGGGTGGCCAGGGACGGGGACGGGCGCTGGGCTGCGGCGAGGTGAAATTCACCGGTCAAGTGCGCCCGGAGGCCAAAAAATTGACGTATCACATTCACATGAAGCGGGTCATCCTGCGCAAACTG
The DNA here is from genome assembly GCA_039807425.1 of Candidatus Contendibacter sp. Lineage (GTDB taxonomy): Bacteria > Pseudomonadota > Gammaproteobacteria > Competibacterales > Competibacteraceae > Contendibacter. Next base: position 185 of record JBDHRD010000121.1, on the reverse strand, counting down.
GTCATGGGCATCGCCGACGCCAACATGGAGGTCGATGGTCGGACCATTTACGCGGGCAAGGACCTACGGGTCGGATTGTTCACCTCGACCGACGGCTTTTGAGGGTATCGACGATGAGACGGGTAGTGATTACCGGTATCGGTATCGTGTCCAGCATCGGCAACGACCGCTGGGAAGTGCTGGAA
>JBDHRD010000120.1:0-9641 GCA_039807425.1 Candidatus Contendibacter sp. | reverse complement strand
GACCTGGTGCCGACCTCGCAGGCGCTGCTGGAGAAAATGAAAAAGCGCGGCGCCAACATTCCCATCGCGGTCGACGTGGTCTGCGGCAAGAAGTTCGACGCCGCCGAGCCGGCGGTGCTCAAGGACGCCGGCGCGGTCGCCGATGACGACATGATTTTCGACATCGGTCCGAAGAGCGCCCAGGAACTGGCCGACATCATCATGAAGGCTGGCACCGTGGTGTGGAATGGTCCGGTCGGGGTGTTCGAGTTCGACCAGTTCGGCGAAGGCACCAAGAAGGTCGCCGAGGCCATCGCCAACACCAAGGCCTTTACCCTGGCGGGCGGTGGCGACACCATCGCGGCCATTCAGAAGTACGACATCTACGACAAGGTGTCCTACATTTCCACCGCCGGCGGCGCGTTCCTGGAATTCCTGGAAGGCAAGGTGCTGCCCGCCGTCGAGATGCTGGAGCAACGGGCGAATGGCTGATTCTCGAATATTAGACTAATGCTCAACGGGCGACGCATAGTCGCCCGTTTTCTTTAGCGGCGCGTACCAAAAATCGCAATAAGATAGCAGCGATTTTGTCATAATACTCAATTCATCCACGTGGATGGCTGACGACTGAAGCACAATCTCATTAGACCGGATATTAGAAAAGCCACTATGAGCGTTATTCTTAAATCTCATGCCAAGGTTGGCGTTTATGTGGACGCCGCCAATATTTCCCGCAACGGCGGGCAACGCATGCAATATGACGTTTTGCGCGAATTCGCTTGTCGCGATCATGCCGAACCGCTGCGATTGAATGTTTATCTGACTTATGACGAGGAACGCGCCGAAACCAATGCGGTCTATCGGGATAAGGCCCGTGCCTATCAGTCCGCCCTGCGCGAACTCGGTTACAAAGTGATCGAGAAGCGGGTCAAATGGTTCCAGGACGAAGCCGGTAACCGCTATGGCAAGGCCAACGCTGATCTCGACATGGCCGTGGACGTGTTGCTGCAATCGGAAAACCTGGACCGGGTGCTGCTGGCGACGGGTGACGGTGATTTCGTGCAGGTGGTGCGCGCCCTGCAAAACAAGGGCTGCCGGGTGGAGGCGCTGGCGTTTGACAATGTATCCGAGGAGTTGCGCCGGGAATCGGACATGTTCGTGTCGGGCTACCTGGTGCCGGGCCTGCTACCGACCCGGGGCGATGACTATTTCGCCCCGGCGTGGGGGGCGATGGGGTCGCGGGTGCGTGGATACTGTTATCACCACGATGATAACAAGAGCTTTGGCTTCATGCGGTTTCTGATCAAACTGTCGCCGTATCTGTGGAAGACCGACTCGCGCGATGCCGATTCTCCGTATCGAACGGCGTTTTTTCACGATTCCAGCCTGCCGGACGGATTTAACGTGATGAAACTGCCTTCCCGAAACCATATTTTTGAATTCACCCTGGCCGAACCGAACGGCAAGCAACCTGTCGCCACTGATATCGTCCTGGTGCATCCTGCCTCATCCTGAGTGGATGGTCGGACGGGGTGGCGCAGCGAGGCTCATTCTCTGTCGAGAACCATCTATGCGTAATCTTCAAATCCCGAAGCCCTTGGCCCTGTTGCCGCTGATTCTCGCGCTGAGCCTGACAGCGGCATTCGCCAAACCGGTCGAACCGGTCGGCGCCGACACCGCCATTACGACCCTGGCCCCCACCACACACCAAACCACCCTCGATAAAACTATCGCTGAGTTGTTGTCCCGGCACCATTATCGGCAGAGCAAACTGGACGACCGGCTGTCCGCGCTGGTTCTGACCACGTATCTCGATGATCTCGATTTCGGCCGCGCCTACTTCCTGGCCAGCGACATCGCCGGTTTCGACAAGTACCGCGATACCTTGGACGATGCCCTGAAAAAGGGCAATTTGCAGCCGGCCTACGAGATCTTCAATGTTTACCTGCGCCGCCTGGCCGAACGGACTGCCCGGATTCAGACTCTGCTCCAGCAGGATTTTCGCTTCGACGTGAATGAATCGCTGGAAGTGGACCGCAAGAACGGGAGTTGGGCCAGGACTCCCGCCGATCTGGATGATTTCTGGCGCAAGCGACTCAAGCACGAGATGCTGACGCTGATGTTGTCCGGCAAGGATCGGGCCGCTGCCCGCGAGCTGCTGGTCAAGCGGTACGACAACCGCCTGCGCCAGGCCCAGCAAACCAGCAGCGACGACGTATTCCAGTTGTATATGAATGCGGTCGCCCAGGCTTTCGATCCGCATACCGCCTATTTCTCACCGCGCAACACCGAGAACTTCAATATCCAGATGCGTTTGTCGCTGGAGGGCATCGGCTGCGTGCTGCGGATGGACGAGGAGATGGTGACGGTGGTCGAACTGGTGACGGGGGGTCCCGCCGATCTCAGCCAACAGATCAAGGCTGGTGACCGGATCGTGGCGGTGGCGCAGGGTGACAATAATCCCTGGGTGGACGTGGTGGGCTGGCGGCTGGACGATGTGGTGGATCGTATCCGCGGTCAGCGCGGCACGGTGGTCCGCCTGAAGGTGCTGCCCGGCAAGGCCGGGGCGACGGCGGCGGAAAAAACCGTGCGGCTGGTGCGCGACACCATCAAGCTGGAGAAGCAGGCCGCCAAGAGCGAGATCAAGATGGTGCGCGGTCCCGACGGCCGCGACCTGCGAATCGGGGTGATCACCATCCCGGCGTTCTACAGCGACTTCGACGCCGCGCGGCGCGGCGATCCCAACTATCGCAGCACTACCCGCGACGTGCGCCGGTTGTTGAACGATCTGGACGGCAAGGTGGACGGCCTGGTGCTGGACCTGCGTGAGAACGGCGGGGGCTCCCTGCAGGAGGCGGTGGATCTGACCGGTCTGTTCATCAAGGACGGCCCGGTGGTGCAGGTGCGCAATGTCGGCGGCGATGTCGAAATTGAAAAGGATAGCGAACCGGGTCAAGCCTACAGTGGCCCCTTGGCGGTGTTGGTGGACCACACCAGCGCCTCGGCCTCGGAAATTTTCGCCGGCGCCATCCAGGATTACGGTCGCGGTCTGGTCATCGGCGACCCGACCTTCGGCAAGGGCACGGTGCAGACCCTGGTGGATTTGAACCGGTTCACCCGGGCCAAGGACCCGCAGGGTCAGTTGAAGCTGACCATCGCCAAATTCTACCGGGTCAACGGCAGCAGCACCCAGCATCGTGGGGTTCGGCCGGATATCGCCATCCCTTCGGCGGTGGACAGCGAGGAGGTCGGCGAAAGCGCCCAGAAGAACGCGCTGCCCTGGGATGAGATCGCCGCCGCCCGTTATCGCGGCGACCGTGGCATCGCGGCTCTGGCGCCCGAACTGGCGCGGCGGCATCAGGCGCGGGCCGCTGGCGATCCCGACTACCAGGCGTTCCTGCGCGATCTCGAATTTGCCAGGCAGCAGCGGGAGAAGACCACGGTGTCGTTGCTGGAGAGTCAGCGCCGGGCTGAACAGGAGCGGATCGAAACCTGGCAGCGGGAGCGCGAGAACCGCTACCGTGTCGCCAAAAGATTGCCGCCGCTCAAGCCCGGTGATGAAATCCCGGAAGGCAAGGACAGTGTGATCCCGGACGTGGCGCTGAACGAGAGCACCCACATCCTCGCCGATTTGATCGTGCTGGGCGGCGCGGGTGGCGCGCTGGTGATGAGTCGCTGAAGGCATGGCGCCGGTAACCCTGACGCTGGACCGGGCGCTCGCCGAGCGGCTGGCCACCACGCTCGAACGGCTCGAGCCGCTGCTGCCGGCAAGGCCGGAAATGCCGGATTGGGCGCGTTATCGGGCGTTTCGCTGGCGGCGGCTCGGCCCGCGCGGCTATTTGCAGCCGGTGCGGCATCCCCATCGCCTGCGGTTGGCCGACCTGCAACGGATCGACCGCCAGAAGGCGGCGCTGGACCTGAACGTGCGCCAGTTTCTGGCCGGCCGCCCCTGCAACAACGTTCTGCTGTGGGGCGCGCGCGGCACTGGCAAATCCTCGCTGATCAAGGCGCTGCTCAACGAGTACGCCGACCGGGGTCTGCGGCTGGTCGAGGTCGACAAGCACGATCTGATCGATCTGCCGGACATCGTCGAGCCGCTGGCTGGCCGACCGGAGCGGTTTCTGCTGTACTGCGACGATTTGTCGTTCGAGGCGAACGATCCCAGCTACAAGGCCCTCAAGGCGATGCTGGATGGTTCGATCAGCGCCGCGCCCGACAACGTGCTGCTGTGCGCCACCTCCAACCGTCGCCATCTGCTGCCCGAGTACATGCAGGAAAACCAGGACGCCCGGATCGTCGAGGGTGAACTGCATCACGGCGAGGCGGTGGAGGAGAAAATCTCACTGTCGGAGCGGTTTGGCCTGTGGCTGTCGTTTCATCCGTTCAGCCAGGACGACTATCTGGCGATTGTCGCCTGGTGGCTGCAACAGCTTGACTGGGCGGTGGGTCTGGACGCGGCGGCGCGCGAGGAGGCGTTGCGCTGGGCCTTGCAACGCGGGTCGCGCAGCGGCCGGGTGGCCTGGCAGTTCGCCCGCGATTGGGTGGGCCGGAATAGTCTCTGATTTTCAGTGATCGCGATGCTGGGCGAAGGCGATCCGGTCGATCACCGCCATCAGCAGCGCCGACCCTACGAAAGTCAGGTGAATAATGATCAGCCAGAAGACCTGGTTATTCCACAGTGGTACATTCTCCCGCCCCTGCGCGACGGTCATAAATGCTTTCAGCAGGTGAATCGAAGAAATGGCGACGATGGCGACCGCCAGTTTGACCTTGATGGTCCCGGCGTCGATCTTGCCCAGCCAAGACGGCTTTTCCTGCCCATCGCCCGTGTCGAGATTGGACACGAAGTTTTCGTAGCTGCTCAGAATCACCATGACCAGCAGGTTGGCGACCAGCGCCATGTCGACCAGCGCCAGCACCGACAGCACCAAATCTACCTCGGTGACCGTGGTGATGGTGGCGAACAGGTGGATGACTTCCTGGAAAGTTTTGATCGTGAAGAGAACCAGGACAGCGGCCAGCGCCAGATAGATGGGCGCCAGCAACCAGCGGCTGAACAGGATGGTGCGTTCGAGCAGTGTTTCGATGCTTTTCATGGTCGTTCATCGATAAAAGTTGGTGGTAAGCATTCAGTATGGATTGGCGATGAACCGTTAAGCACGGCAAGCGAGTGCCGTGCACAGCCAGAACGTTACCGGGCCGTCGTTGGTCAGGCTGACGCGCATGTGGGCGCCAAACTGGCCAGTCGCCACTGGCGCGTGCTGGCGGCGGGCCTGGTCGAGCAGATAGCCGAACAGCCGTTCGCCTTCAGCCGGCGGCGCAGCCGGGGTAAAACTGGGCCGCATGCCCTTGCGGGTGTCCGCCGCCAGGGTGAACTGCGGGACCAGCAGCAGCCCGCCGCCGATTTCGCGCACGTTCAGGTTCATCTTGCCTTCGGGGTCACCGAACACCCGATAACCCAACAATCGCTCCAGCAACCGGTCGGCCTGCGCTTCGCCATCACCGCGTTCCACTCCGACCAGAACCAGCAGGCCCGGCCCGATTTCGCCCACGGTCGCCCCAGCGACCTCGACGCGCGCTTCCGTGACCCGTTGCAGCAGGCCGATCATGCCAGCCGATCCGCGAAACTTTGGGTCGCGGTGATCAGCGCGTCCACGATGCCCGGTTCGCTGGCGGCGTGGCCGGCGGGGGTGACGATGCGCAGCTCCGCCTCCGGCCAGGCCCGATGCAAGGCCCAGGCATTGTCCGGCGGGCAGACCACGTCGTAGCGGCCGTGGACGATGACGCCGGGAATGCCGCGCAGCCGGCCCGCGTCGCGCAGCAGTTGATCGGGTTTCATGAAGCAGTGGTTGATGAAGTAATGGCACTCAATGCGGGCCAAACTCAGCGCGCGGCGGGCTTCGCCGAACTGTTCGATCAGGTTCGGATTGCTTTCCAGCGTCAGCGTGGCCCCTTCCCAGATGGACCAGGCCTTGGCCGCCCGCAGCCGTTCCAGCTCGTTACCGCTGGTCAGCCGCCGATAGTAGGCTTGAACCAGACCGTTCCGTTCCGCCGCTGGAATTGGCGCCAGAAAGTGTTCCCACAGATCGGGGAACAGGCGGCTGGCACCGTCCTGGTAGAACCAGCGAATATCCGCATCCCGGCACAGGAACACGCCGCGCAGGATCAAACCGAGCACTCGTTCCGGGTGAGTTTCAGCATAGGCCAGCGCCAGGGTCGAACCCCAGGAACCACCGAACACCAGCCAGCGGTCGATGTTCAGGTGTTCGCGCAGCCGTTCGATGTCCGCTATGAGATGCCAGGTGGTGTTGTCGCGCAGTTCGGCGTGCGGGCTGGACTGGCCGCAACCGCGCTGGTCGAACAGCACGACGCGGTAGCGCTGGGGATCGAAGAAGCGCCGGTGCAGTGGCTCGCAGCCGGCGCCGGGACCACCGTGCAGGAACAGGACTGGCAAGCCCTGGGGAACGCCGCATTCTTCGACATGCAAGGTGTGCAGGTCATCCACGGCCAGGCGCTGGCTGGCATAAGGCTTGATGTCGGGGAAAAGCACGCGCATGGAAACTCCAATTCGAGGCGGAAAAAATGATGAGGGCTGATTCTACCCGCAATCCGCGCCCGGTTAGAGAATGTAATCCACCACCGCGTCCAGATCGTCGAACACCCGGCCGCCTTGCGGCTCGACTTTGGCCTCGTCGCCGTGGCGATATTTGCCGGTGCGCACCAGCGCGCCGCGCAACCCGGCCGCCAGCGCCCCACGCACGTCCATTTCGGCGTCATCGCCGATCATAACCACGTTGTGCGACGGCAGATCGAGGCTGTTAACCGCGGCCTGAAAAAAATCGGCCGATGGTTTGCCCAGAACGACCGCTTCCAATTCAGCAGCGTATTCCAGCGCCGTCATGAACGGACCGATATCCAGGTTCCAGTGGTCGCCATTGCGAAAATAGCGATTGGAACCCATCGCCAGCAGCGGCAGACCGTCCAGCAAGAGGCGGAAACACTGGTTGAGCGCTTCGTAGGTGAAATCGGGGCCGGCGTCGCCGAGCAACACCGCGCCGGGCGTTGGCCCGAGCAGATCGGCGAATTCACCCCGGATGGAGGGATGGACGAGCAGGTGCGGCGTCAGCTTGCGGACGATCAGGTACTGGCGGGCCGCGACCACCGGTGTAAACAGATGCTGGAGCGACACTTCCAAGCCCATGCGCGCCAGCCGGTTGACGAGTGTGGCGCGGGTCAGGCGGGTGGTATTGGTCACGAAGCGCATCGGAATGCCGGCCGCACGCAGGCTGAGCAAGGCCTCGCGGGCGCCAGGCAGGGGGTAGTCGCCGACGTACAACACGCCTTCCAGGTCGAGCAAAACGCCATGGATCATGGAATTCCCACCGGATCGGATTCGGGACCCAAGTGCGGGCCGGTGATCTTTTCCAGTCAGTATAGAAGGCGCTGGAGTAAAGAGGACTCGAATTGTCCCGTTTGCTGGATTCAAGCCAGCGCGCCCAGGATCAGGGCTCGCTGACAGGTCGCGGCCCGTTCGGTGGCATTGGCGTTGGCATTATAGTCCAGGGCGAATTCGGGCCAGCCGGTGACATGGTGGCCGATCAGGCCGACGAGAGCCGCGATATGGGCCGGGTCGTCGTTCAGGGCTGGAAGATAGCGATAACGCTCCCCGCCGGCGTTCAGGAAAATCCGCCGGTTTTCCTGGGCGATTTCCTCCAGCGTCTCCAGGCAGTCGGCGGCGAAGCCGGGGCAAGCCACGTCCACGCTTTTAACCCCCGCCCGCGCCCACTCCGCCAGCAGGGCGCTGGTGTAGGGTTGCAGCCATTCGGTGCGGCCAAACCGGGACTGGAACGCCACCGCCCACTGGTCCGGTTGCAGGCTCAGCCGTTCCGCGATCAACCGGGCGGTTTTCTGACACTGACAATAATAGGGATCACCGGCCAGCAAATTCCGTTTGGGTAGACCGTGAAAGGAGAGCAGCAACCGTTCGCCGGGCTGATCGGCGCGAGTGGCGCGAAGGTGGGCGACCAGCGCGCCCAGATAACCGGGATCGTCGTAATAGTGGGTGATGAAACGCAGTTCCGGCAGCCAGCGCCAGGTTCGCAGTTCGGCAGCGACGGCATCGAAGGTCGAGGCGACCGTGGCGGCCGAGTATTGCGGGTATAGCGGCAGCACCAGCAGGCGTTGAATGCCGGCGGCGCGCAACTCCGCCAGAGCGGCGGCGATGGAGGGGTTGCCGTAGCGCATTCCGACCGCCACCTGGATCGGACCGGGATAGCGCTCCGCCAGCATCGCCGCGACCGCCGCCACCTGCCGTTGGCTGATCGCCAGCAGCGGCGAGCCGTCTGGAGTCCAGATGGCCTGGTACTTGCGCGCTGACCGGGTCGGCCGAACCCGCAGGATGACGCCATGCAGGATCAGCCACCACAGGGGGCGAGGCAGTTCCACTACCCGTGGGTCCGAGAGGAATTCGGCCAGATAGCGACGCACCGCGACGGACGTGGGCGCGTCGGGGGTGCCGAGGTTGACGAGCAGGATGCCAGCGCGGGGGGGCTGATCGTGGCTGAAGGAGAGGAGTTTGCTTGAGCTCATCCAGGGTTCGGTTCCGTGAGTTAGCCCAGATTCACAGTTGTCGTGCCTAAAAAAACACCTCCTCTAAATTTTCTCGTGATCCGGACGGTGGATCGGGCGAACGTGATAAGCATCGCTCAGCAAGATCAATGGGTTAGATACGGTCGATGATTGAACCCTATGCCGTGAACTCTCGCCATCACAGGAAAATTCACAGGAGGAAATCTTCCTCAATCTGAACGCAACCGAGCGCAGCGCGCGCCGCAATCGTTTCAGGAGAAACCCGGACCCACCCGGCCCGGCGCCAGGGGATCGTTCATCGATGCGAACCGCCTCGAACGTCGATATTTCCGCTGTACGGGATGTTTGCAACGACCATGGACATCGCTCAATTCTCCGGCGCGCGCAGCAACGCTTTCACCGCGCCGCTAAACCGGCGCAACGGCGCTGTCACCTTCCAGGACATGGAGTCCCGCAGCTCGGCCAGCGTCGCGCGCAGCGTCGCGCACTCGTTTTCGAGCACGGCGATCCGGCTCCGGTTGTTTTCCAGTTCGGCGTGAGAGTCGATCACCAAGGCCGCCAACCGCTCGCGTTCCGCCCCGAGATTGGCCAATTCATCCACGCGCCAAGCCAGTTCACCGTTCAGCCGTTCCATTTCCGCCTGTCGCCACGCCCGTTCGTCCTTTAGGCGTTGCAAGGTTTCGAGATACTCGCCAACCTGCCGCCGAATCAGCCGCTGTTGTGGATATTCCGTGGCGAAAACCTGCTGCACGATTTCCAGCAAGTCGGCCCGGCTCAAGGTATCCAGGTAAGTTTCCAGTTGCAGATAGGGCGGATAGTAGTATCCCCGCTCCAGCATCAGCCCGGTTCCGTCCGGCGGCGTCTCAAACTCCACCCCGGATGATTGGAAGGGTGCCGCGTACTGTCGCAAATAGTCCTCAGGCGTCATCACCGGCATCCTCCCGGACCCTGTCGGGGTCGCGTCCACGCCAAAAGCCTATTAACTGATCGTTCCAATCCGCCGGGGGCGTGTCCCAATCCAGCAGCCGGGCTTGCGGATAATCAGCCAGCCGCTCGCTGAAAGCCCCCAACCG
>JBDHRD010000119.1:0-9656 GCA_039807425.1 Candidatus Contendibacter sp. | reverse complement strand
TCCGCGCCCGCCAATTACGGCGGGCGAATCTGTGCTTCCCGCCAACCGCCACGTGCTTTCAAAAAGTTTCAATCCGCGCCCGCCAATTACGGCGGGCGAATCCCTATTATCGCAACTTATTGATTAAAATCAAGTATTTTCTATGTTTTTCGGAACCCCCTTAGTTTTGTTGAGCCACATTCTGGAATCTCCAACATAAAAACAAAAAAGTCTTTTATCTTCAATCAATTAAGAAGGGCGCGAACCTCCCCAGCTTCAGGCTATCGCTTGGGGTTCGCGCAAAATTTCCGCTTAAACAACCAAAGAGTCATTTTCAAAATCCACCGCCCGGAACACGCCGAACTCCTTGACATGTTGGGCCAACGGCTCTGTGAGGCGATAAAACCTCAAGTTGTCCTCATTTAGATCAATCTCGGCCAGCAGCGCCCGCTCCAGCGCCTCGTACTGGGCTTGATTCACCCGGCACTCAAACACGGATTTCTGAACGCGCTGGCCATAGTTGAGACACACTCGCGCGACCCGACGCAACCTGCGCCGACCTGCCGCAGCCTCGGTGCGAACATCGTAACTGACCAAAATCATCATCTTGGCAACCTTCCCCTTCATGCCGCGCTGATCGAGAGCAACACATCACCAAATCATCGAATCAAAAACGGCAAATAACCTTCCACGTCCCCCCGCAACACGCGGGCCAGCAATCGTGCCTGTACGTGGGGCAACAAACCCACCGGCGCTGGCTGCTGTAACAGCGCATGACCGATTTCTTCCTGCTTGCGCTGCTGATACGCCGCCAGAACCGTTTTCCGACCAGTTTCGGACAAATACACCGCGCCGCCGGGCCGCGCCTCGAAATCCTTTTCGGTCAATTGGCCACGGTTGATCAGCGTCAACGCCAGCCGGTCGGCCAATGGCCGGAATTCCTCCATCAGGTCCAGCGCCAAGGCCGGGCGTCCCGGTCGAACCGCATGGAGAAAACCCAACTGCGCATCCAGCCCCACACTTTCCGCAGCCGTTCGGCAATCATGAACCAACAAGGTGTAGATAAAGGAAATCAGTGCGTTGAATCGATCCAGCGGCGGACGGCGACTGCGTCGTTCAAATGAAAACGCTTCGCGCGCATCGGCGCGAATCAGATAGCGCACCGCCGAAAAATAGATCCGCGCGCCGTCGCCTTCCACACCCCGTGCCTCGTCCAGCGTTGCCGCGCCGGGCAAACGCCGGATATGTCCCGCCAGCAGTCGCCCGCTTTGCCGCAACGCCTCGCGGTCGGTGTCGTTGCCGCTGTCGCGAGCGCCCCGCAACACAATTTGCCGGGCGTTGCGCAGCTTGCCCGCCACGAAAGCCCGCGCCAAATCCAGTGCCTGAGTCGCTGCCGCTCGGTGTTGGGCCTGCCGCAACAGGATATTGCCGCTCAGCGGACCCTCCAGCCGCGCCTTGAACTGGCCGCGCCGGTCCAGCAAGACCACGCCTCGCCCATCGTCGGCGCAACGGTGCAGCGTTGCCGGGCTCACCATGATGTCGCCGAAAATCACCACGCTGCCCAAGTGATGCAACGGCACCTGCAACCGCTTCTGGCGTTCAATCTCCACCACCAGCGTCTCCCCTTCCAGATGGAGATAGGCGCCCTGGGTCATCACGTAGAGCGTGTTCAGGAGCTGGCGCATGGCTCGTCCTCGTCTTCGTCCGGGTTATAGAGGGTCTTTCGCAATGTGCGCAGACGGGCGGCGCCCGCAATCAGCGCCGGTTGGCAGAGGTCCAGCAGCGAGCATTCCTTGCAGCGCCCATCCGCCACGGGCGACGGCAGGCGACCGCTGGCCAGCATCGCCCGAATTTTCGGCACGATTTCCTCGACCGTGGCGCGCAGCGCGGCCGTAATCGCTACTTCTCGTCGTCGCCGGGAACTGTGGTGGAAAATCGCGCCGCGCGGAACGGGTCGGCCAAGCATCTCCTCCAGGCACATTGCCTGCGCCGCCACTTGCACATCATCGTGCTGCCGGGCGCGACGCGGGCCGTGCTTGTACTCGACGGGAAAAGGCGTGCCGTCGGGCAAGAATTCCACCACGTCCGCCCGGCCCGCCAAGCCCAATCGCCGCGAGTACAGCGGCAAGGCGCGCTCGACACGCACCTCGCCCTCGGCCCGGCTTTCCGGCGTGTCCACCTGCTCATGCACCGCGCGCCCACGCAAGGTATACACGTTTTCGTCCCACGCCTGCTCGGCGTGGATCAACGCGCACTGACGCGGGCAATAGCTGTAGTGCTGGAGCGCCGAGATGGCTATCGCGTCGTCCGATTCGTCACCCGGCGCGATCATGGCGCTTTACCCGACCAGCCGCAGCAGAGTCATTCCTTCGGGCAAGCCCGACTCGTCCACCGTGACCACGTAATCGTCGAAGGCGCGCGGCGTGCCGCCAGGCTCGCGCAAGGCGACCGAAACCCGCTCGAACAGGCGGTGCGCGGGTGCGTTGCCCAACGCCGTGGCGTGCTGGAACACGCACAAGCCGCGCGTCGTCATCTGCCCGCGTGCGGCGGAATGGTCGTGTTCGAACATGTTGGTCAAGGCTTCCCACAATAGCGCCAGGTCTCCATCCGAGAATCCGGTTTGCGCCGCCAGATGCGCCGAGATAAAGCCGTGCGCCCGGTACAGGCCATAGGGCACGGTGAACTTGCGGCCCATCGTGCGATTGTCGCCCTGCTGCGCTTCGGCCTCTTTCTCGGTGGCGACCGCCATGCGGGTAATCGAATGCTCCGCCGGGGTGATCGGGTCCATGCTGCGCGCGAAGGTCATTTGCACCGGCCCTCGCACTTGGCCGCAGTTGACGCCTGTAGACATTACTGCTCCAAAGGTGCGCACGTCGTAGAAATTGTTGCACATCCACGCCCGCGCCTTTTCCACCTCGTCGCCACTGCCCTTGCGCTTGCCGCCTTCGCCGGACAGCGCAAATCCCAGTGCTTGGTAGGCTCGCTCGTGCTGCCGGTTCAATACCGCCTTCTCCTTGACGTAAATCTCGAACGGCGGCTGTTCGCCCTGCTTCAATCCCACGTAATTGCGCACCTTGCGCTTCAGGCAGACATCGGTGACCAGTCCATGGCTGGTCTGCGGGTCCATGCGCGGCATATTGCCGGCGTCCGGGTCGCCGTTGGGGTTGCCGTCGATCACGTCGAATAGCAACACGAAGTCGTAACGATTCTTGATCGAGTCAGTCATGGTCGGGCGCTCCCTAATCAGCAGTTTGATTATCCGAGGATTTTTTGGTGAAAAAATCTTGTCGTTGATGGTAGTAACCGATGGCGAACCGCCCCTGATCGTCCAGGTTCAGATGCGCCGGAAATTGGGTGACTGCTTCCAAAATCTGGCCGATCAGGTTTTCCAGCCAGATCTTTTGCCCGGTAGCGAGCTTGTTCAAATGATGCGGCGCAAGCTTGTTGAGCAGATACGGGAAAACGGTAACCGGCGTGGCCGAAGCAGCGCCATAAAAGCGGTCACGGATGGTGGCGTTAAGATCACCACTCGCTAATGCCTGGGCGCGCTCCAGCGCGGCGAACAGCCGGCCCAGGCGATAGCCGACGTTGGGATTTTGTGGATCGAGCGACACTTTAACCTCCTGTTTAGCGGGACTAAATCGAGCGTTGCGAACCAGCACGGCCTTGATCAAGGCCGCGCGAACGTAATTGACCGCGCCCTGCTCGGCGCGAATCCGTTGCAGGGCGGCGACCAGCAGGGTTTGCGGATACGGTGTTCCGGCGAGGATCGCGCGCAGCACTTCACCGGCCAGCAGCGGCGGGATGTTTTCACTTTTACCTTGGGCGGCGGTGGCCACCAACAGGCGCCAGAGCGACAAGTATTCCAAGTCACGGGGAGACCGGACGATGGCGAGATCGTCAAAATGCTGGCGGATGTTCGCCGCCAGTTCACGCACCGTGCTCACACTCCACAACCGCACGGCCAGACGGGCATTGTTCGGTGCGAGGCCCAGCACGAAAAAACGGGTTTCGTCCTCGTCCAGCGGGCGCACACCCGTTTTTGGCGCTTCGTACAACGCCTTGATCGCTTCCACTCCGCGCGCTGGATCGTCGGGGTCGGGTTGCAACCAGGCGGCGAACAGTTCTTCGGCGGGATCGGGTTTCTCGGCCCAGAACACAAAAGTATCTTCGCCGACCAGTAACTTCTGGCGGGAATCGGCGCGCAGCAGATGATTCAGCGCGGTGGTGTAAGCGAACGCCGCGTATTCGCCCACGGGGGCATTTTGACCTTGTTCCTTGCCGTGGGAACAGGCGGCGGGGAAATTGAAGGAGAAGAGATTGGCGCCGCTGCTCTGCGCGTTGCGCACACCTTTGATCGCCGGATGCAGACGGGCGATGACATCCAGATTTCCGCTGACCAGACAGCGGTTGCGAACAGTTGCGGTATCTTGTTCAGCCACCATGACTGCTTGTCGTACCGCTTCCCGCTGACAGATCAGTTGCAATTCACCGTCCAGGCGGAAACTGAGCGACTCGGTGGTTTTTTTCAATTCCGGCCAGAGCGGATGAGCAAACACCACGCTGAAATCACCCCGTTCCAGAAACGCCAGCGCCGCCCGTACCCCCTCGTCGTCGATGGGGGCCGGAAAAGCATCGCGGATACGCTGAATGAACGCTCGGTGCGCTTCGCCGGTACGCTCTCGCTCCTTTTGCAGCTTGGTGGCGTCCAATTTGGCGGCGCGCGTTTCACTCACCACGCCCAGCACGTAGCCCAAACCGTCCCATAAAAGATTGGCCGCCACTCCAGAGGTGCGCTTGACTCCTTGCGGCACGACGCACAACCGCCCCTTGTCGCGTTTGTCGTTCCCGTCACGCGTGTCCTCGATGTCCACGAAGCGCCCATCCCGATCCAGCACGATGACGAACGGAATCGCCTTGCGCTCGAACCCGGGCGGCGGCAATTCCTCCTGTTGCCGGCGGTAATAATCGCAAAGGGCTTGCAGGATCATCGGACGATCTCCTCGCTATCCCAAGCGGGCACTCGCACTACGCCGTTGTCGATCTGGGCGCGGAAAAAACACGGCGTCGGCTCGGAACCGCGATATTCCAGGTCGTACAGCATCCAGCCCAAATCACGGCTGTCGGTAATCGGCTCCGGCCACGGTCCGGCCGGGTCCACCCAGGCGAACGCCGCTGAAAATTCCCGGCAACCCAAGTAAGGCTGGTTGAAACACTGGCCCTTCTCGGCGCGGCGGCGGAACATGGCCGCGTATTTGGTGAGCGTATCGCCGGGATCGGCTTGATCGGTTAACTCGAACCGGGCGTGAATCAGATAATCCACCTCACGGAGCAGCAGCGCGGCCCGCTGTTGCCGATCCTCGTCCGCGTATAGTCCCAGCGCGCCCTTGCCCCGATTCATCGCGGTTTTCACATTGTCCATGGAAATCACGCTGGCGACCTCGTTGCGCCGCACCGAACCCCAGCGAATCCGCTTGAGCACATCAATCCGCGTCACTCGCCAGACGATTTGCGGTTTCCACAAAATCGCCTCCAGCACGCCACGGGCGGCGGAAGGCGTCATCACATCGTAGGAAACCCGCTCCACCTTCATTTCCGGGCGGGTGAAACAGGCGTAATCGCCCCACACCCGCAGGCACACCGCGTTATCCAGCGTCATTGCATCCTCCTTTCTAAGCAATCAAATCATCCGGCGCGTAGTTGGCCGTCTGCTCTATTCGCAAACCGATCTCCGGGTCGTAAAGCGGCGCGACCTGGACATACACGCCGGGCCGCCGCTCCTCGATAGCGCCATCCGCCAGCAAGCGTTGGTGAATCCGGCGCGGGATATTCACCACGTAGCGTTGCAGTTGGCGCAGCATTTTCCGATCCAGGTCATCGCTGGGTCGCGCCAACCGGGCCAGCAGGCGTTTGCTGTCGCCATACCGCACGATCACCGGTGCTTGCGTTTCCGGGATCAACTGGAATCGCTCGGCGGCGGCGCGGAAACTGAATTCCAGCCGCTGGTTATTTTTCAATAGGGTGGCGATGCCTTTGCTGTCGAGTCCTTCCATGCCCTTGCGCCAGTACAGACTTTGGAAGTATTCAGTAAACAGTTCGGGCGCGAGCGGATCGGACGGGCGGTGCAATAACAGTTGCCGGCCCGCGTCGCGGGCCTGGCGCAAATGGCCAGCGGGCGGCTCGGTCGGCGGCACGAATACCAAGACCCGTCCCAAACCGATCAATCGCCCTTCACGATTGCAACGTCCCGCCGCCTGGGCGATGGAATCCAACCCGGCCAGCGCCCGGTATACCACCGGGAAATCCAAATCCACGCCGGCTTCCACCAGTTGCGTACTCACCACCCGAATCGGTTCGTCAGCGGCCAGTTGCTGTTTAATCATCGCGATCACTTCGGCCCGGTGCTGGCCGCACATCAGGCCGGACAGATGCACCGTACCCGCCGGCAACAAACCATGCAGGAGGCGAGCATCGTCGCGCCGGTCCACGATGCACAGCGCGCGAGGATGGGCTTCCAGTTCGGCAGCGAGTGTTTCCCACGACGTCGGCGCGTGTAAATCTTCAGGCAGCGCCACCTCCACGCGGCGTAATCGCTTGTGCAGTTCCCGTACCGCCGCTGTATCGCCGATGATCTCGCGCACATCGTCCAACCCATCGAACTGCCCCTCGAAACCGCGTTGTGACGCCAGCGTCGGCTGGGTCGCGGTGCAAAGTACGAAGCTGACGCCGTAATGGCGGCTCAATTCCCGAATCGCGGCCAGAATCGGCGTCAAAAAGTCGGGCGGCAGCAGTTGCGCCTCGTCCAGAATCACCACGCTGTCGAGAATGTTGTGCAACTTGCGGGTCCGACTCGGGCGCGCGGCGAACAACGATTCGAAAAATTGGACGTTGGTGGTCACAATCAGCGACGCATCCCAGTTCTCGCAGGCCAGCCGGCTGCGTGGGGTTTCCTGTTCCGAATCGAGGTTGCTGTGATGTTCGAGTACGGCGTCAGCGCCGAATGCGCCACGAAACACGTCCGCCGTCTGTTCGATGATGCTGGTGTAGGGAATGACGTAAAGGATGCGGCGCTTGCCGTGACGCCGCGCGTGGCGCAGGGCGAACGCCAGCGAGGCCAGCGTCTTGCCGCCGCCGGTGGGCACGGTGAGCGAGAACAGTCCTGGCGGTTGCTCCGCCGCGTCCCGACAGCGATCCAGCACCATCGCCCGCATCCGGTTGACCGGCGTGTCGTCCGCGCGCGCCCCAAACGCCGTCATGTACGCCTCGAAACGCGGCTCCAGTTCCGCCAGGGAAGCGTATTGGCCGCGCTGCGCGGTTTTATCCGGCGACATGAATTGTTCGGTGTCGAGAAAATCGGCGTCCACCAGACAGGAAAACAGCAGCCGAATCCACAGCGCGTGATGGCGTTGACCACCGGGATTGGAGGTGGGCAACGATGCGTCGAGAATGTCGGCGGGTGGGGATTGCGCCAGCACTTCGGCCAGCAAATCCGCTTGTTTTAGGCGACACGCAAGACTGGATGCCGGCGCTTCGGCGCTTTGCCAATCCGGCAGACCCGCATGATGCCCGGCGATCAAATAGGCGAGAATGCGGCCCAGCCCCTTCATACGCTCCATCGCGTGTAGAGCGCCCGCCGTGGAATGATCGACCCGACCCGGCGCGGTTTCGATATGAGCGTCGTAACCGGAAGCGCCGCGAATGTAACGCTGAAAAGCGGGGCGGTACTTGCCGAGGTCGTGCCACAGGCCGGCCAGCTTGGCCCAGTCGCTCGCATCGAACGCGGCGGCGAACGACTCGGCCAACGCCGCCACGCCGCGCAGGTGTTCTTCCAGCGAGTGCATCAGCCAGTTACCCGTCGCATCCTGCCGGATATGGGCGAGAGTATTAGTGGGTTCGGTTGACATGGTCAGTATCCCGTATCTTCGGTTTCCCACAGTGTCTATCATCCAACCCTGACCCGCCATCCGACCTTCGACCCGGAGCTTTCCCCATGTCCGACTCTTCCCCCTTCCCCGCCGATTTTCTCTGGGGCGCCGCCACCTCGGCCTATCAAATCGAAGGCTCGCCGTTAGCCGATGGCGCCGGGCCGAGCATCTGGCATGAATTCGCCCACACGCCGGGCCGGGTCTGCAACAACGACACCGGCGACGTGGCCTGCGACCACTACCGCCGCTATCGGGAAGATGTGGCGCTGATGCGGGAACTGGGTCTGAACGCTTACCGCTTCAGCGTCTCCTGGAGCCGGGTGCTGCCCGAAGGGCGGGGACGGATCAACCCGCGTGGGCTGGGTTTCTACGAGCGGCTGGTGGACGCTTTGCTGGAACAGGGTATTCAGCCGATGCTCACCCTGTACCACTGGGATTTGCCGGTGGCGCTGGACCACCTCGGCGGCTGGTTGAATCCTGACAGCGCCCACTGGTTCGCCGACTACGCGCGAACGCTGTTCCGGGCGCTGGATGATCGGGTAAAACTCTGGGTCACGCTGAACGAGCCGTGGGTGGTGGTGGATGGCGGCTATCTGCATGGTGTCCACGCCCCCGGCCAGCGCAATCCCTATGCCGCGCCCGTCGCCACCCACCACCTGCTGCGGGCGCACGCCACCGCCGTGCAAGCTTACCGGGCCGAGGGCCGGGATCAGATTGGGTTGGTGGTGAATCTGGAGCCGAAATATCCGGCTAGCGACACGGTCGAGGATTTGAACGCCACCATGCGGGCCGACGCCTATATCAATCGTTATTACCTCGATCCGGTGTTCCTGGGCGCTTATCCACCGGAACTGGCCGAGATTTTCGGCGCGGCCTGGCCCGCCTTTCCCGGCGCCGATCTCGACTTCATCCGCCAGCCGCTGGATTTTCTCGGCGTCAACTATTACAGCCGGCAAGTGGTGCGGCACGCACCGGGGATATGGCCGCTGGAAGTCGCGGGCGTTCGGCAGGACCGGCAGGCGCATACCGTGCTGGATTGGGAAGTTTACCCCCAGGGGCTGACCGACATTCTGGAATGGATCGCCAGCCGCTACGGGTCAGTGCCGCTGTGCATCACCGAAAACGGCGCGGCGTTCTACGATCCGCCGCAAGCCGAGGACCCGGTGGACGATCCGCTGCGGCGGCGCTACCTGCGTGATCATCTGCGCGCGGCACTGGCCGCGATACATAGTGGGGTGGATCTGCGAGGCTATTTCGCCTGGTCGCTGCTGGACAATCTTGAGTGGGCGCACGGCTATTCCAAGCGATTCGGCCTTGTTCACGTGGACTACGCAACTCAGCAACGCACGCCCAAGGCCAGCGGACGATTTTACGCCGAGGTGGTTCGCAGCCGGGGCGCCGCTCTGCTGGCGGACGGCGCTAAGGACCCTAGCAGAAATGACTTGAACAGTGAGCCGTCTGTGCCTACGGTTCGCGCATGGATGCAACCAAGGTGATCGAAGAAAAATTTCGCGCGCTGGCCGGGCGGCTGGACGAAGCGACGCTGCGGCTGTGGGCAGCGGTCGAGGCGCGCGCGCTTGGCCATGGGGGTGTCAGTGCCGTGGCGAGCGCTGTGGGTTTGTCCCGTACTACCATCCACGCGGGGTTGCGCGAACTGGCGGCGGCGACATCGGGTAGCGAGCGGCTGCCTGCTGGGGTGGGCCGCGGTCGCGCCAAGGGTGGCGGGCGCAAGAAGCTGACGGCCAGAGCCCC
>JBDHRD010000118.1:0-10009 GCA_039807425.1 Candidatus Contendibacter sp. | reverse complement strand
CCAGCGGCGCGCTGGGACTGGTCATCAACCGGCCGCTGAACCTGTCGCTCGGTCAGTTGCTCGAACACCTGCAAATCGCTACCGACCGGTCCAACGTGGCTACCATGCCGGTTTACTCCGGTGGCCCGGTCCAGCCCGAACAGGGCTTCGTTCTCCACAGCCCAGTAGGTCACTGGAGCGCGACGCTGCGCATCACCGAACAGCTCGGCATCACCACCTCGCGCGACATTCTGCAAGCGGCGGCGGAGGGCCAGGGTCCCGCCCACCTGCTGGTCGCGCTGGGTTACGCCGGCTGGGGACCAGGGCAACTGGAACGGGAACTCGTGGAAAACACCTGGTTGTCAACCCCAGCCGACTTCGACCTCCTGTTCCACACCCCCAGCGAGCGACGCTGGCTCGCCGCCGCCGCCCTGCTGGGTATCGACCTCAATCTGCTGTCCACCGATGCTGGCCACGCCTGATCGCGTCCCGCCGGTCGCGGCCCGATCCCCCATTGCCTGCCGGGTCGCGCTGGGCTTCGATTTTGGCCGCGCCCGCATCGGCGTCGCGGTCGGCGAGGCGGTCACCGGCGCGGCCCGTCCTCTGCGCACCCTGCCCACCCGCCAGCAGCGCCCCGACTGGGATGCCATCGCCCGGCTGATCGCCGAATGGCGTCCGGACTGGCTGGTGGTCGGCGTGCCGCGGCACGCCGACGACACCGCCAGCCCGACGACCCAAGCGGCGCTACGCTTCAGCCGCCAATTACGGGGGCGCTTTGATCTGCCGGTAGCGACCATCGACGAACGGCTGTCCTCCTGGGAAGCCGAACAGCGCGGGTTCGAAAACGCCAGCCGCCGCCGGAGCAGCGACCTCACGCTGGACGCTCAAGCAGCGGCGGTTATTCTGGAAAGCTGGTTCAACCACCAACGGAGCCTCGCCCGATGCGCGACGCCGAACCCCTGATCGAAGCCATGGCCAGCCAACTGCGCGACCTGCTGGCCGCGCGCGGCATTGCCGAACCAGTGCTGGTCGGCATCCATACCGGCGGCGTATGGATCGCCGAACGGCTGCGCCAGCGGCTCGGCATCGCCGCTCCGCTCGGCCAACTGGACGTCTCCTTCTATCGTGACGATTTCAACCGGATCGGCGTCAACCGGCGGGTCCGGCCCTCGGAACTGCCGTTCGACGTCGACGGCCGCCATCTGGTGCTGGTGGACGACGTGCTCAACACCGGCCGCACCGTGCGCGCCGCCCTGAACGAACTGTTCGACTACGGCCGGCCAGCCTCGGTGCTGCTCGCGGTGCTGGTGGACCGCGGCGGCCGCGAATTGCCGATCGAAGCCCATGTGGTCGGCGCCCGCCTCAAGGTGCCGGTGGACCAGGAGGTGCAGTTGACCGGCCCCGAACTTCTGCAACTGGTCATCCAGCAAACCACTCCATGAGCGCCACACACATCCAACTGGACCCGCAAGGTCGCCTGTTGCACTTCCTGACCGTCGAAGGGCTGACCCGCCGCCACCTGACCGACATCCTCGACACCGCCGAATCGCTGCATGGCGTGGCCGAGCGCCGGGTCAAGAAGCTGCCCACCTTGCACGGCAAAACCGTGGTCAACCTGTTTTTCGAGGCCAGCACCCGCACCCGCACTACCTTCGAACTGGCGGCCAAACGGCTGTCGGCGGACGTGCTCACCCTGAATATCGCCACTTCGTCGGCGGTCAAGGGCGAAACCCTGCTCGACACCCTGCGCAACATCGAAGCGATGCAGTGCGACATGTTCGTGGTGCGCCACCAGCAAAGCGGCGCGGCGGAGTTCATCGCCCGCCACGTCAAGCCGCATATCGCCGTCCTCAACGCTGGCGACGGCCGCCACGCCCATCCCACCCAGGCGATGTTGGACGTGTTCACCATCCGCCGCCACAAGCCGGATTTTTCCCGCCTGCAAGTCGCCATCGTTGGGGACATCCTGCACTCGCGGGTGGCCCGCTCGCTGATCCACGCCCTCAATATTCTCGGTGCCGGCGAAATCCGGGTGGTCGCGCCCCGCACCCTGCTGCCGATCCAGGTCGAGACGCTGGGGGTGCGCATGTTTCACGACCCTCGCCAAGGTCTGCGGGGCGTGGATGTGGTGGTGATGCTGCGCTTGCAGAAAGAGCGGATGGAGGGAGCGCTGTTGCCCACCGAGCAGGAATTCTTCCAGCGCTACGGCCTGACCGAGGAGCGACTGGCCCTGGCCAAGCCGGACGTGCTCGTCATGCACCCGGGTCCGATCAACCGTGGCGTAGAAATCGATTCGCGGGTCGCCGACGGACCGCACTCGGTCATCCTGGAACAGGTCACCAACGGCATCGCGGTACGGATGGCGATCATGTCGATTACCCTGGGTAACCACGCCCGCCCGGCCGGGGAGGCGGTCTGATGCACATCCTGATCCAGGGCGGCCGGGTGATCGATCCGGCCCATCAAATCGACGCCATCACCGATCTGTACATCGCCGTGGGGCGGATCGCCGGCCTGGGTCAGCCGCCGGCGGGGTTCAAGGCCGAACGGGTGATCGACGCCCGCGGTCGCATCGTCTGTCCCGGCCTGATCGATCTCTGCGCCCGCTTGCGCGAGCCGGGGCAGGAGCACAAGGCGACCATCGCTACCGAAACGTGGGCGGCGGCGGCCGGTGGCATCACCACATTGATCTGCCCGCCCGACACCGATCCGGTGATCGACGAACCCGCGGTGGTGGAGTTGATTCGCCGCCGCGCCAAGGCTGCCGGACACGCCTGGGTGTTGGCCCTGGGCGCGCTGACCCACGGCTTGCGCGGCGAGCGGCTGGCGGAAATGGCAGCGCTTGAGGAGGCCGGCTGCGTTGGCATCGGCGACGGTGGCCATCCGGTCATCAACACTCGCGTTCTGCGACGGGCGCTGGAATACGCCGCCACTTTTCACCTGACTGTGTTTCTGACCCCGCTCGACCCCGAACTGGGTTCCGGCCTGGCCCACGAAGGTCCGGTCGCCACCCGGATGGGCTTATCCGGCATTCCGGCGGCGGCGGAAGCGGGGATCATCGCCCGCGATCTGGAACTGGTCCGCGATCTGGGTGTGCGCGTGCATTTTGGCCGGCTGTCCAGCGCGCGTTCGGTGGAACTGGTGGCGCGCGCCCAGGCTGAAGGTCTGCCGGTGACCGCCGACGTCGCGGTTCACCACCTGCACCTGAGCGAAAACGACCTGGCTGGTTTTGACAGCCGCTGCCATGTCCGGCCGCCGCTGCGCAATCCGCGCGACCGGGATGCGCTGCGGGCTGGCCTGACCAGCGGCGTGCTCGGCGCGCTGTGCTCCGACCACCAGCCGCACGAACCGGACGCGAAGCAGGCGCCGTTCGGCGATACCGAACCGGGCATTTCCGGGCTGGATACGCTCCTTGCCCTGAGCCTGCGGCTGGCGTGGGAGGGGGTGCTGCCGCTGCCGGCGCTGATCGAGCGGCTCACCTGGGGACCGGCGCATATTCTGGGATTGGACCGGGGCCATCTCGGCGTCGGCGCCCCAGCCGACGTTTGCGTGTTCGATCCGGATGCCGGCTGGCTCGTGACTGCCGATGCTCTTCGCAGTCGCGGCCAGAACAGCCCGTTTATCGGCTGGGAACTGCAAGGGCGGGTCACGCACACGCTGCTGGAAGGGCGCCTGGTATACGAGGTGTGAGGTTTCGATTCCCGTGCCACTGCAATCTGAAGATCCAGGCCGCAGTGCCGCCAGGTCGTTCACATTGTCTTGAACGAGGTCTTGTTCTGAGCATAGACGAGCGCTTCATCGCGGGCGACGAGCCCCTTCTTGATCAACTCCAGCAGGTGCTGGTCGAGCGTCTGCATCCCGGAGGCTGCGCCGGTCTGAATGGATGAATACATCTGCGCGACCTTGTCCTCGCGGATCAGATTGCGGATGGCCGGAATGCCGACCATGATCTCCCAGGCCGCAGTCCGGCCGCCCCCCTTCTTCTTGAGCAGCGCTTGGGAGATGACCGCCCGCAACGACTCGGACAGCATCGAGCGCACCATCGGCTTTTCGCCGGCTGGAAATACGTCGATGATGCGATCGATGGTTTTGGGTGCGGAACTGGTATGCACGGTCCCAAAGACGAGATGTCCTGTTTCAGCGGCGGTCAGCGCCAGCCGGATGGTTTCCTGATCGCGCATTTCGCCGACCAGAATGATGTCCGGGTCCTCGCGCAGTGCCGACCGCAGAGCCTCGTTAAAACCGAGCGTATCGCGATGTACCTCGCGCTGGTTGATCAGACAGCGCTGGCTCTGGTGGACGAATTCGATCGGGTCCTCGATGGTCAGGATGTGGCCGTACTCGTTCTTGTTGATATGGTCGATCATCGCCGCCAGGGTGGTGGACTTGCCCGAGCCGGTGGGGCCGGTGACCAGAATCAGCCCTCGCGGGACGTTAATCAGTTCCCGGAACACCGGGGGGCACCCGAGATCCTCCAATGTCACGATCTTGGTGGGAATGGTGCGGAACACGCCAGCCGCGCCTCGATCCTGGTTGAAAGCGTTGACGCGAAACCGGGCGAGTTTGGGAATCTCGAACGAGAAGTCGCACTCCAGAAATTCGTCGTAATCCTTGCGCTGCTTGTCGTTCATGATGTCGTAGATCAGGCCGTGGACCTGCTTGTGCTCCAACGCCGGCACATTGATGCGGCGGACATCGCCGTCCACCCGGATCATCGGCGGCAGACCGGCCGACAGATGCAAGTCGGAAGCATTGTTCTGAACGGAAAAGGTTAACAGTTCATCGAGGGTCATGGCGGTTATTCTCGTGAAAGCCTTGAATGGCGGCCCGCTGGCAAGCCGCACCACTGAATCGGATTTCAAAGTAGTATATATCCACTGAAAAGCCTCGTGACCGCGCTACCCAACCGGGAATCCGTCCCATGACCATTGACTTCGCCGACCGCCTCCACGTCGTGCGGGACCGCATCGGCGCCGCCGAGCGCTGCTTCCAGCGCCCGCCAGGCGCGGTACGGCTGCTGGCGGTCAGCAAGACCTGGCCGGCCGCCGCCATTGCCGCGATGGCGGCGGCCGGCCAGACTTGCTTTGGGGAAAACTACGTCCAGGAAGCGCTGGATAAAATGGCTGAACTGGCGGCGTCGGCGCTGGAATGGCACTTCATCGGCCCGATCCAAACCAACAAGACCCGCGGCGTCGCCGAGCATTTCGCTTGGGTCCATAGCGTGGACCGACTGAAAATCGCCGAACGGTTGAGCGCGCAACGGCCGGCATCCCTGCCACCCTTGAATGTCTGCTTGCAGGTCAACATCGACCGGGAACCTAGCAAACATGGCCTGGATCCGAAGGACGTGGACGAAATCGCCGCCGCGGTCGCCACGTTGCCAGGACTGCGGCTGCGTGGCCTGATGGCAATTCCCGCGCCGGCGGCGGACTTTGCCGCGCAACGCCCCGCCTTCGCCCGGTTGCGAATTTTGCAAGAACAACTTACCGCCGCCGGGCTGGTGCTCGACACGCTGTCGATGGGCATGTCCGACGACCTGGAAGCCGCCATCGCCGAGGGGGCCACCCTGGTGCGCGTGGGCACGGCCCTGTTTGGACCGCGCCGCTGACCGACCGCTTTACGCTATGCTAGGGCAATGATGATTCCAATCCCGCCGTTCCGAGAATCTCCCATGCCGTCATTGCTTCCCCCTTTCGCTCCCGCCACGCGCAGTGGACTTTCCGGCCTGTTGCTGCTGATCGTTCCGCTCCTGCTAGGGGCGGACGACAACTACCTGCGTGAAATCGAGGACGAAGCCCGGCGACAGGCAGCAACCCTGATCACCAGCCCGCTGAAGGCGCCACCCCCCTCCCCCGACGCCAGGACCGACCATCTGGAAGCAGGACTCGATCCAGCGGCCTTCGAACAGGCGCTGCGCCAGAACTTGCCGGGCACTTATGCACTCTATCAGCAACTTGATGCCAACAATAAACAACAGGTCTATCGGATCTATCAGAATAACAACCAGTTCGCCCACATCAGCGAACAGGTCGCCCACCTGTTGGGCGGCAAACCCTGAAGCAAACGAGAGGCCCCATCGCCAATGAGCGTCCAGCTTGACTCGGATGCTAACCAGATTTTCAATCCACGAGGCGGAAATGAAAGACACTTCCATTGCCTTCATCGGCGGCGGCAACATGGCTCGCAGTCTGATCGGCGGACTGATCGCCGGCGGCAGCGATCCCAACCAACTCTGGGTCGCCGAACCCAACGCCGATCAGCGCAAATTCTTACACAATCGTTTCGGAGTCCATACCGGCGCCGATAACCCGGATATCGCCGCCAGAGCCGAAGTGGTCGTGTTGGCGGTCAAACCCCAGATTCTGCAAGGCGTGGCCCGGCAGCTTGCCCCGGCGATCCAGGCACGCCAACCGCTGGTGATTTCCGTCGCCGCCGGCGTGCGCGAGCCGGATTTGCGCCGCTGGCTGGGCGGTGGATCGCCGGCTCTGGTGCGCACCATGCCCAACACGCCGGCTCTGGTCGGCAGCGCCGCCAGCGCCCTGTTCGCGAACGAATTCGTGTCTGAAAAACACCGGCGCCAGGCGGAATCGCTGTTGCGAGCCGTCGGAGTGACGGTCTGGGTGGACGATGAAAGCCAGTTGGACGCCGTCACCGCGTTGTCCGGCAGCGGGCCGGCCTATTTCTTCCTGCTGATGGAAACGTTGGAACAGGCGGGGGTGACCTTGGGGCTGGACGCTGACATCGCCCGGCTGCTGACGCTCCAGACCGCCTTCGGCGCGGCCAAGATGGCGCTGGAAAGCGCGGAAAGCCCGGCGGCCTTGCGCGTCCGGGTGACGTCGCCAGGTGGCACCACCGAGCAGGCATTGGCGGTTCTGTGCGACGGCGGTGTGGAGCCTCTGGTCATCCGGGCGCTGGAAGCTGCTCGCCACCGCTCCCGGGAACTGGGCGATCTGCTGGGGAGTCAGCCATGACCGCGACGATTTTTCTGGTTCAAACCATCTTCGGGTTTTATGTACTGGCCGTGATGTTGCGCTTTCTGCTGCAATGGGTGCGAGCCGATTTCTACAACCCGCTGGTGCAGTTCCTGGTCCGCATCACCAACCCGCCACTGTTGCCGCTGCGCCGGATCGTGCCGGGCTACCGGGGATTGGATCTGGCGGCGGTGGTGTTGGCCTTTGTCCTGCAACTGGTCGAGGTACTGCTGGTGGCCCTGCTGCTCGGCCAGCCCCTCGGCGTCGGCAGCCTGCTGCTGCTGACCGTGATGGAACTGCTTAAGTTGCTGATCAATATCTACCTGTGGGGGATCATCATTCAGGTGGTGCTGAGCTGGATCAATCCCGATCCCCGTCATCCGGCGGCGCGGGTGCTGAACCAATTGACCGCGCCGCTGTTGCGGCCTGCCCAACGCTTGCTGCCGCCGATCTCCGGCGTGGATTTGTCGCCGATGCTGGTGGTGGTAGTGCTGATCTTCTTCAGCCTCCTCCTGCAGGATTTTCTTGGTCTGTTAGCAGGGTTGCGCTGAGGTCGTGGCCGCCGGCTACCGCTGGGAGGGTGCGGACCTGATCCTTCAGCTTCGGGCACAGCCCCGCGCCAGCCATGATGAATGGGCAGGGTTACAGAACGACCGGTTCCGGGTACGCATCGCCGCGCCGCCGGTAGACGGCCAGGCGAACGCGCATTTGCGGGAATGGCTGGCGACGCTATTCGGAGTGGCGAAAAGCCAGGTGATTCTGCTGGCTGGCAAGGCCGGGCGTGACAAGCGGTGGCGCATCGTCGCCCCAAAGCGGTGGCCGTCCGGCATCGAACCGCCGGCCCCATCGGAGCGACGTTGGGCGATCTGATCGTTCAATCAAGCTGAAATCGCTCTTGGCTTATCTCAAATACAGCAATTCTCATTTTGGCGCTGTCACCCACAAGCTGTTGGGGGTTCCCGTTTCGTAGCCACCAACGGGTTGATGGAAATTGGTCAAAATGAGAATTGCTGTCTCAAATACTGCCCGGTTGCCGCCGACCCCGGCGCCGATTAAGCTTAATTTTTTATTTCGACCCATCCCCCAGGGACATTATCGCGACGGTCAGGAACTCATGCCGCACACTTTTCCCCCCGATTCCGTCGGTCTGGTCATCCCCCAGACCGCTCGCTTCGAACAGTCGTTGGCGCTGGACTGTGGTCGGTCGCTGGCGAACTATGAAATGGTTTATGAAACCTACGGTACGCTGAACGCCGATTGTAGCAACGCGGTACTGATCTGCCATGCCCTGTCGGGCGATCATCACGTCGCCGGCTATCACGACGAGGATGATCCCGGCAAACCCGGCTGGTGGGACAACTGCATCGGCCCCGGCAAGCCGATCGATACCCGCGAATTCTTCGTGGTGTGCTGCAACAACCTGGGTGGCTGCAAGGGCTCCACCGGCCCAACCGCCATCAATCCCGAAAACCGCAAACCCTACGGCCCGGATTTCCCCATCGTCACGGTCAAGGACTGGGTGCGCAGCCAGGCGCGACTGGCCGACCAACTTGGCATCCGGCAGTGGGCGGCCATCATCGGTGGCAGCCTCGGTGGAATGCAGGCCATGCA
Organism: Candidatus Contendibacter sp.; assembly: GCA_039807425.1. Classification (GTDB taxonomy): domain Bacteria; phylum Pseudomonadota; class Gammaproteobacteria; order Competibacterales; family Competibacteraceae; genus Contendibacter. The sequence goes on along the minus strand of JBDHRD010000118.1, from coordinate 1,448 downwards.
GTGGGCGATCACCTTTCCCGACCGGGTGCGTCATTCCCTGGTCATCGCCGCCGCGCCCCGCCTTTCGACCCAGAACATCGCCTTTAACGAAGTGGCCCGGCAGGCGATCCTGTCCGACCCGGACTTTCATCACGGCCACTACTATGAATTCGGTGTGGTACCGCGCCGCGGGCTGATGCTGGCCCGGATGCTCGGCCACATCACCTACCTGTCCGACGAGGGGATGCGCGCCAAATTTGGCCGCGAACTGCGCGAAGGTAAAATGAACTTCAATTTCAACTTCGATACCGAATTTCAGGTGGAAAGTTATCTACGCCATCAGGGCCACGCCTTCGTGGACCGCTTCGACGCCAACACCTACCTGTTGATCACCAAGACGCTGGATTATTTCGATCCGGCGGCGGACTTCGATCAGGATTTATCGGTCGCTTTTCACCGGACCCAGGCCCGATTCCTGGTGATCGCTTTCACCAGCGACTGGCGATTCGCGCCGGCCCGCTCGCGCGAGATCGTCCGGGCGCTGGTGCGGGCCGGGCGCGAGGTCAGCTACGCCGAAATCCCGTCGGAATACGGCCACGACGCCTTTCTGATGCCGATCCCGCTGTATCACGAGGTGCTGCGCAGCTACCTAGCGCGGGCCGCCCGGGAGGTGAATGCTCGTGCGGCCTGAACTGGAATTGATCAGCGAGTGGATCCGCCCCGGCGCGCGGGTGCTGGATCTGGGCTGCGGCGACGGCGCCCTGCTCGCCTATCTGCGCGAACACCGGCAGGTCAGTGGTTACGGTTTGGAAATCGACAACGCGAACATGCTCCAATGCATTCAGATCGGCGTGAACGTCATTCATGCCGATCTGGAAGCGGGACTGGCCGATTTCGGCGACAGCAGCTTCGACTACGTCATCATGACCCAGACCCTGCAAGCGGTACGGCAAACCGAGGCGTTGCTGGACGAAATGTTGCGCGTGGGCCGGCAGGGCATCGTGACCTTTCCCAACTTCGGTTTCTGGCGCTGTCGGGTGCAGATCGCCTTGCAGGGATTGATGCCGGTGGTCAAAACCCTGCCCTATGAATGGTATAACACGCCAAACATTCACCTGTTTACCCTGCACGATTTCGAGCAACTGTGCCGGCTCAAGCACATCGACATCCTGCAACGCATGGTCCTCGACCATGCCCACCGTCCCCGGCCAGGGCCGAAATTGTGGCCCAACCTGCTGGGGGAAATCGCCCTGTATCGGTTGGGTCGCGCCTGACCGGCCGCTCATAACCGGATTTTGGAGATCGACCATGCCGATAGACCCCTCCGTTTCCCATCGTTCCCCATCAAAATATCGCCTCCCCCGCCCGCGTGGCTTCACTCTGATCGAGGTGATGGTCGTGGTGGTCATCCTCAGCATTCTGGCCGCCGTGGTGGTACCGCGCATCATGGACAACCCGGACAAGGCCCG
>JBDHRD010000117.1:0-10044 GCA_039807425.1 Candidatus Contendibacter sp. | reverse complement strand
CTGTTAGGTGCAAGCCTTTACGTCGGTGACGCCCATGCTACGCTTATCGGTTGACAAGCGCCGGGACTGGGCGCTCCTGTCACGACAAGAAATACAGTCACCCAGAGCCGGTTCGGGAGCGCGCTGCCGAATCCGATACCCCAACCCACCCGTGGCGGTTTCATGCCGCCGATTTTTTTGAGCCATAACCCATGACCGAAAGTTTTGCCGAACTGTTTGAACAGAGCCTGGCCGATAAGCAGATGCAGCCCGGTTCCATTGTCCAGGGAACGGTGGTGGAGATCCGGTCGGATGCCGTGGTCGTCAACGCTGGCCTGAAATCCGAAGGGCTGATTCCACTCGAACAGTTTTATAACGAGGATGGCGTTCTCGAAGTGAAAGTGGGCGATCAGGTCGAGGTTGCCTTGGACGCACTCGAGGATGGTTTCGGGGAAACCCGACTGTCCCGCGAGAAAGCCAAGCGCGCCCGGGTCTGGAGCGTCTTGGAGAAAGCCTTCGAGAGCCAGGAAATCATCAAGGGCCTGATCAGCGGTAAAGTGAAGGGCGGCTTCACCGTAGACATCGGCGAGATTCGCGCCTTCCTGCCGGGTTCGCTGGTGGACGTGCGACCGGTGCGGGATGCTGCCTATCTGGAAGGTAAGGAACAGGAATTCAAGGTCATCAAGCTCGACCGCCGGCGCAACAACGTGGTGGTCTCCCGCCGGGCGGTAGTGGAGCAGGAATACAGCGCTGAGCGCGAGGCGCTGCTACAGAACCTGCAGGAAGGCCAGATCGTGGACGGCGTGGTCAAGAACCTCACCGACTATGGCGCGTTCCTGGACCTGGGTGGCATCGACGGCCTGTTGCACATCACCGACATGGCGTGGCGACGGGTCAAGCATCCCTCCGAAGTGGTCGCGGTCGGCGATGCCATCAAGGTGAAGGTGCTCAAATTCGACCGCGAGCGCAACCGCGTGTCGCTGGGCCTGAAGCAACTGGGCGACGATCCCTGGATCGCCCTGGCCCGCCGCTATCCGGTCGGCACCCGGGTGTTCGGCAAGGTCACCAACATCGCCGACTACGGCTGCTTCGTGGAGATCGAGGAAGGGGTCGAGGGCTTGGTTCACGTTTCCGAAATGGACTGGACCAACAAGAACGTCAATCCGAACAAGTTGGTGGCTCTGGGCGACGAGGTCGAGGTCATGGTGCTCGACATCGACGAGGATCGCCGCCGTATCTCGCTGGGGATAAAGCAGTGCCAGCCCAATCCCTGGGAGGATTTCGATCAGAGCCACGCCAAGGGCGACCGCGTCTCCGGCAAGATCAAGTCCATCACTGACTTCGGTATTTTCATCGGCCTGGATGGCGGTATTGATGGCCTGGTACACCTGTCCGACATTTCCTGGAACGCCACCGGCGAGGAAGCGGTGCGCCAGTATAAGAAGGGCCAGGAAGTGGATGCGGTGGTGCTGGCGGTGGACCCCGAGCGCGAGCGCATTTCGCTGGGTATCAAGCAGCTCGACAAGGATCCGTTCTCCAACTTTGTCGCTGATCATCCCAAGAACAGCGTGGTCAAGGGCCGGGTGCTCTCGGTGGACGCCAAGGGTGCGGTGGTGGATCTGGGCCATGGAGTTGAAGGCACCCTGCGCACCTCCGAATTGTCGCGCGAGCGAATCGAGGATGCCCGGTTGGTGCTCAAGGAAGGCGATGAGATCGAGGCCAAATTCATTAACGTGGATCGCAAGAACCGCACCATCGCCCTGTCCATCAAGGCCAAGGACATGGCGGAGGAAGCCGAGGTCTTGCAGGACTACAGCCGCAAATCCGGCACGGGCGCGACTCTGGGGGATATTTTCAAGGAACAGATGAGCGCGCAGGACGACTGATTCGACCGAGGGCGGTGCGGTGTGCGCCATCGTGGCCGCCATTCACTGGGGACATTCCATGACAAAATCGGAATTGATTGAAATTCTTGCACGCAAGCGCAGCGATATTCCCTATAAGGATGTCGAGCAAGCGGTCAAGAGTCTGCTCGAGCAGATGAGCGATTCGTTGGCCCATGGCGAGCGGATCGAAATCCGTGGGTTCGGCAGTTTTTCTCTGCACTTCCGGCCGCCGCGGATCGGCCGCAATCCCAAGACCGGCGATGCCGTCACGCTGGCGGGCAAATATGTCCCGCACTTTAAGCCTGGTAAGGAATTGCGCGAACGGGTTAACGACCGCGGGTTTTAAAAGGTAGCGATACGCTGTTGTAATCATCGTTTCAATCCGGCAGGCTATCGGTTGTCATCAGCCGTTTGAAAACCCACGGTATGAAGTGGGTTTTTTGTTAAATAGCCGGGAAATCCCGTTCCAATAGGGGTGGTGGACCACCGTTCGAGTTGGCCAAGTTCAAGCCATTTTGGCAGGGGAAACCAATGTTCGGGGTTAAAGTGATCAAATTCGTTTTAATTGCCGCGATTTTGCTCGTCGTACTGTTTTTGGGGGTGGAGTTTTCAACGCTGAACGCCAACCCCGTTCTCGTCGACTACCTGTTGCATAAGGTCGAATTACCGCTGTCGCTGGTGGTGGTGGGCGCCTTCGCCTCGGGCGTATTGGTCACTGCGCTGATTGGGGTCTTCGTCGTGCTACCGCTCCGTTGGCGCGCGGCTCGATTGCGGCAGACTGTCGCCGGCAAGGATCAGGAAATCAGCATGCTGCTCAAAAAGGTGGGCCGGGATGCCCCTTGATGCGCCGGGGACGCGCCGCTAGGTGATGATGGAGCTATTGTGGCTGCTGCTGCCGGTCGCCGCAGCCTCTGGCTGGTGGGTAGCCCGACGTGAGTATGTCGGACGGCGCCACCGTGCGACCGTCCGTAATACCGAATACTTCAAGGGACTGAATTATCTGATCGAGGACAAGCCCGATCAGGCCATTGAAGTGTTCACTCGCATGGCTGGGGTAAACCGGAATACCGCAGAAATCCATCTGACTCTGGGCAATCTTTTCCGGCGCCGCGGTGAAGTGGATCGGGCGATTCATATTCATGGCAGCCTGATCACCCGGACCACCCTCACGGCCGAACAGCGCTGCCGCGCCATGCTCGAACTGGGCGAGGATTATTTGCGGGCCGGCCTGTTCGACCGGGCCGAGGAGCTGTTTCGGGAACTGCTGGAGCAGTCCGGTCATACCGAGGTCGCTCTGTCGCGTCTTATCTACATCTTCCAGCAGGAAAAGGATTGGCGCCAGGCGATTACCTGCTGCGACCGTCTGGAGCAGATCAGCGGTGAATCCAAAAAGCGGGAGACCGCGCATTTTTGCTGCGAACTGGCCGAGGAAGCCAGCGAGAACGATGAAACCCGAACCTGGCTACTCGACGCGTTGGCGCGCGACCCGGACTGCGTCCGAGCCAACCTGCTGCTGGGGCGCCTGGCCATGCGGGTGGGAGACTATCAGGCGGCCATCGCGGCGTTCCAGACAGTTGAGCGGCAGGATCGAGGGTATTTCCCCGAGGTCATCGCGCCTCTCGGTCAGTGCTATCACGCATTGAACCGGCTCGACGACTGGGGAGCGTACTTGCGCGAGGTGCAGCAGCGGGATCATGGCGGCCGGATCACCGATGCTTTGGCGGAGTGGTTCCTGCGGCACGTGGGCGAGGAAGCGGCGCTCCAGTTTCTCGAACACGAATTACGGGAATATCCGACTCTGCTGGGCTTGCGGCGACTGGTCGAAATCCAACTGGGGCGGGGCCAGGGAGTGGGGTATGCCGACTTGCGCGCCTTGCACTGTGTCAGCACGCAGATTCTCGATGGCGCCGCTCCCTACCGCTGTGTCAACTGCGGTTTTGTCGTCAAGGCCTTGCACTGGTGCTGCCCCAGTTGCCAGCAGTGGAACACGATCAAACCGACGTCCGATCTGGTCATGAAGCCCAGCACTTGAAGCGCGGGATAGCAGACTCGGTCCAGTATCGCCCTGCAAAAGAGCCCACCCCTAAAAAAACAGTCGGCAAGGGGTTGCATTTCCACAATTTTGTTCTATTTTCTCCTCCTGTATGACCTATTTTTCCACCAACAGAGTGACGATCAGAGAAGGAGCGTAAGAATGAAGCTACTACATGTGGTGCTTGCCCTTACCTTGGCGGTATTCTCCGCCATGTCCTTTGCTCAGCAGGTTGTTGACATCAACACGGCGACCGCCGAGCAGTTGGAAAAAGAGGTAAAGGGGATCGGTCCCAAGAAGGCGGCCGATATCGTCAAGTATCGGGAAGCCAACGGCCCGTTCCAGTCGGTGGACGACTTGGCCAAGGTTCCGGGCATCAAGGGGAAAACCCTCGAAAAGATTAAGCCCATGGTGACTGTCGGTGGAGCAGCGCCAGCGGCTGCGCCGGCGTCGGTTCCGGCCACCCAGCCAGTGGTCCCGACCGCTCCCGCCGCACCGGCCAAACCGGCGATCCCGGCCGCCCCCGCCGCGCCGGCGACACCCGCCGCGCCCAAGTAATAAATCTGCTCCGGTTCGCGAGAGATCGCGCGTTGGCCGCCCACCGGGCGGCCAACGCTTTATAATGACACGCTTTCCGGCAGCGAGCGTTGCCGCCAATCGGAATCGTGTCCCCATGTTTCGTCCTCTGGAATTATTCATCGGCCTGCGCTACACCCGCGCCAAGCGCCGCAATCATTTCATTTCCTTTATTTCCCTGACCTCGATGCTCGGTATCGCGCTGGGCATCACCGCGCTGATCACCGTGTTGTCGGTGATGAATGGATTCCAGCAGGAACTGCGTGGGCGCATTCTGGCGATGACCGCCCACGCCACGATCAGCCGCTGGGATGGGCTGGTGGAGGATTGGGCGGCGGTGCGGGAGCAGGCGCTGCGTAACTCAGAAATCCAGGGCGGCGCGCCCTACATCCGGGGCGAGGCGATGCTCAACAACGCTTCACTGGTCAGCGGTGCGGTGATTCAGGGCATCCTGCCGGCGGAGGAACGGCAGGTATCGGATATCGGCGGCAAGATGGTCCAGGGATCGCTGGACGATCTGCGCCCCGGCGGGTTTGGTATCGTGCTCGGCCAGGAACTGGCCAACGCGCTGGGAGTGGGGCTGGGCGACAAGGTGACGGTGATTACCCCTCAGGCCAACGTGACGCCGGCTGGCGTGCTGCCGCGGCTAAAGCGCTTTCATGTGGTGGGTCTGTTCAAGGCCGGCATGTACGAATACGACCGAGGGTTGGCGCTGGCGCATATCGCCGATGTGGGCAAGCTGTTCCAGTTCCCCGAGGGGTCGGTCAATGGAGTGCGACTGCGGCTAAACGATCTGTTCCGGGCGCCGCGTCTGGTCCGGCAGCTTGCCAGCCAGTTGCCGGAGGGTTATCTGGCGCGTGACTGGACCCAGGATCACGCCAGCTTTTTCCGGGCGGTGCAGATCGAGAAGACCGCGATGTTCGTGATCCTGACCCTGATCGTGGCGGTAGCGGCCTTTAACATCGTCTCCGCCCTGGTGATGGTGGTCACTGACAAGCAGGCCGATATCGCTATCCTGCGCACCCTGGGGGCGACTCCGCTCAGCGTCATGGGCATTTTCATCGTCCAGGGCGTCACTATTGGCCTGGTGGGCACCCTGCTGGGGCTGATCGGCGGAGTGTCCCTCGCAACCCACGTCGATGTGGTGGTGCCGTTCATCGAGCGGGCGTTCGGCATCAAGTTTCTGGCCCCGGACGTGTACCTGATCAGCGATTTGCCGTCGCAGGTGCAGTGGGGTGACGTGACGACCATCGGCCTGGTGGCGTTCGGACTGGCGATGCTGGCGACCTTGTATCCCGCCTGGCGCGCGGCGCGGACCCAGCCGGCGGAGGCGCTGCGTTATGAATGAGGCGGCAATGGCGGCGACGGCGGTACTGGAATGCCGGCAATTGGCCAAGACCTTCCGGCAGGGTGACGAACGGTTGGAGGTGTTGCGGGGGGTGGATCTGCAGGTGCGGCGCGGCGAACGGCTAGCGATCATCGGTAGTTCTGGTTCCGGCAAGAGCACGCTGCTCCATCTGCTGGGTGGACTGGATACGCCCACCGCCGGCTCGGTGTGGGTGACGGGACAGGAATTGAGCCGGCTGGGTGACGCGAGCCGGGGCCGATTGCGCAACCGCTGTCTGGGGTTCATTTACCAGTTCCATCATCTGTTGCCGGAATTCACCGCTTTGGAGAATGTGGCGATGCCTCTGCTGATCCGCAGTGAAGCACCGGCCAGAGCCAGGGAACAGGCGGCGGCATTGCTGGGGCGGGTCGGGCTGGGCCAGCGCTTGACGCACAAGCCGGGCGAACTGTCCGGTGGCGAGCGGCAGCGGGCGGCGGTGGCGCGGGCTCTGATCACTGAACCGGCCTGCGTGCTGGCCGACGAACCGACCGGCAATCTCGACCGACACAGCGCCGAGCAAGTGTTTGAACTGATGCTGGAACTCAACCGCGATCTGGGGACCAGCTTCGTCGTCGTCACCCACGATCCGGGCCTGGCGGCGCGAATGAACGCAGTGTGGCGCTTGACCGATGGGGTGCTGGCGCGGGAGTCCTGATGCGGCCGGGCCAGGATGCCGGGGACAGCCATGGTGACGCGAGGGGAGACCTGATGATTGTAAACTCCATCCCCATGCCGGTGGGAACGCAAAAGTGCCTGATCTGCGATGCGCCTTTATCCTTGCACCAGGCGCGACGCAGCAAACTTTGTGGTCGGGGAGAATGCGATTGGCGCTACTCCCTCCTGCGACAACAGAACAAGCTCTGCAAGATTTGCGGTCGCCCGCTTTCCGACCGGGAGTTGCCTGCCAAGGTTTGCGCGGCCCTGGAATGCCAGCATGCCGCCATCGCGGATATTGCCCGCCAAGAGCGCGAACGGAACGAAGCCCGTTACCGGGCGCTGAGTAAGCAGGCTGCCCAGCTTCGCGACCGGGCGGTGAACAGCTTTGGCATTCAGGAGCCGGAATCTTTCCCTCTGGCGGTGATTCCCGCCTCTGTGGTCAAGATCGCCCATCTGCCGGAAAACCGTCGCCGTGAATTCCGCGATTACCTGACGCGACTCATCAACCAGGCGGTTACATCGCCAAACCCCCCATCGACGGCTTCAGACCAAACGCCGCCCGCGGTTCAGGATCCCCGGGTTCTGGCCGTATTGGCGAAGGGATGCGCTTGTTGCAAAGGTTCCTGCTGTCAGGGAGGGGGATATGCTCACGCCTATCTGACCTTGGAAACCATCCGGCGCTACATGGCGACTCGCCCGGACCAACGTCCCCGGGATGTGCTTGCAGCCTATCTGAGCCATTTAGGCAACCAAACCTATGCGCGGTCCTGCGTCTATCACCAGGCCGACGGTTGTTCCTTGCCCCGAGAGATGCGCGCGGATATTTGCAACCGATTCTTCTGTGGAGGACTGCTGGAACTCCAGCGGAAGCTTCCCCCCATGGGTCCGTTCCGCGGCTTTTTCGTCGCCGCGGCCGACGGCGTCATCCAAAGGGCGGCGTTTATCCATGAAGATCAGATGCTGATCATCCAGTCGCCACAAGCCGATCCGGATTGAAGCCGGTCCCCCGGTTGATGGTGACCGTTCATGCGCCTTGGAGCCGCCAGCTTTCTCGTCGGAATTCTGGTCTTGCAGGTGCTGGTGGAATTGCCAAACCGAAGTTGGACGCTGGCGTTGCCGGGAGTATTGCTGGCGCTGGCGTTCGTTCCCCGGTTGCGGCTACTGGCCTGGGGCGTGGCTGGATTCCTGTGGGCGCTCCTGCTCGCCCCATCGGCCATGGGGTTGCCGGAGGAATTGGAGGGCGCCGAACTTTGGGTTGAAGGTTGGATCGCCAGTATTCCCGACTCCGGATGGCGTAATACCCGGTTCGAGTTCGCAGTGGATCGGGCCACCCGCGAGGGGCAGCCGGTACCGCTGGCCGGCCAACGCCTGCGGCTGGCGTGGTGGAGCGACGGGAAAGCCGGCGACCATGCAGCGGCGGAGTATTCAGCCTTGCGGGTCGGCGACCGCTGGGGATTTGCGGTGCGACTGAAGCGGCCGCATGGTCTGCTCAATCCCGGCGGTTTTGACTACGAACGCTATCTGTACGCCAGAGGCATCGTCGCCACCGGTACGATTCATGCCCGGCCACCGCCCCGCTTGCTGGTCCGGGCCGAACGCTATCCGCTGGACCGCTACCGCCAGCGTGTGGCGGATTCATTCGAGCGACGGCTGCCCGGCAATCCGTATGTCGGCATCCTGATCGCCCTGGCAGTTGGTGAAGAAGGTGGCATCACCTCCTGGCAGTGGGATGTCTTTAACCGCACCGGCGTCGGCCACCTGATGTCCATTTCCGGCTCGCACATCGGCCTGATCGCCGGTCTGGCGTTCGCGTTGGCCTGGGGAATCTGGAGTCGGGTTCCGGCATGGGCGCTGCGCTGGCCGGCCGGTCGTGCGGCGGCGCTGGCGGCGCTGTTGGGAGCCGGCGGCTATACCCTGTTGTCCGGCCTGTCGGTACCCGCGCAGCGCTCGTTTCTGATGGTGATGGTGGGGATGGTCGCACTGATCCTCGAGCGGCCCGCCGCGCCCGGCCGCATCCTGGCGCTGGCGTTGCTCGTGGTGCTGATTTTCGATCCCGGCGCACCGCTCCGGGTTGGATTCTGGCTGTCGTTTGGCGCGGTGGCGACGATTCTCTACAGTGTCAGTGGACGCTGGCGCGAACGTCGGGTATTCGGCCAGACCGTCAGCTTGCAACTGAATATCACCTTGGCGATGCTGCCGCCGACGCTGGTGTTTTTCCAGCAATTCCCGCTGCTGTCGCCGCTGGCGAATCTGATCGCCATTCCCTGGGTCGGTTGCACGGTATTGCCGCTCAGCCTGCTGGCGGCGGTGTTGGAACCGCTCGGGGCCGCGGCGCAAGCCTTGCCGCTGGAACTGGCGGCGCTGACCATGGACGGCCTGTGGCGCATCCTGGTCTGGCTGGATCGCTTGCCCGGCATGGTGCTGTACCGGCCCGCGCCACCGCTGTGGACGCTGGCGTTCGCACTACCCGGAATGGTGCTGCTGCTCGCTCCGCGCGGTTTGCCGGGCTGCTGGCTGGGTCTGCCGCTGTGCTTGCCGCTGTTGTGGCCGCCGGCGAGCGCGCCGGCGCCAGGTGGGTTCTGGTTCACCCTGCTGGACGCCGGCCAAGGGTTGGCGGCGGTGGTGCGGACCCAACATCACGTACTGGTCTATGACACCGGTCCGAAACTGGGAACGACGCTCGATGCGGGGCGCGCCGTACTCGTTCCCTTCCTGCGCCAGCAGGGCGCAATCCACGTAGACACGCTGATCGTCAGCCATGCCGATAGCCAGCATACCGGCGGGGTACGGTCGTTGCGGGAACTGATGCCGGTGAAGCGCATTCTCACCTCCGCTCCGGAACTGACGCCGATTGACGGAGCCAAAGCCTGTCGGGCGGGGCAGGGGTGGGAATGGGATGGAGTACGATTCCAAATCCTGCATCCGCCCGGAAGCAGTTCCAGCGACGACGATGCGTCCTGCGTGTTGAAGGTGGAGGGTGTGGTGGGCCGGGTGCTGTTGCCGGGCGATATTGAAACGGTCGCGGAAACCACGCTGGCGGCAACCTATGGCTCTGGATTGGCGGCGGAGATCCTGGTTGCGCCACATCACGGTCACCGCAATCTGTCCACGCCGGCGTTTCTAAACGCGGTGCAACCGCGCTACATGTTGTTCTCGACCGGCTATCGCAACCGGTTCGGCTATCCGCGCCCCGAAACCGTGGCTCGCTACCAAGCGACCGGCGCCACGCTGCTCGATGCCTCTGCCGAGGGCGCCATCACGTTCCGGTTGGAACCCGGTCGAACGCTGGAACCGGAACGCTACCGGCGTGCGTATCGTCATTACTGGACCGCGCCGTGAGCGGTTCAACGCTCCCCCGGATGGGAGAAGTCGCCGGATCCCACTCATCCCGCATGGAAGGCAGGGCGCGTCCACGGACTCAACGGCAGGTTTCCACCAGGCTTTAAGGACCCTAGCAGAAATAACTTGAACAGTACCCGTTCAAGCATCTCGGTGACGAGGCTTGAGCCAATAGTTCCACTCCCCCT
>JBDHRD010000116.1:0-10045 GCA_039807425.1 Candidatus Contendibacter sp. | reverse complement strand
CAGGCTTCGTCCAGTTCGTGCAACGCCTCCATCAGGGTTTCGGCAACGAACCGGCCGCCGTAGCGGCCAAAATGGCCGGCGCGGTCGGGAAACTGGCTGTAATCCACCTGGTTACGCAGGGCTCTCACCGTCATATACACCTCGCAGAAATGCGCGCATCAGTTCAGCATCCTTGATGCCCTTGGTAATTTCCACCCCGCTGCTGACATCCACGGCGTAGGGCCGAACCTGGCGGATCGCTGCGGTGACGTTGCCGGGATGCAGGCCACCGGCCAGGATCAGCGGCTTGCCGCGCTCAGCGGGAATCCGGCTCCAGTCGAAGCCCTGGCCCGTGCCGCCCATCTGGTTACCGCCGTGGCTGTCCAGCAGCAGACCGGCCGCCGAGGCGAACCGTTGTTCGTAATCTCGCACGTCGGCCCCGGCTCCCATCGGCACCGCCTTGAGGTAGGGCCGGTCAAAACAGGCGCAGTCGCTGGGGCTTTCGTCGCCATGGAATTGCAGCAGATGGAGCGGTACGCTGTCGATCACGACCTGCGCCACCACGGGTTTCGCGTTCATGAACAGGCCGACCACGGTGATAAACGGCGGCAAGGCCGCGACGATCCGCCGCGCGGTTCCTACATCCACGAACCGGGGGCTGGGTGGATAAAACACCAGCCCGATGGCGTCCGCACCCAGCCGGGCCGCCATCACGCCATCCTCGGGACGGGTGATGCCACAAATCTTGACGCGGGTACGGGAAATCGGGGTCATGAAGCGGGTGCTGGGGGCGGGAACCACTTAAGGAAAGCCAAGACTACCAGAAATCCGGCGGTTTGGTAGAGCGAAAGCGAGTGAGCGCGGGCCGGGTGTTTTTAGCCCCAACGGGCAGCCACCCCTTGCTCCATAGAGCTAATGTATTGATTGATAAAGCTACTTAGCAGGTATCAACCGGAGCATCTTCACGCCCCGCCAGCCCTGCTTCGGGCGGCAATGGCGCCAGGGAGCGTAATTGCAGATGGTGCGCTGCCTTGGCCAGCAGATGCGCGCTGACCGGGGCGGTCATGAACAAAAACAGCGCTACCAGCGCCTCATGCAGGCTGACGCCCGCGCCGCGCGTACTGAAATAGAGGGCGGAAGCGATGAGCAGGCTACCTACCCCCAGGGTAGTGGCCTTGGTCGGGCCGTGCAGGCGAGTGTAGAAATCAGGCAGCCGGGCCAGGCCAAGCGCGCCGATGAAGGTGAATACCGCGCCGGTCACGATCAGCAGGGAAAGCAGGTATTCCAGCATGGCCGTCACTCGATGATGTCGCCGCGCAACAGAAACTTGCACAGGGCGACGGTCCCGACGAAGCCCATCAGGGCGATCAGCAGCGCCGCCTCGAAGTAGAGCGTGCTGGACTGCTGGATGCCCAGCAGCGCGAGCAGGGCGATGGCGTTGATGGACAGGGTGTCCAGGGCCAGGATGCGGTCCGGTGCGCTGGGACCCGCCAGCAATCGCCAGCCACTCAGGGCAAAGGCGGCGGCCACCAGGGTGAATGCGATGGAAACGGCGATGTTCAGCATGGTTCAAACACCTCCCGCAGCGGGGCTTCATAACGGCTCTTGATAGTTGCAGCCAGTTGACCGGGATCGGCCGCGTCCAGCGCGTGGACCAGCAAATGCCGACGGTTCAGCGTCAGGCGGGCCGATACGGTGCCCGGCGTCAGGCAGATGGCGTTGGTCAGCAGGGTGATGGCCAGATCCGTCTTCAGGGCCAGAGGCACGACCACGAAGATGGGCCGCAATCGTTCCGGACGACCGAGGATGAGGCGCGCCACCACCAGATTCGCCGCCAGGATGTCGTACAGCACTCTGATCACGAAGCGCAGCAGAGTCAGCGGCCGATAAACGCGCACCGTTTCCGGCCAGAATCGCAGGGTGAGCAGGGGAATGGCCCAGCCCAGCGCCAAGCCCAGCAGGATCTGACCGGGTGTTACGCTGTTGACCAGGAGGAGCCAGATCCCCGCCAAGGCCGGGGTGAGGAGCGGGTGTGGCAGCAGGCGGTGCATCAGGGCGTTCCTCCCGGTTTCAGGACTGCCTGGAGATAGGCTTGTGGTTGCAGCATCTGAGTGGCGATGGCGTGCGTCTGATCCAGCGCTGGCCCGGCGCCGACCGTCAGCCCCAGTCCCAGCAGCAGCAGGCCGATGATCGGAACCGTTTCTCTGGCCAGCGTCGGCCAGACTTCGGCGGCGCCCGCTTCCGATGGCAGCGCCCGGTAAAACAGCAGGCTACCCGTCCGCGCCAGCGCGATCAGGCCCAGGAGACCGGCCGCCAGCACCGCCCCCATGACCCAGGGCAAAAACGGATGGTCGAGCGCCGCGCGCAGGGTCAGAAACTTGCCGAGAAAGCCTGAAAGCGGCGGCAGACCCGCTACCGCCACGGCGGTAACGAAAAACAGACCACCCAGCAGCCGCGGGCTGGTGATGGCCGGACCGGGATCGAGGCGGTCGCCCAATTCACCGCGCCGGCGGGCGATGGCGTCTGCCAGCAGGAACAGGGCGGCGGCGGCGAAAGTGGTATGCGGCAGGTAATAGAGCCCGGCGGCGATACCGGCGGCGTTGTTGAGACCCAAGGCGGTCAATAACGAGCCGACCGACGCCACCACCAGCCAGGCCGCCTGCTGGCGCAAATGGGTGCTGGTTACTGCTCCCAGCATCCCGAAGATCAGGGTCGCGAGGGCCAACGGCAGCAGCCAGGGTTCGATCAGGCGAGCGGCGGAGCCGGCGCCCGCGCCGAAGATCAGGGTGTAGACCCGCAGGATGCTATAGGCTCCCACCTTGGTCATGATTGCGAACAGCGCGGCCACTGGCGCGCTGGCGTGAGCGTAGGCGGTGGGCAACCACAGGTGGAGCGGCAGCAGCGCCGCCTTGAGGGCGAATACCCCGAACAGCACCAATCCCGCCGCTCGAATCAGTGGAACATTTTCCGGCGGCGTGGCAGCCGCTTTCACCGCCAGGTCCGCCATGTTGAGCGTGCCGAGCACACCGTACAACGTCCCCACGGCGAACAGGAAGAGCGTGGATCCCACCAGGTTGACCACCACGAAATGCAGTCCCGCCCGGGTGCGCTCCCGCCCGCCGCCGTGCAACAGCAGACCGTAGGAAGCGATTAACAGGACTTCGAAGAATACGAACAGGTTGAACAGGTCGCCGGTGAGAAAGGCGCCGTTCAGGCCAAAGAGCTGGAGCTGGAACAGGATATGGAAATGCCGTCCGGCCGTATCGGCGCCCCGGATCGCGTCGAGCAGGGCAAACAGGGCGAGCAGCGCGGTGATGACCAGCATCCAGGCCGCCAGTCGATCCGCGACCAGCACGATGCCGAAGGGTGCCGGCCAGTGGCCCAGCGGGTAGACCAGGATTTCACCGTCGCTCACCTCCGCCGCGAGCGCCAGCGCCACCCCAAGTTGGGCGACGGTGGCGGCGAGGCTCAGGATGCGGCGCTGGCGCATGGTCGGATGACGCGGCAGCAGCGGCAGGATGCCCGCCAGCAAGGGCAGCAACACCGGCGCGATGACCAGGTGGTTCATGGTTCCCGCCTTCCGTCAACATGGTCGTTGCCCAGATCGGCTCTTGCCTTGAGCGCCAGCACGATGACGAAGGCGGTCATGGCGAAGCTGATGACGATAGCGGTGAGCACCAGAGCTTGCGGAACAGGGTCAGCGTAACCGGTCGCCCGGGCCGCGATGATCGGCGGTTGACCGATGGTCAGGCGACCCATGGTGAACAGGAACAGATTGACCGCATAGGACAGGAAGGTCAGCCCCAGCACGACCGGGAAGGTCCGGGCGCGCAGCGCCAGATACACGCCGCAGGCGGTCAGCACGCCGATGATCAGAGCCATCAGTGCTTCCATCAGCGGGCCTCCCCATGCTCCCCTCGCCCGGTGGAAGCGAGGTTGGGGGTAAGGGCGTCCCGTTTTCCTCCATCCCTGACCGGAGGATCGGGGATGGGGGTGGCCGCCGCCGGCTGGCTGGCGTGGTGGATCAGGCCCAGATGGATCAGGATCAGCAGCGTTGCCCCGACCACCACCAGATACACCCCCAGATCGAAAACCATGGCCGAGGCCAGTTCGAATTCGCCGATCACCGGCCAGTGCCAGTGACCAAACGTGGAAGTCAGAAAGGGATAGCCGAACGTGAGGCTGGCCAGACCGGTCAGCGTGGCGGCGAGCAGGCCCAAACCGATGAGTGCGTGCAGATTCCAGGGCAGGCGGGCGTGGGTCCAGGCCACGCCGTTGGCCAGGTACTGCACGATCAGCGCTGCCGCGGTGACGAGGCCGGCGATGAAGCCGCCGCCGGGCAGGTTGTGGCCGCGCAAAAGGAGGAAGATCGCCATCAGCAGGGCCAGCGGCAACAGCAGGCGGGCCAGCGTCGCCAGGAGAGCCGGGTGCAAATCCGGGTCCCAGGCGCGTCCCTCGGCGTCTCGCTGCGGACCCGGCAAATAGAGACGATCCAGCATGGCGTAGATGCCGAGGCCGGCCAGAGCCAGCACACTGATCTCCCCCAAGGTGTCGTAGCCGCGAAAATCCACCAGGATGACGTTCACTACGTTGGCGCCGCCCCCGCCCGGCACGCTGTTGGTGAGGAAATAGCCGGCGATGGTTTCATACGGCCGGGTTAGTACCGCCCAAGCCAGTGCCGCCGCGCCGCCCCCCGCTGCGACCGCCAGAAGAACATGGCTGACCCATGGCGACGGATGGGGCTTGGCGGGACTGTGCTGGGGCAGAAAATACAGCGCCAGCAGCAGCAACACCACCGTCACTACCTCCACCGCCAGCTGGGTCAAGGCCAGGTCAGGCGCGGAGAACCGGATGAAAATCAGTGCGGTCACCAGCCCCACTGCGCCCATGAGCACTACCGCGACCAGCCGTTGCCGGTGCAGGAAAACCGCGCCGATAGCGGCGGCGATCAGACCCAGGGCCGCCAGCAGGCTGACGCCGTCCACCGGCAGCCGGGTGCGGACCCCGGTCAGCGGCGCGGGGACACTGATGAAGCCGGCCAGCCCCAGCACCAGCGCGGAGAGGATCGTCACGAACAACAGTCGTTGCAGCGAACCGGTATCAAGCTTGCGGGTCAGCGCGCCAGCCAGCGCGAACAGCCCATTCAGCAGACGGTCGTACAGCGTCTCCACCCGTAACCATTCCACGTGCCGCTCGTAAAAGGCGAATAGCGGCTTCCGCCCCAGATAGATCAGTCCGCCACCCACGAGGGCGATAACGCTCATTCCCAGCGCCGGGCTGAAGCCGTGCCAGATGGCCAGATTGTGTTCCGGCAGCGATTCCTGCAAGACGCCAGCGACCGCCACGGCCAGGATCGGCTCCACGATCAGGGCTGGTGCGATACCCACCAGCAGACAGAGGGCGGCCAGGATCTCCACGGGGACTTTCATCCAGCGTGGCGGCTCGTGCGGGATTTTGGGCAGGTCGACGGGCTCGCCGTTGAAGAACACGTCGTGGATGAAGCGCAGCGAATAGGCCACGGCGAACGCGCCAGCCAGAGTAACCGCCGCCGGCAGCGGCCAGCCAAAACGCAGTGGGATGGCGGCCCCCAGCACCTCGGCGAAAAATATCTCTTTCGACAGAAAGCCGTTCAGCAACGGCACGCCCGCCATGGCGGCGGAGGCCACGATGGCGAGCGCGCCGGTGTAGGGCATATACCGCCAGAGGCCGTTGATGCGGCGCATGTCGCGGCTGCCAGTTTCGTGGTCGATGATGCCGGCTGCCATGAACAGCGAAGCCTTGAAGGTAGCGTGATTGATGATATGGAACACCCCGGCCACGGCGGCGAGAGGAGTCCCGATGCCAAACAGCAGGGTGATCAATCCCAGGTGGCTGATAGTGGAATAGGCCAGCAGGCCCTTGAGGTCGTGCTGAAACAGGGCGACGAATGCCCCCAACAGGAGGGTGATGAGTCCCGCCCCGCCGACCAGCCACGACCATTCCGGCGTGCCGGACAGAGCCGGGAACAGCCGCGCCAGCAGGAATACCCCGGCCTTCACCATCGTGGCCGAGTGCAGATAGGCCGATACCGGCGTCGGCGCCGCCATGGCGTTGGGCAGCCAGAAATGGAACGGAAACTGGGCCGACTTGGTGAACGCGCCGAGCAATACCAGCGCCAGCATGGGCAAATAAAGCGGATGAGTGCGGATACGGTCGCCCGACGCCAGGATTACAGACAGGTCGTAGCTGCCGGCGATGTGCCCGAGCAGGAGAAAACCGCCGAGCAGGGCCAACCCCCCGGCGCCGGTGACGGTCAGCGCCATGCGTGCGCCGTTGCGGGCATCCTCGCGGTGTTGCCAGTAGCTGATCAACAGAAATGACGACAGGCTGGTCAATTCCCAGAAGATCAGCAGTTGGATGATGTTCTCGGACAGGGCGATGCCTAGCATGGCGCCCATGAACAGCAGCAGACCGGCGTAGAAGCGGCCCATGTTGTCCTGCTCCGCCAGGTAATAACGGGCGTAGAGCATGATCAGCAGGCCGATGCCGAGAATCAGGAGAGCAAACAGCAGGCCCAGCCCATCCAGGCGAAAGGCGAGATCGACACCGACGGCGGGTATCCAGGAGCAACGCTGGATGATGGTTTGACCGGCGAAGGGCGCGTCCGCCAGCGGCAATAGCCCGGCCAGGGCCAGCAGGGTGATCGCACCAGCCATCCAGGCGGCGTACAGCCGGCCTTGCCTGGAAATCCAGGCCGCCAGGATAGCGCCGAGGAAAGGGGTAAGGACGACCAGCGGCAGACTCATGGCGCCTCTGGGATTTGCGTATCGGTGACCATGAACATCGGGTTTGGCTTGTCGAGCGCGGGGTAACCGGTCGGTAGGGCCGAGATGGAAAGGGATAGTGGACGTCTTGCCTGGTTGGCCCGGATGTGGGGTAGTGCGGGCTTTGAAAATACCATCACCCGACGAGCCTGCCGACGATCACAATAATGATAAGAGCGTTAATGATGTAGCTGTTGACGGTTCAAGGCAAGGGGTTGGACCTGTCGGCGCGAACCAGATTTGTGCAAGCAGCGGCGTGGGTGTTCGGCTTTTTGGTATTTTTCGCGGTCTGGAAAGAGCTTTCAGGCATAATCCACGACGTTTATCTTTACGACTATCTTTACGACGCGCGGTACGTTCCCCATGCTTCCTGTCATCGTCCTGGTGGGCCGACCCAACGTCGGTAAATCCACTCTGTTCAATTCCCTGACCCGCACCCGCGATGCACTGGTGGCGGATTTGCCCGGCCTGACCCGCGACCGTCAGTACGGTATTGGCCAGCGGGGTCCGAGTCCCTGCGTCGTGGTGGATACCGGCGGTCTGACCGGCGAGGAGGCGGGTCTGAGCGGGCTGGTGGCGCGGCAGGCGTGGCGGGCCATCGAGGAGGCCGACGCCGTACTGCTGCTGGTCGATGGTCGCGCTGGACTGACGGTCGCCGACGAAGAAATCGCCGGCCAGTTGCGCCGCGCTGGCAAGCCGGTGCATCTGGTGATCAACAAGGCCGAGCATCGCGATCCCGATCTGCTCAGCGCTGACTTTCACGCCCTCGGCCTGGATCATTTGCACGTCATCGCCGCCGTTCACAACCAGGGTGTCGAAACGCTGATGGAAGAGGTTTTCGCCGCTCTGCCCGCCACGGTTGCCGTCGAAGAAGCAGCGCCGGAAGAGCCGGAAGGCGTCATCCGGCTGGCGGTGGTCGGACGGCCCAACGTCGGTAAATCCACTCTGGTCAACCGTCTGCTGGGCGAGGAACGGATGCTGGCCTGTGACCTGCCCGGCACCACCCGGGACAGCGTGGCCGCGCCGTTCGAACGCGACGGCCAACGCTATATCCTGGTGGACACCGCTGGCGTGCGCCGCCGTTCGCGGGTCAGCGAGACGGTGGAGAAATTCAGCGTCATCAAGGCGCTGCAAGCGATTGAGCAATCCCACGTCGTCGTCCTGGTGCTGGATGCCCGACAGGGGATCAGCGAACAGGACGCCAGCCTGCTGGGTCTGGTGCTGGACAGCGGCCGGGCGCTGGCGCTGGCGGTCAACAAGTGGGACCGCCTCGATCCCGACATCCGCGCCCAAGTGAAGCGCGACCTGGACCGGCGACTGGGCTTTCTCGATTTTGCCAAGATCCATTTTATTTCCGCCCTGCACGGCACGGGAGTCGGCGAACTGCTCGGTTCGGTGCGCGAAGCTTACGCCGCCGCTACCCGCAAGCTGTCCACACCGGAACTGACCCGGATTCTGGAAGACGCCCTGGCCGCTCATCAGCCGCCGCTGGTGCAGGGCCACAGCATCAAGTTGCGCTACGCCCATCAGGGTGGCCAAAATCCGCCGCTGATCGTGATTCACGGCAACCGGATCGATCATGTGCCCGAGGCCTACCGGCGCTATCTGGCAGGAGTCTTCCGCAAGCGGCTGAACCTGTGGGGTACGCCGATCCGCGTCGAATTTCGCGGCGGCGAGAATCCCTACCAGCCCCCAGCGGGGCGCCCCCGTTCCAAATCGAATGGGCGGCGGAAAACCGGTCGGTGACGGGGAGGCGCCCTTGAAAACAAACCGGCCGCTCGAAGCGGCCGGTCGGGATGAAGCCTCGACGAGCGGGAACGGCTACGCGCCCGGTGACTTACCGGTCGGGCAGGTGTTGATGCCGAACAGGTTATAGGCTGGGCACCAGTTCATCAGGCCGGTGGCGATGAGGATGATGCCGATCCAGCCCCACCAGCCGATGGTTCCCAACAGCGCCAGCAAAATCAGGATGGCGCCGACCACGATGCGGACGATCTTGTCGGTCGAGCCGACATTCGGGGTGATGTTCATGGCAGTTGACCTCCGTTGGGTTG
Organism: Candidatus Contendibacter sp.; assembly: GCA_039807425.1. Taxonomy (GTDB): domain Bacteria; phylum Pseudomonadota; class Gammaproteobacteria; order Competibacterales; family Competibacteraceae; genus Contendibacter. The sequence goes on along the minus strand of JBDHRD010000116.1, from coordinate 1,209 downwards.
CGTGTAGCGCGATATTATCCACCAACTTTTGCCCCTTGGAGTTGAGGATTCTCAAGGTCGGGTCACGACCACCTTCTGATACAGCCCCCCGAAAAAGGTTTCCTTCTCAACATTCAGCGCGCGTCCCCGGTCGGGCAACCACTCCGTGATTTCCTGACGCCATAAATCCATGGCGAAAGGCTCCAGGGTTTTGAGGATGGCCGTCATGACATAACGGAACGGATTGAGCCGCCCCGGGCGGTGATAATCCACGAAAACCACCTTGCCGCCGGGTTTGACCACGCGCAGCGCTTGGGCCACGGTTTGCGCGCGCACGCCTTCCGGCTGTTCGTGCAGCAGGAAAAACAGAATCACATAATCGTAGCTGGCATCCACGAAACGCAAATCAGTGGAATCCTGATGATACAGCCCGATGCGCGAGGCGTTCTTGAGCTTGGCTTTCAGGTTCTCCAACTGGACTTGGGCGACATCCACCACATCCAGCCGCCCGGTCGGCCTCAGCCGCTGAATCAGCCGCTCGGTGAAGTTCCCGTAAACACATGCGACTTGCAGCACGCTACCCGAAATGGAATGGCCGATTTCATCGAGGGCCAAGTCGCGCAGCCGGGCGAAGTTACCCCACAGGATCAGATTGACCAGCCATTGCCGTTCGAAGAAGCGCACCGCGGCGGGATGCAGATAGGCCCACCAGTAGGTTTGCTGGAGATACGCGGGGAGAGGAACCGAGGCCGCGACCTCGTCCTCTCGACCGGCGTCGATCCGGGCCGCGTCCGCGGCGCTGGCGGTGGCCGGTTCGAGACCCGCGCCGTTATCCAATGATCGTGGCTGGGGCAGGGTAGCCGTGCATTGCTCGGATGGGGAACTCATGGCGGCAAAAGCTTCCTTGGAGCCGGTATAAAAATACCCTCTCCCAGGGAGGGAGAGGGGTTGAAGGTGAAGGGTTGAGGGGTGAAAGGATACGCGGATCGAAATGCTCTCCTCAAATCCGCAGCAGGTAGACGATCGTCAGCAGCGTGCCCAGACTCGCGAGTCCGTAAACTCCATAGGCGACCAGCGTGTCGGCGCGCACGCCAAAATCGTGCATCGTGACCCGCAGCCGGTGCGCGGCATGCCACAGCGACAGCAGAATGATGCCGAAGATGATCAGCTTGCCCAGCCACCAGGCGGCAAACGCATGGATCGCGTCATAGGTAAACATGTCCATGTTGA
>JBDHRD010000115.1:0-10258 GCA_039807425.1 Candidatus Contendibacter sp. | reverse complement strand
CCGCGAAGGTTCCCGCCGCGCCGATGCCGGTCCACACCGCGTAGGCGGTGCCGATGGGAATGTCCCGCTGGGCCAGCCACAGCAACAACCCGCTGACGGTCATGCCGACCACGGCGATCACCAGGCCCAAGGTCAACCGGCCCGGCGTCTGCGACAGTTTCAAGCCGACCGGCCAGGCGATTTCACACAGGCCAGCGGCGATTAGATAAAGCCAAGCCATGGTGTCGTCTCTATGCGGCTACGTTCGGCCCAGGCTGGCGCACGGGATATGATCCCCACCCCGGTCCAGATTCTTGGTCCTGCATTCCCGGATGTGGAAGTTTTGGCGAGCGCACGGAGAATCGTTTGGTATGGCGCAGGGGCGGTGGTGGCGAATCAGTGGGAAGCTATACACTGTAACAAACACCTGTCTGCCGTTGATCAAGGAATTCCATGTTACCACCCTTGCGTTATCGCCATACCCAGTTTGGAACGGTCGTGGTGGGGTCGCTGGCAGCGGCGGCTCTGGTTCTGTCGGGTTTGGGGCTCGCCTACGACGATCCGGTATTCACCCTCGGTGAGCCGATCATGGTGGGCATCGCGGCGTTGCTGTTTTACTCGCCCCCCGTCGAGATCGACGCTACGCATCTGATCTTCCGTCGATAGTGAGAGAATGGGAAATGCTCTCGGGTACAATAAGGATCGACGAGTAAATTACCAAGAGAGGTTGCCATGCGCTGGAGAATGGGTAGGGAAAGCGACAATGTCGAGGATCGGCGGGGCCTGCGGGCCGGGTCCACCATCGCGGGTGGCGGCATCGGCACGATCATCCTCCTGCTTCTCGCCGTATTCTTTGGCTTTGACCCAACCATGCTGCTTCAGAGCGGATCGCCAGGCGGGGTTTCCTCCCAGCAGTCGGTCGCCGTACCTCCGGATCAGGACGATTTGCGCAAGTTTGTCTCGGTCGTGCTGGCCGATACCGAGGATACCTGGCGCGACCTGTTTCACCGGATGGGCAGCGCCTATCAGGATCCAAAACTGGTGTTGTTCACCGGCGCGGTGCAATCGGCCTGTGGCTTTGCCCAGGCGGCAGTCGGGCCGTTTTACTGCCCGGCCGACCAAAAAGTCTACATTGACCTGAGTTTTTACCAGGAACTCAAGAATCGTTTCCATGCCCCCGGCGATTTCGCCCAGGCCTACGTGATTGCCCACGAAATCGGCCATCACGTCCAAAATTTGCTCGGCATCTCGGACCAGGTTGAGGCCCGGCGCAGTCGCGCGGGCGAGGCGGAAGCCAATGCGTTATCCGTCCGCCTGGAATTGCAGGCCGACTGTTTCGCCGGCGTGTGGGCCTATCACGCCAACCAAGCCCGACAGATTTTGGAATCGGGCGACATCGAGGAAGGACTGAACGCGGCCAGCGCCATCGGCGACGACCGCATGCAAATGCAAGCCAGGGGTTATGTCGCGCCAGATTCCTTCACGCACGGCAGTTCCGCCCAGCGGGTGCGCTGGTTCAAGCGCGGCCTCACCCGCGGCGATTTGCGCCAGTGCGATACCTTCAGCGCCGCCCAACTCTAGCCGAATCCCGCCGCCATGCTGATCCACCCCGACAAATTGAAAGAACTCGCCAGCCAGGTGCTGGCAATTGAAGCCAAAGCCATCACCCAACTCACCGAACGGATTGACGACCGCTTCGTCGATGCCTGTCGGCTGATGCTCAACTGCCAAGGGCGGATCGTGGTGCTCGGCATCGGCAAATCCGGCCACATCGGCAGCAAGATCGCCGCGACCCTGGCCAGCACCGGCGCCCCGGCCTTCTTCGTCCATCCCGCCGAGGCCAGCCACGGCGACATGGGCATGATCACCGCCCAGGACGTGGTGATGGCGCTGTCCAACTCCGGCGAAACTGATGAAATTCTCACCCTGCTGCCGCTGATCAAGCGGCTGGGGGCGCCGCTGATTGCCCTGACCGGCAACCCGGATTCGACCCTGGCCACGACGGCGGATGTTCACCTCGACGTCAGCGTGGTCCAGGAAGCCTGCCCGCTGGGTTTGGCGCCGACCGCCAGCACCACCGCGACCCTGGCCATGGGCGATGCGCTGGCGGTGGCGTTACTGGAGGCGCGCGGGTTCACCGCCGAGGACTTCGCCCGCTCCCATCCGGGCGGCCGGCTGGGTCGCCGCCTGCTGCTGCTCACCGACGACGTCATGCACACCGGCGAGCGGATGCCCCGCAGCGCTCCCGACGATCTGCTCAAGGACGCTCTGCTGGAAATGAGCCACAAGGGCTTGGGAACCACCGTGGTGGTGGATGCGGAACAACGGGTGCTGGGCGTCTTCACCGACGGCGACCTGCGTCGGGCGCTGGATCGGCAGGTGGACGTGCATACCGCCCGCGTCGCCGAGGTCATGACTCGCCACTGCAAAACCATCGCCCCCGGCGCCTTGGCCGCCGAGGCGCTGCAAAAGATGCAGCAATACAAGATTAACGCCCTGCCGGTGGTAAACTTCGCCGGGAAACTGACCGGTGTGCTGAACATGCATGATCTACTGCGCGCCGGAGTGCTGTGATTCCCGACGACCGGTGAGCAACTCACGATGCGCGATGTACTCGACAAGGCGGCCCGGATTCAACTGGTGATTTTCGACGTGGACGGCGTGCTGACCGACGGCCGGCTGTACCTGGGCAACGATGGCAACGAATACAAGGCGTTTCACATCCGCGATGGCCACGGCATCAAGATGCTGCTCGAAGCCGGGGTCGAAGTCGCCATCATCTCCGGCCGCCACGCCGCCTCGGTCGAACGGCGGATGGTGGATCTCGGCATTCACCACGCCTATCTGGGCGTTCAGGACAAGCGGGCGGTGTTCGACAGCCTGCTGGTCCGGCTCGGGCTAACCGCCGAGCAGGCCGCCTACGTCGGCGACGACCTGATCGACCTGCCAGTGATGAGCCGGGCTGGTCTGGCCATCGCGGTGCAAGACGCCGATTCGTTTGTCAAGCAGCACGCCCACTGGCAAACCCCCAGCCGGGGCGGGCGCGGTGCGGTGCGCGAGGTCTGCGAGTTGGTGTTGGAAGCGCGCGGCCAACTGGCGGCCTTGCGCGACCGGCATCTTTAAAAATCCCGCGAGCGGCGGCATGACGGCACGCGGCATTCTGTCCCTGGCCGGACTGGCGGCGCTGGCCGGCCTGAGCTACGGCCTGCTGCGATGGGTGGAATCGTCATTCCGGGAACCGGCGCCGGCCGAGAGTCAGGAGCCGGTATTGATCGTCGAACAACTCCGGGCGGTGCGTCTGAACATCGCCGGCGTGCGGGAATACGTGTTGGAAACGCCCCGCTTGTGGCAATTGCCCGGCCAGGGCGGTATCCGGATCGAACGGCCGTTACTGGACTGGTACCAGCCCGATGGCCAGATCCGCGAATGGCGGTTGCAAGCCGAACAGGGCTGGATCGCCGCCGATGAGCAAACTCTGCGCCTGGATGGCGCGGTCGTCATGGACCGCACCGCCGACAGCGGCAAACCGCCGGCCACGATCACCACCCGCGATGTATCGGTTCACCGGGCCGAGCGTTATGCCGAAACCGCCGCGCCGGTTCGAGCAGTGACCCCCGAAGGCGAATACCATGCGGTCGGCGCACGCGCCTGGCTGGACCAGGAACGACTGGAACTGCTTTCCGAAGTCAGAGGCTCCTATGCACCCCCCAAGCGTTAAATTCGGGCTGGCGGTCGCGCTGGCGCTGGCGCCGCCGCTGGCCGCCGCCCTGCCGGAAGATCGTAACCAGCCCATTCACCTGGAAGCCAGTCGCGGCCAGTTGAATCAAAAAACCGGTGTCAGCGTCTACGAAGGCAATGTGGTGATCACTCAGGGCTCGATGCGGCTGACTGCCGACACCGTGACCATTTATATCAAGGACAACAACTTTCAACGCATGGAAGCGACCGGCGCTCCGGCGAACCTGCGTTACCGGCCGACGGCGGACAAGCCAGAAATCCAGGGCGCCAGCCAGCGGGTCGAGTACGATGTGGCCGGCGCCAAAGTCATCATGAGCGGCAGCGCCAAACTGACCCAGGGACAGGACACGTTCACCGGCGAGCGGATCGAATACGATCTCAAGGGTGACGTGGTGCGGGCGCGTGGGGCGGGCGACAATGGCCGGATTCAGTTCACCATCCAGCCGCGGACCCAGGAGCCGCCGGCTACAAGGAAACCCTGAGGATGGCCCAACTGATCGCCAAGGAAATCGTCAAACATTACCGCAAGCGGGTGGTGGTGGATGCGGTGTCGCTGACCGTCGCCAGCGGCGAGGTCGTCGGGCTGCTGGGGCCGAACGGCGCCGGCAAAACCACCAGCTTCTACATGATGGTCGGGCTGATTCACTGCGACGAGGGCCGGGTGCTGCTGGACGACCGCGATCTCACCCATTTGCCGATGCACGCGCGGGCACGGCTGGGAGTGGGCTACCTGCCACAGGAACCATCGATATTCCGCCGGCTGACGGTGCTCGACAACGTCCTGGCGATTCTGGAGACCCGCCGTGATCTCACCTCCGCCGAATGCCGGGCGCGGGCCGAGGAACTACTGAACGAACTGCATGTGGGTCACTTGGGCGACAGCATGGGCATCAGCCTGTCGGGTGGCGAGCGCCGAAGGGTGGAAATCGCCCGGGCGCTGGCGGCCAACCCGGCTTTCATGTTGCTCGACGAGCCGTTCGCCGGCGTGGATCCCTTGTCGGTTCTGGATATCCAGCGCATCATCGAACATCTGCGCGAACGCCGCATCGGCGTGCTGATCACCGATCACAACGTTCGGGAAACCCTGGGTATCTGCGATCGGGCCTATATTCTCAACGAAGGCCAAGTGATCGCCGAGGGCGATCCCGCCGCGATCCTCGCCAACCAGCAGGTCCGCCGGGTCTATCTGGGCGAATCGTTCCAGTTGTGACCGACCGGTGCGCCAGCCGCGCTGTCATAACGTTCAAAACCGACTAGAATGAAGGGTGGATCAAGTTTCACGACGCCGGGGCAAACTTGAATTATTATGAGACAGTCATTGCAACTCCGCCTGGGTCAGCAACTGACGATGACCCCCCAACTGCAGCAGGCCATTCGTCTGCTGCAGTTATCCAGCCTGGATCTTCAGGCGGAGGTGCAAGCCATCCTCGACTCCAACCTGATGTTGGAGCAGAGCGACGAGCCCCAGGATCTACCCGTGCAACCCGAGGCCCTGGCCACCCAGGCAGCGATGGACGCCCGCGCTGAAACCGAACTCAACGCCGCGCCGACCGACACCACCCTGCCCGATGAACTGCCCGTGGACAGCGCCTGGGAAGACGTTTACGAGTCGTATGACGGAGAAACCCGCTATTCGCGCGGTGAGGACGAGGACTGGGACCCCTACGAGCGCTACGCTGGCGCCGGAGAGTCTCTGCACGATTATCTGTACTGGCAGATGCGGTTGACCCCGTTCAACGACCGCGACATGGTGATCGCCACCGCGATCATCGACGCCATTGATGAGTCTGGCTATCTGACGCTGTCCCTGGCGGACATCAGTCAGGGACTGCGCGACGAGTTTGCGGTGACGCCAGCCGAGGTCGAGGCGGTGCTCGAGCGGGTGCAGCGCTTCGATCCCCAGGGCGTCGGCGCCCGCAATCCAGCAGAATGCCTGCTGCTACAACTGGAGGCGCTGCCGGCGGACACGCCCTGGTTGGCCGAGGCTCGCCTGCTGGTCGAACAGCACCTGGATCTGCTGGCCAACCACGATTTCGGCGCCCTGATGCGGCGGCTGAAGGTCTCGCGGGAGGCGCTGCAGGGGATCGTGAGCCTGATTCAATCGCTGAATCCGCATCCCGGCGCCCGCCTGTCCAACGCCGTGCCACAATACGTCATCCCGGATGTGCTGGTCTACCGCCAGCACAACGTTTGGCGGGTCGAATTGAATCCCGAGAGTACGCCCAAGCTGCGGATCAACGCCCGTTACGCCGCCCTGACCCACCGCGCTGGCAAGAACGGCGATATCGCCTGTCTCAAGAATCATTTGCAGGAAGCGCGCTGGTTCCTGAAAAGCCTGCAAAACCGCAACGAGACCCTGCTCAAGGTGGCGATCTGCATCGTCGAACGCCAGCGCGAATTTCTGGAACAGGGCGACGAGCATATGAAGCCGCTGATCCTGCGCGATATCGCCGAGGTGCTGGGCATGCACGAATCCACCATCTCGCGGGTCACGACGCAGAAGTACATGCATACCCCGCGCGGTCTCTACGAGCTGAAGTATTTCTTTTCCAGCCACGTCGGCACCAACAACGGTGGCGAGTGCTCCTCCACCGCCATCCGCGCCATGATCCGCAAGCTGATCCAGGCCGAGGATCCCGGCAAGCCGCTCAGCGACGACAAGATCGCCAAGTTGCTCGGGATGGAAGGGATTCAGGTAGCGCGGCGGACGGTGGCAAAATACCGGGAAGCGATGACGATTCCCGCGTCCTCGGATCGTAAACGCCTCGTCTGAACGACGGGGATTTTTGCCCCGCGAGGGGTAGCAACGGAGGTTGGGGCGTATTCCAACGGCGGTTCGAACCCATAACGTCAAATCAGTCACCGCTGGAGCCCAGCCAGGGTATCGGGTCCGACCTCCATCGAAAGCGAGACCTGTTCATCAGGAGTCTATGCGATGCAAATCAAACTGAGCGGACACCATGTGGAAATCACCCAGGCTTTGCACGACTATGTGCATGACAAACTGGAGCGCATCGAGCGGCATTTCGACAACGTTACCAGCGCCCAGGTGATCCTCAGTGTCGAGAAATTGCGTCAAAAAGCCGAAGCGACGATTCACGTAGCGGGTAATGAGATCTACGCCGACGCCGTGGATGAAGATCTGTACGCGGCGATCGATGCCCTGAGCGACAAAATCGACCGGCAAATCAAAAAGTACAAGGAAAAAATGACGGAAAAGCATCGCGGCAACAAGGCGCGCGATTATCCCCAACCTTAGAGGGGATGGGCACGGCGATGAACATTACAGACCTGATTACCCGCGAGCGGATCGTCTGCGATAGCGAGGTAGCCAGCAAGAAGCGGGTCATCGAGGCGTTGAGCGAACTACTGGCCACAGGGCAAGAGGATCTGGCGGCCCGGCCGATCTTTGACAGCCTGATCGGCCGGGAGCGTCTGGGAAGCACGGGTCTGGGTCATGGGGTCGCCTTGCCCCATGGTCGATTCAGCCAGAGTCAGCAGGCCATCGGCGCCTTTATCAAGCTCAGGAAAGGCGTGGATTTCGACGCGATCGACCGACAACCGGTGGATCTGGTGTTCGGTTTGCTGGTGCCAGATCACTATACCGACGAACATCTGAAGATTCTCGCCTATCTGGCAGAGATGTTCAGCGACCGGGCTTTTTGTCAGCGGCTACGGGAGACCGTCGCCGACCAGGCCCTGTTCGAGCAACTCCGGGACTGGAAGCCCGCCAAGACAGCTTCGCCATGAACTCACCCTTGCGCGCCCGAATGGTTTTTCAGGGCCTGGAAGCCGTGATGGACCTGCGCTGGATCGCAGGGATAGCCGGGGCCGATCGCGTCTTGTGGTCGCCGGTCGAGGCCAGCGCGCCCCTGTATGGCCGGCTGAACTGGATCCAGGCGGCCTGCTTGCAGATTCTCGGTCCTGACGAATGCGCTTTTCTGAACCGGCTGGGCCCAGCAACCCGCAAGGAATTGCTCGGCTGTCTGCTGGGATCCTCGGCGGGCGTCATTCTGGTCTGTGGCGAATCCGAGCTGGCCGAGACGCTACGGCCCCGCGCTGACGCGGCCGGCGTTCCCCTCTGGTATAGCCCGGCTCCGCTGGCGGTGGTCCTCGACCGGCTCGACAGCTATCGGCACGGTCTGGAAGCCTCCACCGTGGCCCACGGCGAACTGTTGGAGGTGTTTGGGATGGGCGTGCTGATCACCGGCGGCAGCGGGGTCGGCAAAAGTGAACTGGCTTTGGAACTGATCAGTCGTGGCCACCGCCTGATCGCCGATGACACCCCGACCCTGACCCGGGTAGCGCCCGATATCCTGGAAGGGACCTGTCCGCCCACCCTGAGCGATCTGCTGGAAGTGCGAGGGTTGGGGATTCTCAACATCCGCCGCATGTTCGGCGACTGCGCGATCAAGCGCAACAAGCGGGTGCGCTTGATCATCCATCTGGTTAAGCTCGAAGACATCGCGCCGCCAGCCGAAACCCGGTTACAGGGCATGCGCGATGTCCGGGTCATCCTGGGCGTGAGCGTACCGACGATTACTCTGCCGATCGCGCCCGGCCGTAATCTGGCGGTGCTGGTGGAGTGCGCGGTGCGTGACCATGTCCTGCGGTTGGGCAGCTATTGCGCTGAAGATGATTTGATCGCACGCATGGAGAAAGCCATGGCGAGGGCTGTCCCATGCGAATAATCATCGTCAGCGGCCTGTCGGGGTCCGGCAAGACCATTGCGCTGCAGACGCTGGAAGATCTCGACTACTACTGCGTCGACAATCTGCCGTTCAAGCTGATTTTGCCGCTGGCCCGGGCAATCCTGGCCTCCAGCGACATAGCAACCCCAGCGGTAGCGGTGGGGGTGGATGCGCGCAATTTTATCGACGAGCTTTACCAGTTTCCCGCCACGCTCGCCGAACTGCGCGCCAGCGATCTTACCGTGGAAGTATTGTTTCTGCAGGCAGACGACGAGATTCTGCTCAAGCGCTACAGCGAAACCCGCCGCCGGCATCCCCTGGACCTGGGTAGCATTCCCCTGCGGGAGGCGATTCGCCAGGAACGACGCCTGCTGGAGCCGATCGTCGCCTGCGCTGACCTGATCGTGGACACCAGCGATACCAACATCTACCAGTTGCGCGAACTGCTCCGGGTTCGCCTTCACGATACACCCCGCGAGGCGATGTCGCTGCTGTTCGAATCCTTCGGTTTCAAGAACGGAGTACCGGCCGACGCCGATTTCGTTTTCGACGTCCGTTGCCTGCCCAATCCGCACTGGGAGCCCCAGTTGCGACCGTTGACCGGCCTCGATCAGCCGGTGATCGAATTTCTCGAGCACCAGCCGGAGGTGATGGAGATGATCGCCGACCTCCGTCGGTTTCTGGAGACGTGGCTGCCCCGGTTCGAGGCGAGCGACCGCAGTTATCTGACGGTATCCATTGGTTGTACCGGTGGTCAGCACCGCTCGGTATTTATCGCCAACGCCCTGGCTCGCCATTTTGGCGGAATGCGCGACTATGTTATGGCTCGTCATCGGGAACTAAAATGAGCAACAAGGCCGTGACGTCATGTCGACCGCTGACTATGGGGACCCCAGGATGTTGAAACGGGAGATCGTGATCGTCAACAAGCTGGGTTTGCACGCTCGTGCCGCCGCCAAATTCGTGACCCTAGCGGCGGGTTTCGATGCCGAGATCCGGCTGCTGCGTGGCGGACATGAAGTCAACGGCAAAAGCATCATGGGAGTGATGATGTTGGCCGCTGCCCGCGGAACCCGGCTGGAGTTGCACGCCAGCGGTCCCGAAGCCGAGCAGGCGCTCGAACATCTGGATGATCTGGTCCGCCGCCGTTTCGACGAGGACGAATGAGAGGGCTTATCCATGCCGTTTTCGCTGCACGGCATCGGGGTTTCCCGGGGATATGCGATCGGCAGGACGTATCTGCTGGAGCGCAACCAGCCGGAAATCACCGAATACACCATCCCGAACACCATCGTCGAGGATGAAGTCCAACGGTTCCTGAATGGTCTGGCCATGGCCCGGCAGCAGTTGCGGGACATCCGGACGCGGATCCCGGCAACGACATCCGGCGATACGACAGCCTTCATCGACGCTCACCTGCTCATGCTGGAGGATGCCACCCTCACCGAGGCGCCGATCCGGCTGATCCGCGCCCACCACTGTAATGCCGAGTGGGCGCTGAAAATCCAGCGCGATTCCCTGGTGCGGGTGTTCGATGAAATGGACGATCCCTACCTGCGCACCCGCAAGGACGATATCGACCACGTGGTGCGGCGAATCCAGCGAATTCTGCTGGCCGAGGATTCGGCCTATTTCAACGAACCCGGCTATGCCGAGCTGGTGGCCAGCCGGCTGGAAGGCCGGATCGTAGTGGCCGATGACCTGACCCCGGCGGACACCATCCTGATGCAGCATCAAGGGGTGCTGGCTTTCGTCACCGAGTATGGCGGCCCACTGTCGCACACCGCCATCCTGGCGCGCAGCCTGGGAATTCCAGCGGTCGTGGGCGCGCGCAACGCTCGCGCCTATCT
>JBDHRD010000114.1:0-10261 GCA_039807425.1 Candidatus Contendibacter sp. | reverse complement strand
CTGCGCTGGGAAAATGAAAAATTCTCTAACCTATTATTTTAACTATACTTTATCCTTCCGGAAGATGCCAAAGAGCCCGCATATTCCCGCTTATCAGCCTGCCTGAGCGAAAGTCCTGAAGCTTTATCAAGATACAAGGTAGCGCAAGGTGAAACATGATGGGTACGGCTCCGGAAGTGATTAAAAAAACGCGACGGCCGACAGCGAGGTGAGCCTGCTGGCGGGAATGGACCAGCGGTTCGTTCGCTTTTGCGAGCGCTTCGGCGGTCATTTCCGTCGTCAGATCCGAACGGTAGAAACCTCGGTGCGGCATTATCTGCGCGGGCTGCTCCAAGCGGAGACCAGGAACATGGAACGGATGGAAGAGGTGGTCCCGGATGCCGACCATCAAGCCTTGCAACACATGCTGAGCGAGTCGGCGTGGGCAGAGCGGGCGGTGTTCGACCAAGTAGCCCAAGACGCCAACCGGCTGTTGGGGGATCAAGCCGATCGTAGTTTGATCATCGACGAGAGCGGGTTCCCGAAGAAAGGGCGGCATTCGGTGGGGGTGGGGCGGCCATGGTGCGGCCAGCTGGGCAAGGTGGAGAACGGTCAGGTCGGGGTGTTTGCGGCGCTGGGCTGTGGGACCCACGCCACGCTGATCGATGAACGGCTGTTCCTACCGGAAGCGTGGACCCAAGACCCGAAACGCGGTCAGGCGGCAGGGATACCAGCCCCGCACCGCGACTTCCAGCGCAAGCACGACTTGGCCCTGGAGCTGATCGCCCACGCCCGCCGGCAGGGGATCGGTTTTGCCTGGGTGGGCTTTGACGGCCTGTATGGCAGCGATCCGGCGTTGCTGCGAGCGCTCGATGATCGGGGTGAGGTCTTCATGGGCGATGTTCATAAAGACCAGCGCCTCTACCTGGACGATCCCCAGCCGAGCGTGCCCTCGCCGGCCGCGCCGCGCGGGCGGCCCCCGACCCGCCCCATCGCCCAAACCCCGGCGATCCGGGTCGATCATGGGGCCGCCCAACAACCCGCCGAGGTCTGGCAGCGGGTGACCTTGCGCCAGGGTACCAAAGGCCGGTTGCCGGTGGACATCCTCCATCAGCGGGTCTGGCTGTGGGATGGCGCCGAACCCCAGGCGCGGCATTGGCATCTGATCGTCCGCCGGGAAGTGGAGACCCCGACCCAGATCAAGTACAGTCTCGGCAACGCCCCGGCCGCCACGCCGGCCCCCCGGCTGGCGTTCATGCAAGGGCAACGCTATTGGATCGAGCGCGCCTTGCAGCAGGGCAAACAGGATGTGGGGCTGGGGGATTACCCAGTCCGGGGGTGGCGCGGCTGGCACCATCACATGGCCCTGGTGATGATGGCGATGTTGTTTACCTTGGAGGAGCGGTTGCTCCATCACCAGACCCGACCCTTGCTCAGTGGTACCGACCTCCGGGCCTTACTCAACCAGTTTCTCCCCCGCCGGGATACCACCGTGGACGAGGTCATTCGCCAGATGGAGCGACGCCATCGCAAACGCCAAAGCGCAACCACCTCCGCGTACCGCAGGCAGCAACTTAACGAGTAGGGCCGGATCGGTAATCTGACAAAGTAGAATTAAGGGTATCACGGTTAGTGCGGTGGCCAATGGCATACGCATCCTCATTCGGTAATGATGGATCGTGAATTCTACCCCAGAAAGGGGTGTTCTTTCCCGGAAATCACCTTAAATCGACGCTCGGACGAGGTTGGGCTTGTGCCCCAATCGCTACCGAACCATACTAATCTCCTTACCATTTTTCTTACCGGAGATCGCCATGTCCACAGCCACCGTCACCTTGTCCACCAAAGGTCAGGCCGTGATTCCCAAGGACATCCGCGATGCGCTGCACTGGGAAGCCGGCACCGAACTGACCGCGCCCCCCGCCAGCAATGGCGTCATGCTGAAAACCAAGCCCAAAAAGACCGGTAAACGGCTTGAGGACTTGCGCGGGATGCTGAAGCTTGATGGGCCACCCATTCCCATCGAGGAATTGCGCAAGCCGGTAGATTACCGCGCCGGCTGGGAAGAGTCCGAGAAGCGCAGCCGATGATCGCATTCGATAGCAACCTCTTTGATCGCGCAGCGCCAGGGTGGTTGAACCCGGTCGAGCGACTCGATCCATAGAAATTAACAGCCCTCCTGCCCTACGAGGGGGGAGGGAGATTTGTGTGTGATCGACAGGGTTGGAATGGAGGGTATCACATGGGTGAATCGCCGAATAATTCATTGCCAGATCCGACGGTTCTGTCCGCCGCCGAACTGGGCGCGCTGACGCTGGCCAGCCTTGATCATCTGCACGAAGCCATCAGTATCGTCGACCGGGACTTGCACCTGCGGGTCTGGAACCGCCGGTTTGTCGAATTGCTGGATTTTCCGCCGGAACTAATGCGGGTCGATTTGTCCCTCGCCGCACTGTTCCGTTACAACGCCCAACGCGGCGAGTATGGTCCCGGCGATCCCGAGGCGCAGGTCGCGGAACGGGTCCGGTTGGCGCGCGAATTCCAAAGCCACTGTTTCGAGCGCACCCGCCCGGACGGGACAGTGCTGGAGATTCGCGGCGAGCCGATCGTCGGCGGCGGTTTCATCACCGTCTACGAGGACATCACCGCGCGCAAGCGCGCCGAGGTGGAACTGCGCGAAAGCCACGAACAGTTGGAGGCACGGGTCCGCGAGCGCACCGCCGAACTGCTGGCGCTCAACGCCGAACTGGCTCGGGAAAGCGAAGAGCGCGAGCGCGTCGCCGCCGCCCTGCGCGAGAGCGAGAACCGCATCCGCCTGATCACCGACACGATTCCTGTTCTGATCGGTTATCTCGACGCCGACCGACGCTATCGGTTCGTCAACCAGAAATACGCGGAATGGTTTGGCGTGCCGGCTGAAACCTTTCTCGGCCGCGCCTTCGGCGAGCGGTTGGAGCCGGCGCTCGCGCAGCGATTGCGAAGCCAGGTGGATATAGCGCTGAGCGGCCAATCCACCCACGTCGAGTTCGAGTTGGTTACCCCGGTCGGGCGGATGTACGTGCGCGCTTATTTTATCCCACACATTCCGCCTCGCCTGGAATCGAAAGCAGCGCGGGTGGTGGGTTGCTTCGTGCTGACCGAAGATCTGACCGAATACCGGCAGGCGCAGATGGCGCTGAATCAGGCGCAGAAACTGAAGGCGGTGGGCCAACTCACCGGCGGCATCGCTCATGATTTCAACAACCTGCTGACCATCATTCTCGGCAATCTGGCCATGCTGGAAGAAGGGCTGCGGGACAATCCGGAATTGTACAAATCCGCGCATACGGCGATGAACGCCACCCGGCGCGGCGCCGATCTGATCCGCCGGCTGCTGGCGTTTTCCCGCCAGCAGGCCCTGCAACCGCGCTTATTGGCGCCGGGTCAGCAGTTGCGGGAAATCGCCGAGCTGCTGGCGCGTACCCTGGGGGCGAATATCGAACTGGAAACCGAAGCCGACCCGGCGATCTGGAACATCCGCGTGGACCCCGGCCAACTGACCAACGCGGTGCTCAATCTGGCGATCAACGCCCGCGACGCCATGCCCAGCGGCGGCCGACTGCGGATCGAGGCATGCAACGTGGCGTTCGACGCCGCCTATACCGCCCGCTATCCCGATGTGGTGGCTGGCGATTACGTGCGGCTGAGGGTCGCGGACACCGGTGCGGGGATGACGCCGGAGGTGGTCGAACGGGCTTTCGAACCGTTCTTCACCACCAAGGAACTGAGCGCGGGCACCGGACTGGGGCTGAGCATGGTCTACGGCTTCGTCAAGCAGTCGGGGGGCCATGTCCGCATCCGCAGTCAAGTCGGCGCGGGCACCACGGTCGAACTGTATCTGCCGCGCCATATCGCCAAGGGCCGGGAGACCGTCGCCGCCGAAACGGCGCTGGACGAAAGTCGCCTGCGCGGGCGAGAGACGGTGTTGCTGGTGGAAGACGATCCCGACATCCGCGATTTTGTGGCCCGGACCCTGACCGGGTTTGGCTATGGTGTGCGCGAGGCCGCCAACGGCCGGGAGGCGCTGGCGCTGCTGGCCATGGACGCGCCGGTGGATTTGCTGCTGAGCGACATGACCATGCCAGGCGGCATCGGCGGCTACGATCTGGTGCTGGAGGGCCGCCGGCAGCGGCCGGGACTCCGGGTGTTGCTGATGTCCGGTTTTACCGACAAGGCCGGCCAGTTGCCCGCCGATTGCGCTCTGCTGGAAAAACCGTTCCAGAAGCTGGACCTGGCGCGGGCGGTGCGGTTGACGCTGGATCACCCCGTGCCACCGTCTCCGGCCGACGCGGAGGAGTAGGGTGCATGGATAGGGCATCGGAACCGACTGGTGATCGTGACCAGTACTGGATGAGCCGGGCGCTGGATTTGGCGAAGCGTGCGGCCGAGGCTGGTGAAGTGCCGGTCGGGGCGGTATTGGTGCGTGGCGAAGAAGTGATCGGGGAGGGCTGGAACCAACCAATCGGCGCCTGCGATCCGACCGCGCACGCCGAGGTGCTGGCCTTGCGGACCGGGGCGGCGCGGTCGGGCAATTACCGGCTGGTGGATAGCACCCTGTACGTGACCCTGGAACCCTGCCCGATGTGCGCCGGGGCCATCGTTCACGCCCGGGTGGGGCGGGTAGTGTTCGGCGCGGTCGACCCCCGCGCCGGCGCGGCTGGGACCGTATTCGACCTGCTGCAATGCTCGGCGCTCAATCACCGCACCGACGTCATCGGCGGGGTGTTGAGCGACGCCTGCGGGACGGTGTTGCGGGATTTTTTCCGCGCCCGCCGGCTCAAGCCGGCCGCCAGCGCGGAGTCCATGGTCAGCGCTGGTTGAAGCCGCCGCTTTCGTTGTAGTTCGGTGGTTGCCGCCACCAGGGCTGCTGTTGCTGCGTCTGCTGAGGGAGCAGTTGTTCCTGCTCAATTTGCTCGAGTTGCTGGCGCTGCATTTCCTCCAGCGCGGCCTGCTGTTTTTGTTGCGCTTCCCGCTCCCGTTGCCTGGCCACCTTCTGGGCTTGCTGGACCTGCTGGCGCAATTTCAGCAGGTCGTCGCTTTGGGGCGTGGCCCGCAATCCCCGGTTGATGTACGCCAGGCTTTCGTCCAGCCGTCCCTGTTGCAGGCTTTGTTGCGCGATATCCCGATAGTAGCTCGTGATACGCTGAATCGCTTCGATCGCGGTGGGGTGGTCGGGTTGCAGTTCCAGGATGCGCCGGTATGTGCTCAGTGCGTTGCCGCTGACAGGCGCGGTGAACCGGCGGTTTCCCATCTGCTGCTCGGCGGTGGCGAGCAACTGGTCGATTTCCGCCTGCGGCGTCGGCAGTGATGGGGGAACGGGTTCAGCGGTAGTTTCGGCGGGTGGCGTGGCCGCTTGTTCGGCCTGCCCGCCCGGCGTAGCGGCGGGCTGCACCTCGGAGGACGGCTGGACATCGATGGCGTCAGTCGGCGCGGTCGTGGTCATCGTCGCGACGGCGTCGGTCGGCGTCGGTGGCTGGCTGGGAGCGACCACAGGGTTCACGGGTGGTGGTACGGGAACGGCTGGGGTCGGGGCGGCTGGGATGGTCGGGGTGGCGAGGGGGGCCGGTGACGTCGCTGTTGCAACCGATCGAGGAGTGCGGTTATCGTCCATGATTCTAAAGAGTTGCGACGGATCCTTTAGAAACGGAATTTGCCAGAGAAAAAAGAGACCGATCCAGCAAATCGCTGCCACGGCGCCAAGGTAGACAACAAAATGCTTCAACCACTTGCTCAGGCTAAAACCGCCCGGCGCATCCTCGAGTTCGGGTTCCCGGGTCGCGGGGGAGATTGGCTGGGGCGCGGGAGGGGGTGAGGGCGTCCGGTTCGCCGCGGCGGCCCCGGAGGGCGCGCCTGTCACGATGCCGAGAGAACGGGCGCAGCGCTTTAACCACTGACGGCCAAGGTCGCCCCAATGTCTTAGCCACCCCCACAAGTCGAGACCACCCGGAGCGCTGTTCGGCGCGGCGGGCCTGCGCAGCGCCTGGTGGTCCGAGGGCGAGCCGGGAATGCGGGTTGCCTGTATCATCGCGGCGGTCTCCGAGAAGCCTTGAGCCAAAAGTCCAGCGAGAGTGCAACCATGATAAACGGGACGCCACCCCGCGCCAAGCCAGATTGCGACCGTGGGTCGTGGCTTGCACCACAGTGAAGCTCGGGATTCCCGCCGCCGGCGTGATTCCAGTTACAACAGCGGCGACAGCAACCGGGCCAGCGACAGCAGGGTGGTCAGGCGTTCGGCGATCAAAATCCGAAGCCGCCTAAAGCTGCTCGGAGGCGAATTCGGCCAGCCGCGAGCGTTCGCCGCGCCGCAGGGTGACGTGTCCGCCGTGCGGCCAGTCCTTGAAGCGATCCACGACGTAGGTCAGGCCAGAGGTGGTTTCGGACAGATAGGGCGTGTCGATCTGGGCGATGTTGCCCAGGCAGATCACCTTGGTGCCAGGGCCGGCGCGGGTGATCAGGGTTTTCATCTGCTTGGCGGTCAGGTTCTGCGCCTCGTCGATGATCAGATACTTGCCCTGGAAAGTGCGCCCGCGCATGAAGTTGAGTGAGCGAATCTTGATTTTGCTACTCAGCAAATCAGCGGTAGCGGCGCGGCCCCATTCGCCGCCTTCC
Source organism: Candidatus Contendibacter sp. (assembly GCA_039807425.1). GTDB lineage: Bacteria > Pseudomonadota > Gammaproteobacteria > Competibacterales > Competibacteraceae > Contendibacter. The sequence continues at coordinate 3,634 of JBDHRD010000114.1, read as the reverse complement.
CGAGGGGCGAGTACTTCCAGATTATCCATCAGCGCGCCCATCCATGGCGTCATCTTCTCCTCCTCGGTGCCGGGCAGGAACCCGATGTCCTCGCCGACGGGCACGGTGACCCGGGTCATGATGATTTCCCGGTAATGCTTGGCGTCCAGGGCCTGCGCCAAGCCGGCGGCGAGCGCCAGCAGGGTTTTACCGGTGCCGGCGGCGCCCAGCAGGGAGACGAAGTCGATCTCGGGGTCCAGCAGCAGATTGAGGGCGAAATTTTGCTCACGATTGCGGGCGGTGATCCCCCAAACTGCGTGATGGGGCGCGGTGTGATCTCGGAGAATCTCGATCACCGCCTCCCCGGCGCGCAACTGGCGGACGATGAAGACCCCCTGGTCGCCGTCTGGGAACAGACCCTGATTCGGATGCCAGTTCGCCACGTCCGGGCCATGGACCCGGTAAAAGGTGCGCCCGCTCTCCTTCCACGAATCCAGCGCCTTGCCGTGACTGTCCCAGAAGTCCGCTGGCAAGTCGCGCGTGCCGCTGTACAGCAGGTTTACGTCATCGAGGGTCTGATCGTTGTAGTAGTCTTCGGCGTGAATGCCCAGAATGGCGGCCTTGATCCGCAGGTTGATGTCCTTGGAGACCAGGGTCACCTGGCGACGCGGATGGTCCTGCTGCAAGGTCAGGGCCATGCTCAGGATGTCGTTGTCGGGCGCGTTGCCGGGCAGGCGGGCGGGCGGGGCGATCCGGATGGGGCGGATTTGAAAGAACAGGCGCCCGCTGGCGGGTTCGCCATGGGAGACGGCCGGGCCGGGCAGGAGCAGACCCTGGTCGATTTCTTCCTTGCTGGCCCCCGTAATGAGATCATCCAGAAACCGGCTGACCTGGCGGACGTTGCGGGCCACTTCCGAAACGCCTTTCTTGGCGCGATCCAGTTCCTCCAGCACCATCATCGGCAGGTGGATATCGTGTTCCTGGAAGCGGAACAGGGCAGTCGGATCGTGCATCAGCACGTTGGTGTCGAGCACGAACAACCGGCGGTCGGAAGCAGGATGCAAGGGACTTTCAGTAGAAGAGGCGAAATCAGGGCGATGAGTCATGTTCTGTCGTTGGGTTTGCCGGAATCAGGCCGCTGACACCGTCCGGTTGACACTTTCGTGTCGGATCATGGGCGGGAGACCATCCACTTTGGCGTAACATCGCCAGCGCCCGCTATCCCGCCGCCGGCCGCGGCCACGCCTTCAGGATGGATTGCACGACGGTCGCCAGCGGGATGGCGAAGAATACCCCCCAGAATCCCCACAGACCGCCAAACACCAGCACCGCTGTGATGATGGCAATGGGATGCAGGTCCACCACCTCGGAAAACAGCAACGGCACCAGTACGTTGCCATCCACGCCCTGGACGATGAGGTAGACGCCCATCAACCACAGGAACTCCGAACCCCAGCCCCACTGGAAAAATGCGACCAGCGCCACCGGCACGGTGACCACCACCGCCCCGATATAGGGCACGATGACCGATAACCCGACCATCAGGGCTAGCAGTATGGCGAACTGCAAGCCCATGGTGGCGAACGCCAGATACGTCGCCACCCAGACCACCAGGATTTCCAGAAACTTGCCGCGCACGTAATTACCCATCTGGCGATCCACTTCGCGCCAGACCTGCTGCGCGAGGCTGTGATCGTGGGGCAGAAACCCGCGCAGCCAAACCAGAATCAAGTCCTTATCCTTGAGAAAGAAGAACACCAGCAAGGGTACGAGCACCAGGTAGATGGTGATGGTGATGAACCCCATGCCGGCCGCCAGCGACCACGACAGCGCTTTCTGACCCCAAGTGGCGATTTCGGCCTTCAGCGCGTTGATGATTTCGAGAATCTGCACCTCGGTGATGAATTCGGGGTACAGGGCGGGCAGGCTGAGCAACAGGTTCTGGCCCTTGACCAGCATGTTGGGAAACTGCTGCACCAGTTGGGTCAACTGGAGCGAGGTGATTGGCAGCAACCCCAGCAGCAGGAACAACACGAAGGCGACGAATAGCAGGAACACCACGACCACCGCCAGCAGACGCGGCGTTCGCAACCGGCGCTGAAGCAGTTGCACGATGCCTTCCAGCAGATAGGCGATGACCAGGCTGGCCAGCACTGGCGCCAGATCCCGCCCCATGAACAGGATCACGCTGGCGACCAGCGCCAGCACGACGGTCAGGATGACCGCCTGCGGATCGTTAAACAGCCTTCGAAACCAGTCGCTGACAATTTTCATGGTAAACCTTGGCGCTCGTCGAGCCGCGCGCCTGCATGTTAGCAACAAAGCCGCGGCGATCCCACCCGGTTCGCCGCGAATCGAATCACCACCGTTGGTCGCGATCCATCAACGCTTGCCATCCCCCCGGAGCGTGATGCCCGCGATGAGTGCATTGCACCATAATGGCGCATTCTGCCTTGCGCTTAACTGGGAACGAATTCCGAATTCATTGGCCGATCTCCGGTCTAAAAGGACGAGCGGTTCCGGTTTGGGGCAGCCGAGAACCGGCAACGGCCTGATTTTGCGCTCCTTATAAAACTCCGTATCCAACCTTGGCCGTCATCGTTTCCAATTTGTATTGGTCCATTACTTGCTTGAATTCCCCTCGAAAGCATCCGCCGGGCCATGGCCAGGCCGGGATGACGCGCGGATCGACGGAATATTTGCCAGGGTTTGCCCTGACCGGTTTGCCACCGGAAGCCGCTGCGCTTCCGCGATTACAGAGAGGTTATGACCATGACGATTTTCAAGCGCTATCTGTCGCGCTACGAAGAGAGCCGCGAAGAGAATCTTTCGCTTCAGGAATACCTGGAGCTGTGCAAGAAGGATCCGCTCACCTACGCCAGCGCCGCCGAGCGGCTGTTGAAGGCCATCGGCGAGCCGGAACTGGTGGATACCCGTAACGATCCGCGGCTGTCGCGCATCTTTCAGAACAAGGTGCTCAAGATCTATCCCGCTTTCGAGGAATTTTACGGGATGGAAGACGCCATCGAGCAGATCGTGTCCTATCTCCGTCACGCCGCCCAGGGACTGGAGGAGAAAAAGCAGATCCTCTACCTGCTCGGTCCGGTGGGTGGCGGCAAGTCGTCGCTGGCCGAACGGCTCAAGCAATTGATGGAGAAAGTGCCGTTGTACGCCATCGAAGGTTCGCCGGTGTTCGAGTCGCCACTGGGGCTGTTCAATCCCGACGAGGACGGCCAGATTCTCGGGGATGACTACGGCATCCCGCGCCGCTATCTGCGCTACATCATGTCGCCGTGGGCGGCCAAGCGGCTGCGTGAATTCAACGGCGATATCACCAAGTTTCGGGTGATTAAGCTGTGGCCCTCGGTGCTGCACCAGATCGCGGTGGCCAAGACCGAGCCGGGTGACGAGAACAACCAGGATATTTCCTCGCTGGTCGGCAAGGTGGACATCCGCCAGTTGGAGCATTTCGCCCAGAACGACCCGGACGCCTACAGCTTCTCCGGCGCCCTGTGCCGCGCCAATCGCGGCCTAATGGAATTCGTCGAGATGTTCAAGGCGCCGATCAAGGTGTTGCACCCGTTGCTGACCGCCACCCAGGAAGGCAACTACAACAGCACCGAGGGGCTGTCGGCCATCCCGTTCGAGGGGATCA
>JBDHRD010000113.1:0-10295 GCA_039807425.1 Candidatus Contendibacter sp. | reverse complement strand
AGCGGATCGAGATTGGCGGCCTTGTGGCCCCGGGTGCGATAGGCGTTGATAATGCGCAGCACCGAGGCCTGCTTCTCGGCGGCGGCGGGGCTGAGCACCTGCACGCCGCCACCCGCGACCGCTTGCGGCCGCAGCGCCAGCCGGGCGAAGGAATCCCGAATAGGGCCGTGCGCCACATCGTGAGCGCCCGTGCTCTGGGCTTGCAGGTCGCGGAAATACAGTCGCCAGTTCTCGCTGACCGATCCCGGATCACTCAGGAAACTTTCGTACAGATCCTCGATAAAGGCGGCATTGCCGCCGAACAGGGGCGAACTTTGGCGAAATTGCTCGATGAGGGTACTCATTGGCGGTTGACGACTCCCCGGTGGTGGAGGATGCCCACGAGCCATGGCCATGGGCGTGATTTTTTCTGGGGCGTGGCGTTAGAGCGTGCGGCCACGCTGGTTGTTCTAGTCATGGGGTTTCAGTTGGAACCACTGGTCGGACTGCCCGAAACATCCGCGCCGCCAAGGGCATGCACCGGATCAGACTGGCCGGGAACCGTGGTTCATGTCTCTGGAGGTTAGAAGTGGCTGGTGATTTGGATAAGATAAAGATTATAACGATGGCATGGGCGCGGATAAACCCGCGTTCAGTTTAATTCCGGCCGGCGCGGCGGCCCGACCGTTTGCCTTCCGGCCCCTTATCTTTGCCACGGGAAACTCACTGCGGTACATTTTGGCCGATGGCATCACGGTATGCTGATGTCAGCATCGCGGCGGACGCATCGAACAGCGGTTTCCGCCGTACTGGCTTGGCTGCAATGACATGAGGAGGGAATCGCGATGGTCGCTAACCATCCGCCCGCGCGGGACATACCGATTTATCAGCCTGCCGCCGGCGAGGAGTACATGAGCGATGCGCAATTGGCTCACTTCCGCCAAGTGCTGCTGGAGTGGAAGCAGAATCTGCTCGATGAAGTGGATCGCACGGTCAATCACATGCAGGATGAATCCACCACCTTCCCCGACCCCAACGACCGTGCCACCCAGGAGGAGGAATTCAGCCTGGAGTTGCGCACTCGCGACCGGGAGCGCAAGCTGCTCAAAAAAATCAACGAGTCCATGGCCCAGATCGACAGCGGCGACTACGGCTATTGCGAGGCCTGCGGCGTGGAGATCGGATTGCCGCGCATGTTGGCCCGTCCAACCGCCACGCTGTGCATTGATTGCAAGATGCTGGAAGAAATCCGCGAGAAACAGGGCGGTTAAGCATCCGGTAAAAACTGCGCCATCACGTCGGCTCACGACGGTGGCCCATTTCATTCCGGGCTGCGCGCCAATTCAGCGCACGGTGCGGGGGCGTTTCGCCCCCTCCCCGACCGGGCCGTTGCACTTTGGCTCGCTGATCGCCGCGCTGGGCAGTTTTCTGGAAGCGCGGCGGCAGGGTGGCGAATGGTTGCTGCGCATCGAGGACGTGGATACGCCGCGCGTCGTGCCGGGGGCAACGACCGCGATTTTACGGGCGCTGGAACGGTATGGGTTGCACTGGGACGGGCCGGTGGTCTATCAGAGCCAGCGCACCGCGCACTACCAGGCGGCGCTGGAACCCTTGCTCGCCGCCGGGTTGGTCTATCCCTGCGCCTGTACCCGGCGAGTACTGGCCGGATACCCGCGCGGGCGGGATGGGGCGGCGATCTACCCGGGAACCTGCCGCGCCGGTCCGCGCCGGCCCGAGCAGCCCCATGCGCTGCGGTTGCGGGTAACCGATGCAACGCTGGCATTTCAGGACGCCATCCAGGGCGAATACCGCCAGCAGTTGGAACGCGAGGTCGGTGATTTCGTGCTCCGTCGCGCCGATGGGCTGTTTACCTATCAACTGGCGGCGGTGGTGGACGACGCCGCGCAAGGCGTCACCCAAGTCGTGCGCGGCGCCGACCTGCTCGATTCCACTCCCCGGCAGATGGTTCTACAACGATTGCTGGGGCTATCTACGCCCGAATATGCGCATCTGCCGGTGGCGGTGGACGCCCACGGCGACAAACTGAGCAAACAGACGGGCGCACTGCCGCTGGACGAGCGCAATCCCGGTCCCGTGCTGTGGGCCGCACTGCGCTTTCTGGGCCAACAGCCACCGTCGGAACTGGCGGGCGAAGCGGCGCCGGCGATCATCGCCTGGGCTGTAGCGCATTGGGACTTGACCGCGGTCGTCCCGGATCTTGTTGCGAACGTGGGAATGATTGACTGAAACCGTTCAGCCGCTAGACTAAAATAATAATTCCCAAACCGGCTCCAAACGGAGCGCTAACAAGCGCCTTCACCCGGCCACGGATATCACAACCCATCCATCACCAAAGGAGAACCACGGTAATGTCCGACATCAAGGTCTATCCCGTACCCGCCGAAGTGGCCGCCCACGCCTGGATCAACAACGATCAATACCTGGCCATGTACCAGCGTTCCGTCGATGACCCGGAAGGCTTCTGGGCGGAGCAGGCCAACCAGTTCATCACTTGGTCGAAACCCTGGAACAAGGTGCTGGACTGGGATTTCACCAAGGGCCATATTCGCTGGTTCGAGGGTGGTCAGCTTAACGTCAGTTACAACTGTCTGGACCGCCATCTGGCGACGCGCGGCGATCAGGTCGCCATCATCTGGGAAGGCGATAATCCCAAGGAAGACCAGAAAATCACCTACAAGGAACTGCATCAGGGCGTATGCAAGTTCGCCAACGTCCTGAAGGGGCTGGGCGTCAAGAAGGGCGACCGGGTCTGCATCTACATGCCGATGATTCCCGAAACCGCGGTGGTCATGCTGGCCTGCACCCGGATCGGCGCCATTCACTCCATCGTGTTCGGTGGTTTCTCGCCGGATTCGCTCAAGGATCGCATCCTCGACGCGACTTGCTCGGTGGTCGTCACCTCCGATGAGGGTCTGCGCGGCGGGCGCAAGGTGCCGATGAAAGCCAACGCCGACAAGGCCCTGCAAAGCACCCCGAGCGTGCAAAAGATGGTGGTGGTCAAGCGCACCGGCGGCAACGTCGCCTGGACCGAGGGCCGCGATGTCTGGTATCACGATCTGATGGCGAATGCGTCCGCTGACTGCCCGCCGGAACCCATGGATGCCGAGGACCCGCTGTTTATCCTCTACACCTCCGGCTCCACTGGCAAGCCCAAGGGCGTGCTGCACACCACCGGCGGCTATCTGCTGCACACCGCCATCACCCACAAGTACATCTTCGACTATCACGATGGCGACATTTACTGGTGCACCGCCGACGTGGGCTGGGTCACCGGTCATTCCTACATCGTCTACGGTCCACTCGCCAACGGCGCAACCTCGGTGATGTTCGAAGGCATCCCAACCTACCCGGACGCCGGCCGGTTCTGGCAGGTGGTGGACAAGCACCAGGTCAACATCTTCTACACCGCCCCGACCGCCATTCGCTCGCTGATGCGCGAAGGCGAAGCCCCGGTCAAGGCCACCTCGCGCAAGAGCCTGCGGCTGCTGGGTTCGGTGGGCGAGCCGATCAACCCCGAGGCCTGGGAGTGGTACTACCACAACGTCGGTGACGGGCGCTGCCCGATCGTGGACACCTGGTGGCAGACCGAAACCGGTGGCATCCTGATCACCCCGCTGCCCGGCGCCATTGCCCTGAAGCCCGGCTCCGCAACTCGCCCGTTCTTCGGCGTGACGCCGGCGCTGGTGGACGCCGAGGGCCAGTTCCTGGAAGGCGCGACCGACGGCAACCTGGTCATCACCCGCCCTTGGCCCGGTATGATGCGGACCGTGTACGGCGATCACCAGCGCTTCATCGACACCTACTTCGCCATGTACAAGGGCCTGTACTTCACCGGCGACGGCGCGCGCCGCGACGAGGATGGCTATTACTGGATCACCGGGCGTGTGGACGACGTGATCAACGTCTCCGGCCATCGCATGGGCACCGCCGAGGTCGAATCGGCGCTCGTGCTGCATCCGGCGGTCGCCGAAGCGGCGGTGGTCGGCTTCCCCCACGACATCAAGGGCCAGGGCATCTACGCCTACGTGACCCTTAAGGTCGGGGTCGAACCGACCGAGGAACTGCGCAAGGAGCTGATCGCCCACGTCCGCAAGGAAATTGGCCCCATCGCCAGCCCGGATGCGCTGCAATGGGCGCCTGGCCTGCCCAAGACCCGTTCCGGCAAGATCATGCGCCGCATCCTGCGCAAGATCGCGGCGAACGAAGTGGATGCGCTCGGCGACACCTCGACCCTGGCCGATCCGAACGTGGTGACCGATCTGGTGGATAACCGCGCGGTCAAGTAATGGCTTAATGGTTGGACCATAACAACAACGGGTTGTAACTTTAACCCGGCCCCTGTTCGAGGCGGCCGGGTTTTTTCATGTCCTCCCCTGGGGCCAACGCGGGCCAGTCTCGTCGATCCAGGCGCTGACCAGCCGCGCCGGGGTCAGATCGAAATACACGTTGCGCACGGTCACGCCGGGCCAGTCCCGCACGCCCAGTTCCGCCGGGGCCATTTCCTCCAATTCCGGCGGTGGATCATCCAGCGCGCGCCACTTGAAACTTTCGCAGCAAACATGAAACGGTACGCCCCGGTCGCGCGCCGCCAAGGCCAGCAAACCGGTTCCCGCCTTGTTGATCACCGCGCCATCGGCCAGCACGCTGTCGGCCCCGACCAGCACCGCATCAGCCTGGGGGACGAACAAGCCCATTTGCGCGTCGGTGATATAGACCGTCGGCACCTTCCAGGCTGAGAGCCGCTCCGCCAATTGGCGACCTTCTTCCAGTGGCCGCGACTCGGTGACGATCATCCGCAAACCCGCATCCTTGAGCAGCCGGCACGTTTCCACTACCGTCGAACTGAGGCTGTGGGTCAGCACTGTCCGTCCTGGACCGAGCAGTGCGGCGGCATGGGCGGCGCAATCGGCGACGGCTTGCCGCGACGTCGCAATTAAATTCTCCGCCCGTTCGACAGCCAGGCGGCGGGCGGCGGATAGATTGGATTCAGCCGGCAACGGCAACCCGTCCCGCCAGCGCCACAACAGATTCCGGATCGGCGTCATGCTGGGCCGAACCGCGCTCAGTTCCCCAGCCAGAGCCAGCAGGTGCTCCCGCAGTTCCACGGCATCCGTCGCTGGCAACGACCGCGCGGCTTCCGCCAGCAGTTCCAGAGCACGGCGGGCCAGTTCGCTGGCCCCACGGGTGCGATCATCGCGAATTTCCGCAATCGAAAGGTTGAATTTTTCGAGGGTCATTGTTCAAAATTCATTTGGGAATAATCAGAAACCAGCCGGTATCCCAACCGGCGACCCGCCCACCCCCACCGCATCAGGAGACCGGCCATGAGCGATGTTGATCCCATTATCGGCAATTGGTATCGCAACCAGGAAACCGGCAACGATTTCGAAGTCGTCGCGCTGGATGAGGATGCCCAGACCATCGAAATCCAGTACTTCGATGGTGAACTGGAGGAACTGGATCTGGATGCCTGGTACGAGTTGGCGATTGAATCCATCGAGGAACCGGAAGACTGGTCCGGTCCCTTCGACGAAATGGAGTCGGACGATTTGGGCTACGAAGAAGAGGGCGAGGAGGGGAGCGGGAGCGAAGGAGTCAACGAGGAAGAACCCGGCGACGAGGACGATTTGCTCGCCGACCGCGACGAAGATTGAACGTCGGTGATCGAGAAACCCATCATGTCCCACCAGCAAGAACTGAACGACTATCTCACCCGCCATGTCCCGCTGTTCCGGGCCATGCAGGCGCGCGTGGAGCACGCCGATGCGAACCGGCTGGCGCTGACCGCGCCGCTGGAACCCAATCTCAACGACAAGGGCACCGCCTTTGGCGGGGCGATGGCGGCCATCGCCGCCCTGACCGGCTGGGCGATCACCACGATCACCTTGCGCGATCACGGCGAAACCGCCGAGATCGTGATCATCGACAGCACCCTGAAGTTTCTGCGCCCGGTGCGGGAAACCATCGTAGCCGAATGCGTCCCGCCGGACACGGCGACGGTGGCAACCTTCATCGAGCGCTACCGCCAGCGCGGTAAGGCGCGCTGGACCGTGGATGTCGTCGTTCGTGCCGACGGCGAAACAGCCATGACTTTCAAGGGGCATTACGGCGTGTTTCGACTGGAGGCGACCTGAGGAACTGCTGGAAATCGGGCGGATTTTCACCAAGTTGTCGAGAGTCCGCGCTAAAATAACCGCTGCAGCACGCAATTGCACGCTGGGAGGCTTATCATGACGACCCTCGATCTGCCTGGTTTTGTAACAACCTTTCTCGCCGCGATGGCGGCGCTGTTCGTGTTCGCCGTCGGTATCGGCGTCTTGTTGATCATTGTTCTCTACCTGATCGACATTACCCAGACCCAGCACGCCATTCGCCGCAACTTCCCGGTCATCGGGCGGTTGCGCTACCGGATGGAGCATCTGGGCGTGTTCTTCCGCCAGTATTTCTACGCCATGGACCGGGAGGAAATGCCGTTCAACCGGGCGCAACGGGCCTGGGTCTACCGGGCGGCGAAGAATCTGGACACCACCCAGCCGTTCGGCTCTACCCGCGACTTGCGTCCGCCGGGCACGCTGTTGTTCGCCAACGCCACGTTTCCGGCGCTCGACACCGAGGCGGCCACGGCCAAACCGCTGGTCATCGGCCCAGACTGCGCCCAGCCTTATCCAGCGCCCAGCTTCTTCAACGTCTCCGCCATGAGTTACGGCGCGATTTCCAAACCGGCCGTGCTGGCCCTGTCGAATGGCGCGCGGCTGGCCAGGTGCTGGATGAACACCGGCGAGGGCGGCTTGTCGCCCTATCATCTGGAAGGCGGCGCGGATCTGATTTTTCAAATCGGCACGGCCAAGTACGGAGTGTGCGATGCTCGAGGTGGCCTGGACGAGGCCAAACTGCGGGCGGTGGCCGCGCATTCTCAAGTCAAGATGTTCGAGATCAAGCTCAGTCAGGGCGCGAAACCGGGCAAGGGCGGCATCCTGCCGGCGGCCAAGGTGACGCCGGAGATCGCGGCGATTCGCGGCATTCCGGTCGGGCGGGATTCCCGCAGCCCCAACCGCCATCCCGAAATCGCCGACGCGGCGGGGTTGCTGGATTTCATCGGCCGGGTTCGTACGATCACCGACAAGCCGACTGGCTTCAAGCTGGTGGTCGGTGATCCGGGCTGGTTCGACGAGCTATGCCGGGAGATCGTCCGCCGGGGGCCGGCCAGCGCGCCCGATTTTATCACGGTGGACAGCGCCGACGGTGGTACCGGCGCCGCCCCCATGAGCCTGCTGGACTATGTGGGGCTGCCGATCCAGGAAAGCCTGCCACGGGTGGTGGACACGCTAAATGATTACGGCCTGCGCGCGCGCATCCGGGTGATCGCCTCCGGCAAGCTGGTCAACCCCGGCGATGTGGCCTGGGCGCTGTGCGTGGGGGCTGATTTCGTCAACTCGGCGCGGGGCTTTCTGTTCGCGCTCGGCTGTGTGCAGTCCATGCAGTGCGATAAGAACACCTGCCCGGCCGGCATTACGACCCACAATCCCCACTTGCAGCGGGGGCTGGACCCGACGGACAAGGCCGAACGGGTGCGGCATTACGTGGAGAACATGCGCCATGAGGTGGAAATCATCGCCCACGCCTGCGGCGCGGCGGAGCCTCGGCAACTGCGGCGCGAACACTGTCGGATCGTGGTCGGACCGGGTCGATCCCTGCCGCTGAACGAACTCTATCGGCGGGATACAGCCCCGGTGCGCCAGTTGGAGGCGGCTTAGCGCGAGCCCACTTATGGTTTGAACGGCGGCAGCCCACCCATCGGCAGCTTGCCCTGCAAGCCGCGCAACATCTTCATCATGCCGCCGCCCTTCATTTTCTTCATCATCCGCTGGGCCTGATCGAACTGCTTGAGCAACCGGTTCACGTCCTGGATCTGGTTGCCGGAACCGGCGGCGATGCGGCGCTTGCGCGAACCCTTGATGATGTCGGGAAACTGGCGCTCCTGCGAGGTCATCGAGTTGATGATGGCGATCAGTCGCTTGACCTCCTTGTCCGCCGCCTGATCCTTGAGCGCCCCCGCCGCCGCGTTGAAGCCCGGCATCTTGTCCAGCAGGCTGGCGATGCCGCCCATCTTCATCATCTGCTCCATCTGCTCGCGGAAATCCTCCAGGTCGAAACCCTTGCCCTTCTGCACCTTTTTCGCCAGCTTGAGCGCCTTTTCCTTGTCGACCTTCTGCTCCATCTCCTCGACCAGGCTCAAGACATCGCCCATGCCGAGGATGCGGGAGACCACCCGGTCGGGAAAGAACGGCTCCAGCGCGGCGGTCTTCTCGCCGACACCCAGGAACTTGATCGGCTTGCCGGTGAGCTGGCGGATGGACAGCGCCGCGCCGCCGCGGGCATCGCCGTCGGTTTTGGTCAGCACCACGCCGGTCAGCGGCAGGGCGGCGTTAAACGCTTGGGCGGTATTGGCGGCGTCCTGGCCAGTCATGCTATCCACCACGAACAGGGTCTCGATGGGATCCAGCACCGCGTGCAGCCGCTGAATTTCCGCCATCATCTCCTGATCGACGTGCAGGCGACCGGCGGTGTCCGCGATCAACACCTCCACGCCATGGCGGCGGGCGTGGTCCAGCGCCTGGTGGGCGATGGTTTCCGGCTCCTGCCCAGACTCGCTGGGGAAAAACTCGACGCCGACCTCGCCGGCCAGCTTGCGCAACTGCTCGATGGCGGCGGGCCGGTACACGTCGCAGCTCGTCACCATCACTTTCTTGCGCTGACGCTCCTTCAGCCAGCGGGCCAGCTTGGCCACGCTGGTGGTCTTGCCGGAACCTTGCAAGCCTGCCATCAGCACCACCGCCGGCGGCTGAACCCGCAGGTTCAACTCGGCGTTGGCCTCACCCATGATCCGGATCAATTCTTCGTTGACGATCTTGATCAGCACTTGGCCGGGCGTCAGGCTGAGCAGGACCTCCTCACCCACTGCCCGCTCCCGCACCCGGGCGATGAAATCCCGCACCACTGGCAGGGCCACGTCGGCTTCCAGCAGCGCCATGCGCACCTCACGCAAGGCGTCCTTGATGTTGTCCTCGGTCAGGCGACCCTGGCCGCGCAGATTCTTGACGGTGCGCAACAGGCGCTCGCTGAGATTTTCAAACATAAAGAATTTATTGAACCTCTACTGTTTTGTTTCTCGTGTAAATTTTTCGGTCCTGTAAATTTTCCTGTGATAGACGGCTAGCAACCACAGCCTATTGTGCTTGATGTAGCCTTAACCCACCACGAGTAGTCATGAATGGTCCCCATCTCAGAAAAATTTACATGAGGAAAGTTCTGTAATTATACCGAACCCTACCGAGAGTCCGTCGGGCTTGGGTTTTGATCGAATCACAATATCTTGATTTCCCTTCGGAATACATACCAGGCAGCTTGTTGTACAATACAAGTATAAAAATAAAATTATAAAATCATTATTATTTTATCAGTATTTTTATCTAATGACAAAAATAAGCAACTTCTGCTTATTTTTTGCCAGTTGATTGATCTTGAGCGTTCCTAAATACAATGGAGATATCAATATATGGTTAAATTACACTTAAATATACTATATATTGAATATCGAGCTACAGGGCCATTTTGGCCCGTAACTTGCTGTAATCAGCGCCTTAGCATCTGCTAATCCTGCAACAGACCAAGGTCCCCATGATTAAACAGATCAAGAGATTGCTTAGTTCCACAACCTGTCATGCATATTTACTAGCGTTGTTAAGCATCAATTTATTCTCTCTCTACACCAGCACCGCCCTTGCCAGAGAGGTTAACTTGGCTTGGAATGCTAGCCTTGGTGCAACGGGCTATCGCGTTTACTATGGACTAGCCAAGGGCAACTATACATACAATATAGACGTCGGTAATACCACTACTTGTACAGTCGCTAGTCTTCAAAATAACAAAATTTATTTTTTTGCCGTCCAAGCTTATGGCAATGCTGGAAAGCGGAGTAGATTTTCAAATGAGGTCAATGATAGCTCCATCAAAAACGACTTCAACGGCGACGGCAAAGCCGATCTGGTCTGGCAGCACCGCACCACCGGTCAGCGGTCGATCTGGTTCATGAACGGCGCCACTCGCACCGGCTCCGTCAGCCTCGGCATCACCGACGTCAACTGGAACATCGTCGGCGCCGGTGACTTCAACGGCGACCGTAAGGCTGATCTGGTCTGGCAGCACCGCACCACCGGCCAGCGGTCGATCTGGTTCATGAACGGCGCCACTCGCACCGGCTCCGTCAGCCTCGGCATCACCGACGTCAACTGGAA
>JBDHRD010000003.1:0-49284 GCA_039807425.1 Candidatus Contendibacter sp. | reverse complement strand
GCGCATCGTGGTCAACCTGTCCGGGCGCGGCGACAAGGACATCTACACCGTCGCCCGGCTGGAAGGCATTCAACTGTGAACGAGTCGCATCGCATGAACCGTATCGCCCGCCGTTTTGCCGACTTGCGCCAAGCGGGCCGCAAGGCGCTGATTCCGTACATCACCGCCGGCGATCCGCGTCCGGAACTCACCGTACCCATGCTGCATGCTTTGGTGCGGGCCGGCGCGGACATCATCGAACTGGGCGTACCGTTTTCCGACCCGATGGCCGATGGCCCGGTGATCCAGCAGGCCTGCGAGCGGGCGCTGACTCACGGCATGTCGCTGCGGCGGGTGCTGGAACTGGTGCACGAATTCCGCCAGACCGACGCCGAAACGCCACTGGTGCTGATGGGTTATCTCAATCCCATCGAAAGCATGGGCTATGAGATTTTTGTCGCGGGCGCCCGCCAGGCCGGGGTGGACGGGGTGCTGACCGTGGACCTGCCACCGGAGGAAGCGGCGGAATTGGCCGAACCGCTCAAGGCCGCCGGCATCGCTCCGATTTTTCTGCTGGCCCCGACCAGTTCAGTCGAGCGCATCCGGCATACTGCCGAACTGGCGCAAGGCTACCTGTACTACGTCTCGCTGAAAGGCGTGACCGGTTCGGCGGCGCTCAATGTCGCCGAGGTGGCCGACAAACTGGCCGGGATTCGCACCCTGACCGACCTGCCGGTGGGGGTCGGCTTCGGCATCAAGGATCCGGCGACCGCCGCCGCCGTCGCCCAGGTCGCCGACGCCGTGGTGGTGGGCAGCGCGCTGGTCGGCAGGATGGGCGAACTGGCCGATGAGCCGGAGCGGATGCGCCGGGAAGTTGGCGAACTGGTCAGCGCCATGCGTCAGGCGATGGCGGGGATTAGTGGTTAGCGGTTATGAGCTGGTACGAAAAACTGGTTCCCACGCGAATTCGCACCGATGGCCGCAACCGACATCAAATACCAGAAGGGCTGTGGAGCAAGTGCGAGGAATGTAACGCCGTACTGTATCGCGCCGAGCTGGAGCGCAATCTTCAGGTCTGCCCCAAGTGCGGCCATCACATGTATCTGGGCGCTCGCCAGCGCCTGCATGGCTTTCTCGATGAACATGACTGCGCCGAAATTGGCGATGACATCGAACCGACCGACTTCCTGAAATTCAAGGATGGCAAGAAATACCGGGATCGGCTGGCGCAGGCGCAGAAGACCTGTGAGGAAAGAGATGCCCTGATCGTCATGCGCGGCCTGCTCAAGGGGATGCCGGTGGTGGCCGCGGCGTTCGAGTTCGAATTCATGGCCGGTTCGATGGGTTCGGTGGTCGGCGAGCGCTTTGTCCGCGCCGCCCAGATCGCCCTGAGCGAACACATTCCGTTCATCTGCTTCTCGGCCAGCGGCGGCGCCCGGATGCAGGAGGCGCTGGTGTCGCTGATGCAGATGGCCAAGACCAGCGCGGCGCTCACCCGGCTCGCCGAACACGGCGTTCCCTACCTCTCGGTGCTGACCCACCCGACTACCGGCGGCGTGTCCGCCAGCCTGGCGATGCTGGGCGACATCAACGTCGCCGAACCCAAGGCGCTGATCGGCTTTGCCGGGCCACGGGTGATCGAGCAGACGGTGCGGGAAAAACTGCCGGAAGGTTTCCAGCGCAGCGAGTTTCTGTTGGAGCACGGCGCCATCGACCTGATCGTGGATCGCCGCGAACTGCGTGACCGGCTGGCCTCCCTGCTGGCGATGCTGACCGGCCGCACCGTGCTGGCGACGTGAGCAGGGTCGGTTCGCGGCCTGACTGGGATGGCGCGATGCGATTTGCCACGCTGGACGACTGGCTGCGCTGGCAGGAAACCCTGCATCCCAAGGCCATCGATCTGGGCCTGGACCGGGTGCGGACCGTCCTGCGTCGTCTGCAATCGGAAATCCTGCCCTTCATCGTCATCACGGTCGGGGGTACCAACGGGAAGGGTTCCTGCGTGGCGTTTCTGGATGCTATTTTGCGCGCTGCCGGCTATCGGGTCGGCGCTTACACCTCGCCACACCTGCTGCGCTATAACGAACGCATTCGGGTGAACGGGGTGGAGGTAGACGACGCGGCCCTCTGCCGGACGTTCGCCCGCATCGATGCAGCGCGCGGCGACATTTTTTCCTTGACCTATTTTGAGTTTGGCACGCTGGCGGCCTTGGAGCAGTTTCAGGAAGCCGGCGTCGAGGTCGCGGTGCTGGAAGTCGGCCTCGGCGGACGGCTGGACGCGGTCAACGTGGTGGATGCCGACGCCGCGCTGGTGACCAGTATCGCCCTCGATCACACCGACTGGCTGGGTCCGAATCGCGACAGCATCGGCTACGAAAAAGCCGGGATCTATCGCCCGGGTCGCCCGGCGATTTGCGCCGATCCCAATCCCCCCCCGCGATTGCTCGAACATGCTCGCGCCATCGACGCGCGATTGCTGCAGATCGGCCCTGATTATGGCTTTGCCCGCACGGGCGCAACCTGGCGCTGGTGGTCGGGCGCAGCGCGCTTCGATGCGCTGCCACCGCTGGCGCTGGCCGGCGAACATCAACTGGGCAATGCCGCCGCCGCGCTGATGACCTTGACCAGCCTGCGCGATCGGCTGCCGGTGGACGAGGTGGCCATCCGCTCCGGACTCGCGCAGGCATGGCTGCCCGGCCGGTTTCAAGTCATTCCCGGTCCGGTAGAGTGGATACTCGACGTTGCTCATAATCCTGCCGCCGCCGCCGTACTGGCCCATCACTTAAGAAACCGGCCTTGCGCCGGACGCACCCGGGCCATCATGGGGCTGTTGGCCGACAAGGATGCCGATGGAGTTATTCAGGCGCTGGCGAGCGCTGTGGACGAATGGCACCCGGTCACGCTGACCGGGGCGCGGGAGCGCATTGGCGTCGACTTGGCCATGCGCCTGCATTCAGCCGGCATTCAGGCGGTTACCCCACACGATGATATTGCGAGCGCCTGGCAAACCGCTCGTGCTGTAGCGGATGCTGGCGATCGCGTCGTCGTGCTCGGTTCATTCCACGTGGTAGCTCCCGTACTGGCCGCCCAGCCGTGGATTCCCAATTTTTCCTCGCCGTGCTCACGGGAGACTTGACTTTGGACAATCGCTTGACTCAACGCCTGGTCGGCAGCGCTGTCATAGTGGCGCTGGCAGTCATTTTCATACCGAACCTGTTGCGGAAGCAGGATAACCCTCCGGTCGCGCCGGTCACCGTCAGCCAACCCTCGCCGGCGAGCCAACCGCCGGCCGCCGCTCCTGCGCCGACCCTGACCTTTTCCGAGCAACCTCCACCGGCCCTGCCACCCACCGCCGCCATCCCGGCGCCAGAGAAAGAGCTGGCAGCGAGAGAACCGTCATCGCCAGTAGCTGAACCGGCGCCACCGATTCCACCGCCGCCCGTGGCCGAATCGGCTCAGCCGATCCCACCGCCGCTCGTGACCGAACCGGCTCAGCCAATTTCACCGCCGCCCGTGGCCGAATCGGCGCCACCGGTTCCACCACCACCGGTGGTCCCACCGGCGCAGCCAACTCCACCGACGCCACCCGTGGCCTCGACTCCCCGTCTCAAACCGGCTCCCGCAGCACCGCCCCCACCGCCCGCCAAGCCGTCCGCGCCGCACCCTCCAGCACCGGCTGCGCCCACCCAGGCCGAGACCGCCAGGATTGCCCGGGAAGAAGCCGCGCGCCGCAAAGCGGCCCAGGAAGCCGCCGCCAAGGTCGAGGCCGAGCGCAGCGCCGCCGCCAAGGCGCGCGCCGAGGCCAGGCAGAAAGCCGCTCAAGCCGAGGCCGCCAAAACCCGCGCCAAAGCGGAAACCGAACGCAGCGCCGCCGCCAAGGCGGAAGCTACCCGTCTTGAAGCGGCTCAGAATGAAGCCGCTTCTCCTCATCAATCCTCACCCGCGGAAATCCTGGCGGCGCGAGCCGAAACCCGGCGCGCAGCGGAGGCGGCGCGGCAGAACGCGGCCCGCGCCGAGGCTGCCCGCAAGGCGGCTCAAGCGGAAGCAGCCCAGAAAGCGGCGCAGGCCGAGGCCGCTCGGGCCGAGGCCGCTCGCGCTGAATCCGCTCGCCGCAAGGCCCAGGCGAGGTCGGCCCAGGCCGGCGCGGCCAATACCCAGCCTGAAACACCCCGAACCGACCGCGCCCGGACCAAACCGCCTGCTGCCCTGCCCAAAATCGATCTGGTCGCCAAATCCCAAGCGCCTGATACGGCCCGGCGCACCTCGACGGCGCCCGCCACTCCCACCGCACCCCCGCAGCCACAACCCGCGCCCGCCAGCACCGGTGGCGCCGTGGTAGGCAACTACGCCCTGCGGGAAAATGCCAACACCTTGCGCGACCATTATCGCAGTCAAAAAATTCAGGCGGTGGTCGAAGAAACCGTGGCCAACGGCCGGCCGCTATATCGGGTGCGAATCTGGCGCTAACCGCCGCCAGATTTGCGTCGTTTTGACTCCGAGGCGATTCTGTTAAGATGATTTCCCTGCAAAAGACTGGCAAAGCCGGATGAACCCAGTGATTAAACCTTGCGGGACGGGATGCGACGATCCATGAATTGGGCGGATTACCTCATCATCATCGTCATCGCCCTTTCCATGCTGATCGGACTCTGGCGGGGCCTGTTGCGCGAAGCTATTTCGCTGGCGACGTGGATCGCTGCTTTCGCCATCGCTTTCCTGTTCGCCGAGGACGGCGCCGCTCATCTGGCGCCCTACCTCGACATCCCTTCGCTGCGCGTCGCCGCTGCCTTCGGTGGCCTGTTTCTCGCCACCCTCTTGCTCGGCGGTCTGGTCAGTATCATCGCCTCGCAACTGGTGGATTACACCGGTCTGACCGGCACCGACCGGGTGTTGGGCATGGTCTTCGGACTGGGGCGCGGGGCGGTCGTGATCGCCATTCTGGTGCTGGCGGCGGGGCTGACGCCCCTGCCCAAGGATCCCTGGTGGCAACAGTCGCGATTGCTGCCCCATTTCCAGGAGGCTGCCTTGCGGCTGCGTGACTGGCTGCCACCGGAGTTGGCCCAGAACTTTCGTTTTTGAGTTCGTTTCCCAACGACGGCGGTCGCCGTCCATTGCGATAGGTAATCGCATATGTGTGGAATCATCGGTATCGCGGGGCGTGGTCCGGTCAATCAGAGCCTGTTCGACGGGCTGACGGTGTTGCAGCATCGAGGCCAGGACGCGGCGGGCATCGTGACCTGCGATGATGGTCGTCTGTTTCTGCGCAAGGACAACGGCCTGGTCCGGGACGTGATCCGCACCCGCCACATGCGTGATCTGCACGGCAACACCGGGATCGGTCACGTTCGCTATCCCACCGCCGGCAGCACTGATTCCGCCGAAGCCCAGCCGTTTTACGTCAACTCTCCGTTCGGTATCATCCTGGCTCACAACGGCAACCTGACCAACGCCGCTCAGCTCAAGGATGAACTGTTCCGTTCCGACCTGCGCCACATCAACACGAATTCCGACTCGGAAATCCTGCTCAACGTGTTCGCCCACGAGTTGCAGCAGCGCAGCCGGCTGTCGGTGGACGCCGAGGACATCTTCGCGGCGGTGGCGGCGATGCACCGGCGGGTGCGGGGCGCTTACGCGGCCGTCGCCCTGATCGTCGGTTTCGGGCTGGTGGCGTTCCGCGATCCGTATGGCATTCGGCCGCTGGTGTTCGGCCGTCGCGAGACCGAGGATGGTGTGGAGTACATGGCGGCCTCCGAGAGCGTGGCGCTGGATGTGCTGGATTTCGAGCGGATTCGCGACGTGGCGCCCGGCGAGGCGGTGCTGTTCGACCTGGAGGGTCGAATTCAAACCCGCCAGTGCGCCGAAAACCCGGCCTATTCACCCTGCATTTTCGAGTACGTCTACCTGGCGCGGCCCGACTCGATCATGGATCAGGTGTCGGTGCACAAGGCCCGGCTGCGCATGGGCGAACACCTGGCTGAAAAAATCCTGCGGGTGTGGCCGGACCAGGACATCGACGTGGTGATTCCGATCCCCGACACCAGCCGCACCGCTGCCCTGCAAATGGCTTCGATC
Source organism: Candidatus Contendibacter sp. (assembly GCA_039807425.1). Classification (GTDB taxonomy): domain Bacteria; phylum Pseudomonadota; class Gammaproteobacteria; order Competibacterales; family Competibacteraceae; genus Contendibacter. Next base: position 43,233 of record JBDHRD010000003.1, on the reverse strand, counting down.
CTGGGGCTCAAGTACCGGGAAGGCTTCATCAAGAACCGCTACATCGCCCGCACCTTCATCATGCCGGGCCAGAAAATCCGCCGCAAATCGGTGCGGCAGAAGCTGAACGCGATCGATCTGGAGTTCGGCGGCAAGAACGTGCTGTTGGTCGATGATTCCATCGTGCGCGGCACCACCTCCGGGGAAATCATCCGCATGGCCCGCGAGGCCGGCGCCCGCAAGGTCTATTTCGCCTCGGCCGCACCGCCGGTCCGCTATCCCAACGTCTACGGCATCGACATGCCGGCCGCCCGCGAACTGATCGCTCACGGTCGCACCGAGGAGGAAGTGACGCGAGCGATCGGCGCCGACCATCTGATCTTCCAGGACCTGGCCGATTTGGAGGATGCGGTGCGGCGCGGCAACCCCGAACTCAAACGCTTCGATTCTTCCTGCTTCACCGGCGAATACGTGACCGGGGACATCGATCGGGACTATCTCGACGATCTGGCGCGCGAGCGGGCCGATACCGTCAAGATGGGCCGGAGAAGTACCGACAACGCCATCATCGATCTGCACAATCAATAAAGGTCTCGCACCAGGGCGCAAGGGCGCGGAGGGAAAAACCATATTTGCGGATTCGGGCTGGGATATCAAAGCCATTACCTTCGACCTGGACGACACCCTGTGGGATATCTGGCCGGTGGTCGAACGGGCCGAGCAGTTGTTGCACGACTGGCTGGCGGCGCATTACCCCCGCATCCCGGAACGATTCACGCCCCTTGAACTGCGGGATCTGTGCGGGAAGATCGCAGCGGATCGCCCGTGGATCGCCCACGACCGTACCTTGTTGCGCAAGGAAGCGTTGTGGCTGGCCGCGCAGCAGGCGGGTTATCCCGGATTTGATGTCGAAGGCGCCTTCGCGGTGTACTTCATTGCCCGCAACGCGGTGGAGCCGTTCGCCGAGGTACGCCCCACGCTGGAGCGACTGGCCCGGCGATACGCGCTGGCGTCGCTGTCCAACGGCAATGCCGATCTGCGGCTGATTGGACTGGACGATCTGTTCAGCGTTTCGCTCAATGCCATCGAGGTCGGCGCCGCCAAGCCGGAACCTCTGATGTTCGAGGAGGTTTGCCGGCTGCTGGGAACGCAGCCCAACCAGATCGTCCATGTCGGCGACGATCCGGAACACGATGTGCGGGGTGGCCAGAACGCCGGATTTCACACCGTTTGGGTAAATCGCACCGGTCGGGACTGGCCCGGCGGGCCGCGGGCGGATGCGGAAATCGGCGATCTGGCGGAACTGGCGGTAGTCCTGACCGCCTGGGAAACCGGCTCCGCTTAGCGCGCTCTTACCACGGAATCGGCTGGCCGTCGCGGAAAAAACCGCCGGTCGGCCCATCGTCCGGCAGGGTGGCGGCCCAGACGATGCCAGCGGCGCCCTGCTCGACCGTTCGTTCGGCCTGGGTACCGCCCATGTCGGTGCGCACCCAGCCAGGACAGACCGAATTGACCAGGATGTTGTAACCCCGGGTTTCCGCCGCCAGAATGCGGGTTAGCGCGTTCAGGGCGGTCTTGGAAATCCGGTAGGCCGGCGACTTGCCTTCCATCTCGCTCAACTGGCCCATGCCGCTGGAGACGTTGACGATGCGGCCGTAGTGCTGCTGCTTCATCAGCGGCGTCAGTTCCTGCGCCAGCAGCAGGGGGCCATACAGATTGGTTTTCAAGGTCGTCGCCAGCGTTCCCAGGCTGGTGGCGAACACGCTGGCGCCTCCGACTTCCTCGGCGCCATGACTGTCGAGATAGACGCCGGCATTATTGATCAGGATATCCACCCGGCCGTAACGGCTGTGAATGAATCCGCCCAGATCGGCGACGCTGGTTTCCGAGGTGACGTCCAACGCATGGAACGCGACCTCCAAGCCATCGGCCAACAGTTTCTCCAAGGCCATCTCACCCTTGCCGGGGTTGCGGCTGGTGAGGATCACGCGAAAATCGCGCTTGGCCAATTGTCGGGCTGCTTCCAGACCCAGGCCGCGATTGGCGCCCGTGACCACCGCCACCGGCTTGCTGCTCTTACCGTCCAACATCGTGTCTCCTCCGGTCACTGCCTCTGCCATTGAACTGTAGTGGGCAATTGTCGAACCAACCCCAGGTTATTGACTCAAAAATCTTGTTGTTTTATTACAAGGAGTTGTTGTAAATATAGCAGCATCCAGGCTCAATAAAAACAAAAACCTATCGATAAAGACCACTGGGGTTCGGATTCCACCGTTTCTGCATTGCCCGCTACAGTTCAATTCCAGCGAGCAACTTCCTGGCCCATCGGTAGAAATCGAGCGTGGACTGGCCAGCGCCGGACCGTCAACCCCGAATCAGCGTCCCGATGCCGGCGTCGGTGAACAGTTCCACCAGCACCGCGTGCTCGATCCGCCCGTCGATGATGTGCGCCGCCTTGACCCCGCCGCGCACCGCATCCAGGGCGCAGGCGATTTTCGGCAACATGCCGCCGTGGATGGTGCCATCGTCGATCAGCGCCTGCACCCGCCGGGCGTCGAGGCCCGTCAGCAGATTGCCTTCCCGGTCCAGCACCCCGGTGGTGTCGGTCAGCAGCATCAGCTTCTCGGCGTGAAGCACCTCGGCCATCTTGCCCGCTACCAGATCGGCGTTGATGTTGTAGGACTGCCCGTCCGGGCCGACCCCGATGGGCGCGATTACCGGAATAAAGTTACCGTGGGTCAGAGTCTCGACGATGGATCGGTCGATGCTGGCCACTTCGCCCACGTGACCGATATCGATGATCTCCGGCGCTTTCAGATCGGGGCTCTGGCGGGTGATGGTCAGCTTGCGGGCGCGAATCAGATCGCCGTCCTTGCCGGTCAGGCCCACCGCGCAGCCGCCATGGCGATTGATGTTGTTGACGATCTCCTTGTTGACCAGCCCGCCCAGCACCATCTCGACCACATCCATGGTCTCGCTGTCGGTCACCCGCATCCCATCCACGAACCGGCTTTCCTTGCCGATGCGCTGGAGCAGGCTGCTGATCTGCGGTCCGCCGCCATGCACCACCACCGGATTGAACCCGACCAGTTTCATCAGCACGATATCGCGGGCGAAGCTGTTTTTCAGATCCTGGCCTTCCATGGCGTGGCCGCCGTACTTCACTACGATGGTTTTGCCGGCGAAGCGACGGATGTAGGGCAGCGATTCGGTGAGAATGTGCGCCACCTGGGTGGCGGCCTGGGCGTCGAGAGCCATGGCGTCAATCAACCTCGAATAAAGGGACAAGAAGGGTGGAAGGGTCAGAAGGGCAAGGTCAGATCCGGTTGTAACTCCAGCAGTTGCCGGCGGAAATGATCCTGAATCTCGGCCAGGGCGGCCGGATCGTCCGCTCCGAAGCGCAACGTCAGACTGGGCGTGGTATTGGAAGCGCGCACCAGACCCCACCCACCCGGGAACTCCACCCGCAACCCATCCAGGGTAATCAGCCGGGCGCCCGGGCCGAAATCCACCCGCGCCGCCAGCCGGGCCATGAAGGCGAATGGCTCGCCCTCGGCCATGTCCAGCCGCAGTTCCGGGGTATTCAGGCCAGTCGGATAGGCGGCGAAAAACTCAGCGCTGGAACCTTGGTAATGGGCCAGCAGCCGTAGCAACCGGGCGGCGGCGTAAAAGGCATCGTCGAACCCGAACCAGTCATCGGCGTGGACGAAATGGCCGGCCATTTCACCGCCGAGCAGGGCGCCGGTTTCGCGCATCTTGGCCTTGATCAGCGAATGGCCGGTCTTCCACAGAATCGGCTGGCCGCCCAGCCGTTCGATCAGCGCGGTCAAGCGCCGGGAGCATTTGATGTCGTAGACGATTCCCGCGCCGGGATGAGTGGCCAGCACCTCTTCGGCCAGCGGCATCAACACCCGGTCCGGCCAAATGATTTCGCCGGCGTCGGTCACCACGCCCAGCCGGTCGGCATCGCCGTCGAAGGCCAGCCCGATGTCGGCCTGGTGTTCGCGCACCGCCGTCTGCAAATCGGCCAGATTCTCCGGGACGCTGGGATCGGGATGATGGTTTGGAAACCGTCCGTCCACCTCGCAGTACAGCTCCACTACCTCGCAGTCCAGCGCCCGCAGCAAGGCTGGAGCGGTCCTGGAGGCGATGGCGTTGGCGCAGTCCACCACCACCTTGAGCCGTTTGGGCAGCTGTAATTTTTCGGAGATTTGGCGGATGTAGTCGAGGCGGATATCGCCGGATCGTTCGATGCCGTGACCATGACGCAGGTCGCCGGTTTCGATACGGCGGCGCAGATCGCGGATAACCTCGCCATGCAGGGCGATCCTGTCGATGACGATTTTAAGTCCGTTATATTGCGGCGGGTTGTGGCTGCCGGTGACCATCACCCCGGCATGGCTGGAACCGAGGGTGTGGGTGGCATAGTACAGCAGGGGAGTCGAAACCGCGTCCAGATCCAGCACATCCAGGCCGGCGGCGCGAATGCCGGCCTTGAGTGCGTCGCACAAGGCAGGGCTGGACAACCGGCCGTCACGGCCGACAATCACCTCGGTTTCACCGCGCTCGGCGGCCAGACTGCCGACCGCCTGGCCGATGGCGCGCACCACCTCCGGCGTCAGGTCGCGGTCCACCACGCCACGGATATCGTATTCCCGGAAAATCGATGGCTTCATATCCGCTTCAATGCCGCCCGGAATGGCCGAAGCCGCCGGTTCCACGGGCGCTGGGGGTAAATTCGGGCACGATGGCGAATTCGGCCCGGACCACCGGCACGATGACCAACTGGGCGATGCGCTCGCCGACGGCGATGGTGAACGGTGCATGGCCCCGGTTCCAGCACGACACCAGCAATTCGCCCTGATAATCGCTGTCGATCAAACCGACCAGGTTGCCCAGCACGATGCCATGCTTGTGGCCGAGGCCGGAGCGCGGCAGCACGATCGCCGCCAAACCGGGATCGCCGATGTGGATGGCCATGCCGGTGGGAATCAGGTGGGTTTCGCCTGGATGCACGATCAGCGGCTCCGCCACGCAGGCGCGCAGATCCAGGCCGGCGGCGCCGGCGGTGGCATAGTCGGGTAGAGGAATCTCCCGGCCCAGCCGGGGATCGAGAATTTTCAGTTCGATGGTTTGGAAAGTCACAGTATGCTGACGGTCAACCTCTTGCTCCAACGCCTCATTCCTCGTCGCTGATCCGGTAATCCTTCAGGCGACGCTTCAGCGTGGACAGCGGAATGCTCAATTCCCGGGCGACAGCGGCCTTGTTGCCGTTCGCTCGTTCCAGCGCTTCCACGATCATGTGCCGCTCCATATCCCTGAGATGGGCGCGAGCATTGGAAATCGGTTGTGAGTGCTTGGTGGCAGGACCCGAACCGGCGGGGGAGGGAGCAGGAGCGACAGGGCCAGGTTCGGGACGGGAAACGGCGGGAGCAGGGGCAGGGGCTGTGCTCTGGACCGTGGCGGCGACCTTGGGCAGGCGCAAATCCTCCGGGCCAATCTCGCGTTCGCCGCACAGCACCACCGCCCGTTCCAGGACGTTGCGCAATTCCCGCACGTTACCCGGCCAGGAATAATTTTGCAGGGCTTCCAGGGCCCCCGCCGACAGCCGGCAACTCAGCCGCAACCGCTCGCAAAGATGGTGGGCGATCAACGGAATATCCTCGCGGATCTCCCGCAGGGCCGGCACCTCGATCGGCACCACCGACAGCCGGTAAAACAAATCGGCCCGGAAGGCGCCGACCTTGACCATGGCTTCCAGATCGCGGTGAGTGGCGGTGATGACCCGCACGTCCACCCGCAATGGCTTGTCGGAGCCGATTGGCAACACCTCGCGGGCCTCCAGCACCCGCAGCAACCGGGGTTGCAGATCCAGCGGCAATTCGCCAATCTCATCGATGAACAGCGTGCCGGTGTGCGCCTGGCGAAACGCGCCCTCACGCGCCCCGGTGGCGCCGGTGAACGCGCCCTTGACGTGACCGAACAGGTCATTGCGCACCATCTCCGGATCGGCCACCGAGGCGTCGAACACCACCAGTGGCCCCGACCGGCCGGAAAAGGTGTGCAGGGTACGCGCCACCAGTTCCTTGCCAGCCCCGGATTCACCGTGCAGATGCACGGTGGTCGGCGTGGGCGCCACCGCCCGAATCAAGCCATAGAGTTCGCGCATCCGCTCGCTGGCTCCGACCAGTTCGCCCAGATGATCCTGGCGCGGGACCGCCACCTTGCGCTCCTCGGTGTGCTGGCGGATGACCAGCCGTGAGTAGCCGAACCGGCATTCGGCATCGGCCGGGATATAGGCCTCGGCGATACGCACGTCGTTGATAAACGTACCGTTGGTGGAACCGAGGTCGCGCAACAGCAAACCGGCTGGCGTCATGCGAATCTCGGCGTGCCGGCGCGAAATCGCACGGTCGGTCAAGGCCACGTCGTTGTCCGGCGCGGTGCCGACCCGCAGGACGGGCAGACCCAAGCTGATTTCCAAGCCGGCGTCCGGTCCGGCGACCACCCGTAATTCGATGGCCTCGAACTGAACCCGCAGCTGGGACTGGGATGCCGCAGCGATGATTTCGGTACCACCGTTTAATAAGGGGGTTAAGGCCATTGCTTCACCAGAAAGTCGTGCATTGGTCATGAATTGTTTAATTTTATATCAATTTTATATCAATTTAGTTCGTTCCATGGCAATTCATATCGACGTCGATAGCTGATGATCGCTTGCCAAGCCTCCACAATCGCTAAAATGAGTAAGGCTTTGATTTACATGAAAGGATTTTGTACAGTCTTCAAAGAATACGCGGCGCCTCGATATGGATACAATACGACGGCTGCAGCGAAGGGCTCAAAGCTGCCTTTTTGGTCTACTCAACCAACGATAGCGATCACTTGATTTGTTTATCTCGCCATGAATGATGTTATACCAACCCTTCCCGTCCCGGCGCTACTGCTCGGTCCGGAAGATCCACTACCCTTCACTCTCTTCAATCCGGATGGTCAGGCACCGATCGTGCTGGTCTGCGACCACGCCAGCAACGTCATTCCGGCCACGCTCGGTCAATTGGGACTGGGGCCGGCGGAACTGGCCCAGCACATCGCCTGGGATATCGGCGCCGCGCGGGTGACCCGCCTCCTGGCAGCCCGACTGGACGCGCCAGCAGTGCTGGGCGGCTATTCACGGCTGGTGATCGACTGCAACCGTTCCCCGGGAGATCCGACCTCCATCGCCGAAGTCAGCGACAGCATCGTGATCCCTGGCAATCAGAATCTGGACGATGATCAGGCCGATGCGCGGTTGAACGCGGTGTTCTGGCCCTACCACCACGCCATCACCCAGGCGCTGGCCCATCGCTGGCGACACGGGCGCGGCCGGGCTCCGGCGCTGATCGCCATTCACAGCTTCACGCCGGAGATGAACGGCTTCCAGCGCCCCTGGCATCTCGGGGTGCTGTGGAACCGCGACCCCCGGTTGGCTGGGCCGCTGATCGCCCGGTTTTGCGCCAATCCCGATCTGTGCGTGGGAGACAATCAACCCTATTCCGGGCGCGATGTCGGTTTCACCATGGATACCCACGGCGGCGCGGCTGGCCTGCCGCATGTGGAGATCGAAATCCGCCAGGATTTAATCGCCGATGAAGAGGGCGGTGAACGTTGGGCGGCGGTGGCGGGAGAGGCGCTAGCCGCCGTGCTGGAAGATCAGACGCTCTTCCAGGTACGACATTACTGAGCGTAATATTTACTCACTAATAGAACTTATGATTCTTTCAGATTACAATATGGCTAGTATGATCAATGGGTGGGGATAGGCGGAGCAGGGGGTATGGAAACGGCGATGGATACTCTTACCAAGCACTCCAGGCGAACTGGCGATTTCTGGGGCCGGACCGCAGTGCTGGTGCTGATTTATATCGCCGTCTGGGTCGCCTTGTGGTGGACATCAGGCCTGTTGGAACTGGCCGGCAAAGTCAGGCTCTGGCATCCGCCTGCCGGCCTGACTTTCACCATCCTGCTCGAATATGGCGTGCGGGCGCTGCCACTACCCATGGCAGCATCACTGATCGCCTGTTTGTCCCTGTCCTTTTGGTCCTGGGAGCAATGGCCACACTATTTGCTGGCTCATCTGATCCCACCGCTGGGGTATGCCGCAGCCGCCCACATCCTGCGCTCCGCTCCCGTCAGACGCCAACATGAAAAGTGGCATTTCAACGACCCACAGCATATGGTGATTTTTCTGGGGGCCGCCGCCGGCGGTTCTCTGTTCGCGGCCATGTTCGGTATTTTGGCGTTGCGGTACACCAGTTGGTCGCCCGTTGAATCCTCGCTGCTAGAAATGGCGCTAGGCTGGTGGGTTGGCGACTTTATCGGAGTGGTCACCGTAGCGCCGCTGGCGTTGATCTTCGCCGCGCCACTGGCCCGGCAATTTTTCCAAGGGGATCCACTTCATCTTCCAGAATCGTGGACCTTGGCCGATCCACCCTCAAGGCGATTGGCGATGGTCCAAATCGCATTATCGGTATTGTTGCTCCTGGCTTTATTCTGGATACCGCACCGTCTCTGGCCGGATCAGCCACAACCGTTCCTGAGCCTGCTACTGTTGCCGATATTGACCTGGATCGCAGCGACGCACGGCATGCGCGGAACCGTGTTGACCGTGTTTCTCTATGAATTGGGCATTGTGGCGATGGTGGCGCTGCTCGGGCGGACCGACCATACGCTGCAATACCAAATCGTCATGTTGGCGATCATGGTGTCCGGACTACTCACCGGGGCGGTTTCGCAGGCGCGGCTTGCCCATATCGCGCGGTTTCGCGCCATGGCCGAAGTCTCCAACGATTTGCTCTGGGAATTCGACGTCCGCGGTCGCCTGCTCAATATAGGCGGGCGGTTTGGAAAAGCCATCGAATGGCGCAAGAACCATCAGGACGCCGACTGGTGGGCGTATATTGACCCCCAGGAACAGGATACCGACTATTCCGAGCTGAAAACCGCGCTCCAGCAGCGGCGGTCTTTCCAGCAACTGGTGCTGCGACTGAGGTTGCCGGGGCGGGAACAGTCGGTATGGACACTAAACAGTGGACTCCCCCTGTTCGATGAAGACGGCGAATTCCTGGGTTATCGCGGCGCCACGACCAATATTACCGATCACAAGAAAGTCGAAGCGTTGCTGCGCAACTTTAACCAGGCGGTGGAAGCCAAGGTCGCGGAACGGACGCAGACCCTGGCCCAGGCCAGCCAGCGCAACTGGCGGTTGGCCAACTTCGACAGTTTGACGGGCCTGCCCAATCGCAATCTGTTCTTCGAACACCTGCGCAAGGGCTTGCAGCAGGCGCGACGCCAGTGGCGGCTGGCAGGGCTGCTGCTGGTGGATTTGGATGGCTTCAAGGAGGTGAATGATACTTTCGGTCATGACATGGGAGACAAACTGCTCCAGCGGATCGCCGACCGCCTCCAGCAGTGCGTGCGCGCGACCGATACCGTGGCTCGCTTGGGCGGCGATGAATTTACAGTCATCCTGTTCGATCTCGAACAGCCCCACGGAGCCGAGACCGTGGCGCGAAAAATAGTCGAGCGGCTGGTGGAGCCGGTGCCGCTGGGGGAAACGAGCGTCACGGTCTCGGCCAGCGTTGGGATTGCGCTCTATCGGCCAGAACGGCCGGACAGCCTGGATCAGGCGATGAAGCTGTTGCGGCAGGCCGACGCCGCCATGTACGCCGCCAAGCGGGCCGGCAAGAATCGGTGGCAGTTCGCAAAATCGCCAGACGTAAATTGAACATGCAGCTCGATGCCCAAATTAGCCAGTTAGGCTGGTTCCAGATGCTCGACGCGCAATTGTAACCGCCGCGCGCCGCGCCATTCGTTGGCGTCCAGCTTGTAGGCGACGCGCAGCCGGATCGCGCCGGGCGCAAAATCGTCCACCCGATGGAAAGCGACGGCTTCCACCGGTTGCTTCATGCCCGGCGTTCGCAACCACAGTTTCAAATGCTGGTCTTTCATGATCCGATGGCCGGTCACCTCGAACACACCGTCGAACAGTGGTTCGGGGAAGCCCTGACCCCAGGGACCCGCGCCCCGCAACTGCTCGGCGGTTTCCAGGGAGAAATCCGTCGGCTCCAGCTCGCCATCGCTCCACAGACAGCCATGCAGATCCTCTGGCCGCAGTTGCCCGCGCACCTCGGCGTCGAAGGCGTCTTGAAAAATCGACAGGTGGGCAGCCGGCAGACTCAGACCGGCGGCGGCGGCGTGACCGCCGAAGCGCTCGATCAAACCCGGCTGGCGCGCGTCGATAGTCGCCAGCACATCGCGGATGTGCAGGCCCGGCACCGAGCGCGCCGATCCGCGCAACAGGCCGGGGCGGTTGTCGGACGCGAAGGCGATCACCGGCCGATGGATCCGCTCCCGAATCCGCCCGGCCACGATGCCGACCACGCCGGAATGCCAGTCTGGATCGAACAGGCACAGACCAAACGGCAGTTCGCCCTCCGCCAGCGGCCATCGTTCCAGACTGTCGAGCGCTTGGGCCCGCATTTCGGTTTCGATCACGCGCCGCTCGCGGTTGAGCCGGTCCAGTTCCCGAGCCAATTCCAGCGCCCGGGCCGGCTCGTCGCAGAGCAGGCAATCGATGCTCAGACTCATGTCGGCCAGGCGGCCAGCGGCGTTCAGGCGCGGTCCGAGTTGAAAGGCGATATCGGCGGCGCTCGCCCGCGCCATCGAGCGGCCGGCGACGTCGAATAGTGCGGCGATGCCTGGGACGCACCGCCCTTCGCGAATCCGGCGCAATCCCTGTTCGACCAAAATACGGTTGGCGTGAGCCAGCGGCACCACGTCGGCCACCGTGCCCACTGCCGCCAGATCGAGGAATTGCGCCATGTTCGGCTCGGGTAGGCCAGCCAACGCGAACCAGCCGCTCTCCCGCAGCCGGGCTCGCAGCGCCGACAACACGTAGAAGATGACGCCGACGCCGGCCAGTTGCTTGCAGGGAAAGGCATCGTCGAGCTGATTGGGATTGACCAGGGCATCGGCGGACGGAAGCGTTGGGCCGGGCAGGTGATGGTCGGTGATCAGCACCCGCATCCCCAGCGCTTGGGCCGCCCGGACTCCCTCATGGCTGGAAATGCCGTTGTCCACGGTGACCAACAAATCCGGCTGCTCCCGGGCGGCCACCGCGACGATTTCCGGGGTCAGGCCGTAGCCATGGACGAAGCGGTTGGGCACTACGTAGCGCACATCCACCGCACCCAGTGCCCGTAGCGCTCGCACCGCCAGCGCGCAACTGGTGGCGCCGTCGGCGTCGAGGTCCGCAACCATGGTGATTCGCTGCTGCTGGCGCAGCGCGTTTTCCAACAGCGTCACTGCTTCAGTCAGACCGGTCAGCGACGACGGCAGGGGCAGCATTTGCAAGCGACGGTCGAGTTGGTCGGCGGAGCGCACGCCGCGCGCTGTATAAATCCGCTGGAGCAGCGGCGAGACCGACAAATCGGTAGGATCGGGTTTGGGACGGCGAAGGATGACGGTAGGCATGGACGGATCGGGCGGGGTCGGTTTCTCAGCGCAGGTCATCGGCCAGCGGCCGGGATCGCCGCCAGAACCGCCAGCGGGCGGCGCCGGTCAGCGTGTAAACCCGCCCGTTGCCGGGGTAGAGATGCAAGGCCGCCAGTTGGCCGGTTTGCAACCACCGGCGACAGAACGCGAACCAGGTCTCTTCCAGTTCCGCGACGTGATCCGCCCAGGCTGTCAGGTCGCTATCCGCCGGGTCATGGCGCATCATTTCCAGCACCACCAGACTGTCGAGCTCCTCACCCGCGCCGTCGAGCCAATCGCCGGCGTGTTCGGGAACCGGGCTGACCGCTACATTCGCCAGCCGCGCCAGACCACGAGTCAACGGGTCGGCGGCGTACAGGCCGGCCGCAGGCGCACGGGCGCCGCTCGGACAGACCCCGCCGCCCCAGAACCAGACGCTGTTGATCGACGGCTGGTTGCGCGCCTCGCGCGCCCGATTGACTGGATGGTGGTGAAACAGCATCTGAATTTCGGTCAGCAGCGCATGCCAGCGCCGGCCAGCGGGACCATAAGGCAGCAAGGGATTAATGTCGCGGCCGATGGCGTCCAGCAGCGGGTAGTTGCACAGGTCGGGGTCGGAGGGCAGACGCAGATACCAGCGGTCGAAACGAAGGGGCTCGATCCGCAAGCCGTCGGCGGCGAAAGTCTGATTGAAGGCTTCGACCAACGCCAGCGCCTCGACTGGTTCGATGGCCAGCACGCGAGCGTCCACCAGAAAGACGCCGCGCTGGTCGGGACGCAGATGCACCGGATCGGCCCGCAGCCACCAGCCGTCGTCCACCTCGCCGCCATCGGCCAGACGGGTGACCGCCGCCACCGGCAGGTCGGTCTCGGCGGGAATCGGCAACCCGAATAACTGGAACAGCACAGCGTCAGGCGACTGTGGCGCGGCGCCGATTTCGGCGCGGGCCAGCAACCACTCCAGCGCCGGCGCGGCGGGCCTGGGGAATTCGGCGCGGGCGCGACCGGATGGCCATGGCCCCAGCAAACCGGGAATCAGCAGAGACAGGGTCTTCGCCACGGAAAGCCGCCGGTGACCCGCTCAATCCAAACCGAGATGTTCCAGCCGAACCCGCATCACCGGGGCGCGAATGCTGCCCAGCGCCTCGATGGCGGCGATGGCGTCGTTCATCCGCTGTTCCCGCACTTCGTAGGTCAGCAGAATGATCGGCACATCGCTGGCCCCCGGCGCCGGTTCCTTTTGCAGCAACGCTTCGATGCTGATGTCGCGGTCGGCCAGAATACGGGTCACGTCGGCCAGCACGCCAGGCCGGTCCAGCGCCTGCAAGCGCAGATAACAGGCGGTTTCGACCGACTCCATCGGCAGCACGGGCAGGTCGGACAAGGCATCCGCCTGGAAGGCCAGATGCGGCACCCGGTTTTCCGGGTCGGCGGTCAGGGTGCGCACCACGTCCACGATATCGGCCACTACCGCCGAGGCGGTCGGTTCGGCCCCGGCGCCAGCCCCGTAAAACAGGCTCTGGCCCACGGCGTCGCCTTGAACCAGCACTGCGTTCATCACGCCCTGGACGCTGGCCAGCAAGTGCCTCTGCGGAATCAGGGTCGGGTGAACCCGCAGTTGCGCACCGCTCGCATCGCGGCGGGCGATGCCGAGATGCTTGATCCGGTAGCCGAGTTGTTCGGCGTAGGCCACGTCGTCGCGAGTGATGCGGCTGATGCCCTCGATATAGACCCTGTCGAATTGCAGCGGGATGCCGAAGGCGATGGACGCGAGGATCGTCAGCTTGTGCGCGGCGTCGATGCCCTCGATGTCGAAGGTCGGATCGGCCTCGGCGTAACCCAGCGCCTGGGCCTCGGCCAGCGCCTCCGGAAAGTCGCGGCCCTGATCGCACATCGCGGTCAGGATGTAGTTGGCGGTGCCGTTGATGATGCCCGCCACCCATTCGATGCGGTTACCGGCCAGGCCCTCGCGGATCGCCTTGATGATCGGGATGCCGCCGGCGACCGCCGCTTCGAACCCGACCATCATCCCGGCAGCGCGGGCGGCGGCGAAAATCTCGTTGCCATGACGGGCAATCAGCGCCTTGTTGGCGGTGACCACGTGCTTGCCGTTAGCCAGCGCCCGCAGCGCCAAGCTTCGCGCCGGTTCGTCACCGCCCATCAGTTCGACGATGATCGAAACCTCGGGATCGTCCACCACCTCCAGCACTTCGCCAGTCAGTTTCATCCCGGTAGTGTTCGCGGTGGTGGTATCCAGGTTTTTGGCGGCGGCGTGGGTGATGAATATCTCGCGCCCCGCGCGACGGCTGATTTCCTCGGCGTTGCGGGCCAGCACCCGGGTAACGCCGCCGCCGACCGTGCCCAGACCCAGCAAACCGACTTTGACGGGAGGATAGGCGTTCATGCTTCCACGCCCTCTGCTGGCGCCAATAGCGGCGCGTCAATATCCCGACCGTCCTTGCGGAACATCTCGCGGATGCCACGCAGCGCCTGCCGTGTGCGATGTTCGTTCTCGATCAGGCCAAAGCGGACGTGATCGTCGCCGTACTCGCCGAAGCCGATACCGGGCGACACCGCCACTTTCGCCTCGGCCAGCAGTTTCTTGCAGAATTCCAGCGAACCGAGCGACCGGTACAGTTCCGGGATCGGCGCCCAGATGAACATGGTGGCCTTGGGTTTTGCGACCGGCCAGCCCAGCGCATTCAGGCCGTCACACAACACGTCGCGGCGCTTGCGATAAGTGTCGCAAATTTCCGCGACGCACTCCTGCGGGCCTTCCAGCGCGGCGATGGCGGCGACCTGGATCGGAGTGAACATGCCATAGTCGAGGTAGGACTTCATCCGCGCCAGTGCCCCAATCAAGGTCGGATTGCCGCACATGAAGCCGACCCGCCAGCCCGGCATGTTGTAGCTCTTGGACAGGGTAAAGGATTCCACCGCGATGTCCTTGGCGCCGGGAACTTGCAGGATCGAAGGCGCAACGTAGCCGTCGAAGACCAAATCGGCGTAGGCCAGATCGTGAATCACCCAGATTTCGTGCTCGCGGGCGATGGCGACCACTTTCTCGAAAAACTCCAGATCGACGCATTGGGTGGTCGGATTGGCCGGAAAGTTGAGCACCAGCATCTTCGGGCGCGGCCAGGAGTCCTTGATCGCCTTTTCCAGCTCGGCGAAGAAATCCACACCGGGGATCAGTGGCACGTGGCGGACGTCGGCGCCGGCGATGACGAAGCCGTAGGGATGAATCGGGTAGGCGGGATTGGGAACCAGCACCGCGTCGCCCGGCCCCATGGTGGCCAGCGCCAGATGCGCCAGGCCTTCCTTGGAGCCGATGGTGACAATGGCCTCCGCCTCGAAGTCGAGATCCACGGCGTAGCGGGTCTGGTACCAGTGGCAGATCGCCCGGCGCAGGCGCGGAATACCGCGCGACACCGAGTAGCGATGGGTGTCGTCGCGCTGGGCAACCTCGACCAGCTTGTCAACGATATGCTTAGGCGTCGGTTGGTCGGGATTGCCCATGCCGAAGTCGATGATGTCCTCGCCGCGGGCGCGGGCCTGGGCCTTCAGGTCGTTGACGATGTTAAAAACGTAGGGCGGCAGGCGTTTGATGCGTTGAAAGTCGGCGTTCAAGGTTGCATTCCCAGGGGCTGCGTCACGGGAGAAAGCATCGGGCGATCCGCGCCAGCTCGGAGCCGGAGCCTGATCGGCAAAACAGGTGGCGAAATAGATCGATGAGTTTACCGGCGGGGACTGGGTGGTTCAACCGCGCGGCGGCCCGGCGCTACCCAGCCAAACACCAGGATGATAAAGTTTTCGACAGGCGCGGCGTCCCCTATCACCCCATGCCGAGGCCCCAAAGGAGAACCGCGCGTGGACCACGCCTTGTGGAAAAACTGCCTGGAGTGCCTGGAACGCGAGTTGACCGAACAGCAGCTCAGCACCTGGATCCGGCCGCTGCACGCCCAGGAAGAAGGCGACACCCTGCGTCTGCTGGCGCCCAACCGCTTCGTGCTCGACTGGGTCAGAAAGCATCATCTGGCCCAGATCGAGGCGGTGCTGGAACGCCTGCGGCCTGATCAGCGGCTTCAAGTGCTACTGGAAATCGGTAGCGGCGGCAATGCGCCCATGCTGGCGCCTCCCGCTGAGGAGGGTAATCCGCCAGCAGCGACGAGTGAAAAAACTCTGGATACGACCGAACTGCTCAAGAGCGGCAGCCTCAACCCGGATTTCACCTTCGCCACTTTCGTCGAAGGCAACTCCAATCAGCTGGCCCGCGCTGCCTGCCTGCAAGTCGCCGAGAACCCGGGCCGGGCCTACAACCCACTGTTCATCTACGGCGGCACCGGGCTGGGCAAGACCCATCTGATGCACGCGGTCGGCAACATGCTGCGCGAGCGCGGGGCTGAAATGCGGGTGGTCTACCAGCATTCCGAACAATTCGTGGCCGATATGGTGCGCGCCCTGCAGCACAACGCCATCAACGAGTTCAAGAAGCGCTACCGGATACTGGACGCCCTGTTGATCGACGATGTGCAATTCCTGGCCGGCAAGGAGCGCTCGCAGGAGGAATTTTTCTACACCTTCAACAGCCTGCTGGAAAGCCGCCAGCAGGTGATCCTGACCTGCGACCGCTATCCCAAGGAAGTCGCCGGACTGGAAGACCGCCTGAAGTCCCGCTTCGGCTCGGGGCTGACCGTGGCCATCGAACCGCCGGAACTGGAAACGCGGGTCGCGATTCTCAAAAGCAAGGCGGAACAGGCCCAACTCGGTCTGCCCGACGAAGTGGCGTTTTTCATCGCCCAGCGCATCCGCTCCAACGTTCGCGAGCTGGAAGGCGCGCTGCGGCGGGTCTACGCCAACGCCCAGTTCACCGGCAAGACCATCACCATCGCCTTCGTCAAGGAAGCCTTGAGCGACCTGCTCACCTTGCAGGACAAGCTGGTCACCATCGAGAACATTCAGAAGACCGTGGCGGACTACTACAAGATTCCGATCAGCGACCTGCTGTCCAACAGTCGGTTGCGTCTCCTGTCCCGCCCCCGGCAGATGGCCATGGCGCTGACCAAGGAATTGACCGATCTCAGCCTGCCGGAGATCGGCGAAGCCTTCGGTGGGCGCGACCACACCACCGTGCTCCACGCTTGCCGGAAGATTCGCGAACTCCATCGTAGCGACCCCCAGATCCGCGACGACTACACTAACTTGCTCAATACCCTGACGAACTAGAAAAGTTACTGTGGATAAGTTCTGTGGATAAGTTGAATAACTTTTAGAACAGCGTTTAAAACGGATTTTTCCTTGGTGTAATTCATACTGTAAAGTTATTTTAAATCAAGTTGTTGTAGTGTAAAAACAATAGGATTTATCGCTTTTTTCCGTAAATTTGATAATCGATTATGTAAATTTCAGTAATATCAAAATAATAAACTGTAAATAAACCAGAAAATCCAGCGTTTTTCCAACATACTATCCATAATTGTCAAAAACCCGAAAAATAGCCTGTGGATAACTTTGTGGATAAGTCGGTGGTTTCTGTGGATAAGTCGGCCAAACCTGTGGATAAGTTATCCACAGGCAAAAAAGTTATCCACAGGCATCCCCGACTTATCCACAGAAATGGCTGACTTATCCACACACTTATCCACAGGAAAAACGGCTTCAAGATTTTGAAAAATAAATAAAATGTCAAAGTTATCCACAGAAAATGGCCTCCCTAATAATAATAATCTTTTATATATTAAAAGAAGATTATTATTGGGAACCGCCAAAACCGAAGGACGCCAGCAAAGTTAATTTTTAATGACCCTTGGTTTTACTAGGAAATATCCCGGAACCAGGGCCAAGGACCACGACGCATCGGAGACCTCATGAAACTGGAAGCCAAGCGCGAGCAGTTGCTCAAACCTTTGCAGCATGTCATCGGCGCGGTCGAGCGGCGGCAGACCTTGCCCATCCTGACCAACGTTTTGTTGATGGCGGGGGAACGCGAACTGAATCTGACCGCCACCGACCTGGAGGTGGAGTTGTCCACCCGAGCCGAATTGCCCGCCGAAGTTCCGGGCGAGATCACCCTCCCCGCCCGCAAGCTGCACGACATCCTGCGCGCCCTGCCGGAGGACGGCACTGTGATCTTGAGCGTCGAGGGCGACAAGGCGACGGTGCGTTGTGGCCGCAGCCGCTTTACCCTGACCACGTTACCCGCTGGCGATTTTCCCACCCTGGAGGATTTACCCTTCACCGGCGATATCCGCGTGCCCCAGGGCGCGCTGCGCAGCCTGATCGAACGCACGCACTTCGCCATGGCCCAGCAGGATGTGCGCTACTACCTCAACGGTCTGCTGCTGGAGGTCGGTCCGGGGGTCTTGCGGCTCGTCGCTACGGACGGCCACCGCCTGGCGTTCCAGGAACTGAAAACCGAGGTGGACGCGGCGGAGACCCGTCAGGTCATCGTGCCGCGCAAGGGAGTCATGGAACTGTTGCGGCTGCTGGCCGACAGCGACACCGAAGCCGTGCTCAGGCTGGGCGCCAACCACATTCGAGTGGCGATGGGTGACATCCGCTTTACTTCCAAGCTGATCGACGGCAAGTTTCCCGACTACCAGCGCGTCATCCCCCGCGAGGGCAGCCGGATGGTGATCGCCGATCGTGTCGCGCTGCGCAACGCTCTGACTCGCACCAGCCTGGTGCTCACCGACAAGACTCAGGGTATTCGTCTACAGCTGGACGACTGGATTCTGCGGACCCAGGCCCAGAATCCCGATCAGGAAGAGGCCGAAGAGGAGGTCGAGATCAACTACAACGGCGGCCTGCTGGAAATCGGCTTCAACGGTGGCTACTTGCTCGACGCCCTGGGCGCGCTGGGCGGCGAACTGGCCAAGCTATCCTTCTCCGACGCCAGCAGCAGTTGCCTGATCGAGGAAGCCGAGGGCGGCAGCGGCAAGCATGTCATCATGCCGATGCGGCTTTGAGGCAAGCGGTGAGCGGTCGGTGATCGGTAAGCCAGTTCGAGGGGACTGACGCCGGGATGCGAGTCGCCAGCCTCGGCATCACCGGGTTTCGCAATCTGCATGAAGTCAACCTGGACTGTGCGCCCGGTCTGAATCTGCTGATCGGCCCCAACGCTTCCGGCAAGACCAGCCTGCTGGAGGCGCTGTACGTGCTGGGGCGCGGCCGCTCGTTCCGCGCCCGCCAGCCGCGCGAGCTGATCCAGACCGGCACGACGGCGTTCCGGGTCGTGGCGATCATGGCCGATGGCGACGACCGGCGAACGCCAGTCGGCATCGAACGTAACGCCCACGAGTGGACCGCCCGGATCGACGGCGCACCGACCCGCTCGCTGGCGGAACTGGCCCGCCAAGCGCCGGTACTGTTGCTCAATCCCGATAGCCATCGCCTGCTGGAGGACGGGCCGAGACAGCGGCGGCGCTTCATGGACTGGGGGCTGTTTCACGGCGAGCCGGGCTTCCTCGACGCCTGGCGGCGCTACGACACCGCGCTGCGCCACCGCAACGCCGCCCTGCGGACCGGGGCGGCCGACCGGGTGGTGGATGCCTGGGACGGCGAGCTGTCGGCGGCGGCGGAGCGGCTCGACCGGCTGCGCGAATCCTTCTGTAAGGCTCTGGGAGGCGTTTTAAGGCCCTTAACGGGGACGACCCTGGGTGAGGTAGCGGTCGAGGTGGATTATCGCCGTGGCTGGCCTCTGGAGCCGTTTAAACACGATTTCGCATCGTGGTTGCAGGTGGGCCGCGCGCAGGATCGCCAACAGGGTCATACCCGGCTCGGACCGCACCGGGCCGACTTCGTCCCGCGCATCGCCGGTCAGTCGCCAGCGGAGGCGTTGTCGCGTGGCCAGCAGAAGCTGCTGGTCATCGCCTTGGTGCTGGCGCAGGCGGAATTGTATCGGCGCCATGCTGGCCACGCCTGCATCCTGCTGATCGACGACCTGCCAGCGGAACTGGACCCGGATAACCGGGGGCGGGTGACGCGGGTGCTGGCTGGACTGGATGCCCAGTTATTCGTGACCGCCATCGAACCGGACCTGTTGGACGCCACTGTTTGGCGTCAGGCGCGCACCTTCCGGCTGATGCGGGGCGAAATCACCGCCACCTCCTGATGCCTGGTCTCGCCACGGTGCGGGGCAAGGGTGCCAAGACCGTTAGAATCACCTCGGGCGGAAGCCTATTTCTCATCCCAGCTGAAGGAGAATCATCGAAATGAGAACAACCAAGCTGCCCGATGAATTGATCTCCCTGCAGGAAAGTGGATTTGCCCGATGGACCTCGGGCGAAACCCCCGCGGCCGGTTTCCGACAGCGGTTCGATGATAAGCGTATCCCGGTACTCGGCATCCGGCACATCCGGCAATGGGGCGTTCAGGTGGATGGCGAATGCGAACTGATGGGGCGCGAGCCGACGAGCGTCGCTGATTGAGGAACTTTGGGAAGTCGTGTTGCAGGCAAATGACGGGTCCAGGTTTGACTGAACCAGCACCCACCCATCCGATCACCACCGAAACGCCGGGGCCGGGTCGCGCCGAAGTGAAGCTGGCGAACGGCCGGACCCTGGACAACCGCGATGCGACCGCTACGACAACCGGATCTTACTACGACTTTAAACGGGCCAGGATGGGCGGTTCGGTCCATCGTGAGCGGCTCGCCCGCCCGAACCGCGAAACTCGATAACCTCTCGAACGTTTCCCTGACTTTTCGTTCAAAACCGGGCAAATCGCTACATGATGTTCGACTTTTTTGACGAAGCGTGGGGTGGGCTGATACGACATGGAGTGGTGAGTTACGCTGAGAGGAACCAATCGCTTCAACCTCACGGAGAGACCACCATGCCGCTCGAAGACTTTAATCGTTACGGTGTTTTGCCGCAGATGGATGCTTGGCGCTTAACGAGTTGGATCACTCGAAAAATTTTGGCACATACCTTGGATATTTCATGAACCGGCAACCCGGTCGATCAGACCTGCAGTTTGAGGGCCTGATGTAGTTAAACATCGCGCTAAGTTCTATCTCTTTGATTTCATGACTGCCGCAATTTTCGGAGAAGCCGATGAAAAGCAAGCTGTCCTTCAAGCGGTTCGATGCCGAACTCGACACCGACGTCTGCGACCCCTACAACAACGCGGAACTCACGCTGACGCTCAAGATGGGCTTTCGCCAGATTAACCCCACAGGCGGTGCAGCCCAGGGAACCTATCACGATTACGGCGACGCCACCGAACCTACACGTAAAATCATCAAATGGACCGACACCTCCTGGAAGGCATGGAAGGCGAATTTCGTTCAATCCGCCGAAGCCTTCTGGCACGGCAAGTTTTGGCTGATCAACGATGCCGGGGCATTTTCCTTTACCAAGGGTGGGACGACCTATTACCCGAACGTATGGTGCCGGTTCAAACTGATCGGCAACGACGCGGGCACAGCCGGCAACCATCACACGATCGACGTGGTGCGCCTGCATGCGAGCGAGAACTGGTTTGGCTCGCATTCAACGCTCTACGACAGCAAGGATACGAACCTCTCCAGAAAAAAGACCGATAGCAAAGGCAAGCCAGTGATGCAGCGCGCCCACGTGCATGAGGTGGGCCACCTTTTGGGCCTCGATCATGTCGATGTGGGTAAGCCGCATTGCCTGCCCTCGGGCGATACCAACGCCGCGGCCTGTTACGGCATCGCCGATGACGACATGAAGGCAGTGATGGGAGGGGGGATGCAGCTGAGGGTGGAAAACGCCTATCCCTGGCGCGAGGCCTTGCGGAACTTCGCGGTTGCGGATTTGTTCGCGGCCGTACTCAACCCGCTTTCCTTCTTCGTGTCGCCCCAGACCCTGCAGCTGCCGATCCTCACGCTAACCTCGGTCTGGCCTGCTAAGATGCAGAGGCACTACCCGCGTACTGCCGCCGAAGTACAGGCGGGCAAGATGATCACCGTCCGGCCCGTCCGGCCTGCCTGAGGAGGGAATGGGGATGATGTTCGGAAGCAAGATCGTGGCCTTTGCCGCTGCGCTCGCGACGGTCTTCTGGTTGACCGGGCTTTCGCCGTCGAAGCAAGCGAGCGCCGATACCCTAGCAGCGAGGAACTGTATGATGGATGCAATCAAACAATCGGTCTGTATTTACCAAGCGATTCTCGAAGATGTGGACAAGAATTACCCCATGCGCGGCGGCGGCGGGATCGGCCGCATCGTGCAGAACTCGACGACCTCGTATTCGGTTTACCTGCTGCAGGAGGGGCACCAGGATGTACGCATCTACGAAGTGAAGGTTGCCAAAGGAAAAGTGACGATCACGAGCGTGACCGAGAAAACCATCACGCATTAGGCGCTGTTCGCAAAGTAGCATAGCGCAAACAGCGTTTATGAGCACCGGCATCCGCCAGGCCTTGGTTCTACCGATCCCGGCGGACGCGCTGCGCATCGTCGCCTTTCTGCCCGACAGTTACATCGGCAACGAAGCCGAGATCTTGGCGCTGATCCGGGCGAATCTGGGTGATGCCCGGCTGTACGCCTTCGGCGTGGGCGCGGGCGTGAACCGCTTGATCCGGGAGCGTTCGCGCCAAGCAAGCCTTTAAAGTCGCTTAATATATTGTTTATAAATGATTTTTCCTGTAAGTTTAAAAAACAGTTGTTGACAGGAAAAACCATGCGTGAACTGACTGACCAACAGCGCCTCTTCCTGATTGAATCCGAGCAGATTCTGGCAGCCTGGCGAGAAGCCTACCGGCAGAAACAGGCGTATCAATACGGGATGAAATGGGTGCGGACCGCTGACCGTGACTATCTGGTCCGGTTGCACGACGCCCGGGGTAATGGCAAATCGCTCGGCCCGCGCTCGCCGGAAACTGAACGCATTTACGCTGCGTTCGCCGCCGGTAAGCAACGGGCGGACGAGCGTTTCGCCACTCTTTCAGCCGCCCTGAAGCAACAGACCCGGTTGAACAAGGCAGTCCGGATGGGGCGCCTGCCCACGCTGATTGGCCGAATCCTCCATAAGCTCGATCTGGCCCAGGCCGAACATCACTTCACGGTCAGTGGCGCCCACGCCCTCTACGCCTATGAAACCATGGCCGCCGTGCAGTTTTCGATGGACCTGCTGGCCTCGGGAGATGTGGATCTGCTTTATGATCACCGTGGATCACTCGCCTTGACTGCCCGAAAACTGGATGGTCGGGGATTGCTGGGTTTGTTGCGCAAGGTGGACCAGAGTTTCGAGGTGGTTGCCGCTCAACCTTTCCGGGCGGTGAATCAGGAACGATTTATGGTTGACCTGGTAATCCCGCCCGAAGGAATGCAGACCAACCGCGCCGTTCGTTTTGCCGAAGAGGATCTGGTCGCGGCGGAAGTACCCAGCTTGCAATGGCTGCTCAACAGCCCACGGATCGAAGCTACGGTCATCGCCGCGGACGGTAGGCCGGTGCTCATGCGGTCGCCCGACCCACGGGCGTTTGCGATTCATAAAGCCTGGCTCTCCAGCCAACCGGATCGGGAACCGGCGAAAAAGGGCCGGGATCTCAGTCAAGCCCGGCTGGTGTTGCGCCTGTTACTGGACTATTTGCCACAATACCCAATCAGCGAGCGCCATTTGCGCTATTTCCCCAAGCCATGATCCATCGAGCTTTGCAAACCCTGTCAGGCGTCAAGTCAACTCAATTTCATCCAACCGATTGATCAGGGGTCAGAGAGATGCCAAACCCAAGCAATCTGCTGGATTGGAGCGCGCTGGTCGAGGAACTGCGGATCGCGCAACTGGTGCCCGAGGCCCATGCCGCCTACCGCCCTCTGTTGATGGATGGATTGCTGTTCTTTCTGGAGCGACTGTCGCCGCCGCGACTGGCGCGAATTTTCGCCGAGCAACTGCAACTGCCGCGCGCCGCGAGTCCCGCACGCCGGCTGGTCACCTTGCTGCGCCAGTGCCCAACCTTGCACAAGCTGGGACAAGTGATGGCGCGCGACCGGCGTCTGGCGCCCGACCTGCGCGCCAATTTGCAGTGGCTGGAGTCGCTGGAGCCCACTGCCTCCATGGGGGTGATCACCGCCGCCATCCAGCGGGAACTGGGCGTGATCGCCGGCCTTGAGATCGCGCCCACGGCGCTCGCGGAGGCCAGCGTCGCCGTGGTCGTCCCGGTGGTCTGGCGCTGTTCCGCTGCATCCGCGCCACTGGCGGGCGTGCTCAAGGTGCTGCGGCCCGGCATCGAAGAGCAGTTGTACGAAGAGTTGGCCATCTGGTCGTCGCTCGGCGTCTTCCTGGAAGAGCGCTGCGCGGACCACGGTTTGCCGGTGCTCGACTATCGCAACACGCTCGACAGCGTTCGCCAACAGTTGGCGAACGAGATCCGGCTGGACCACGAGCAAACCCATCTGGCATGGGCGGCGGTGTTTCATGCCGACTCACCGGGAGTCCTTATCCCAGGTTTGTTGCCGTTTTGCACGGCACGCCTGACCGCCATGGAACGGGTCGATGGCTGCAAAGTGACCGACCCGGGCTCGTCCGCCAGCGAACGCCGACGGCTCGCGCGGATCCTGATCGAAGCGATGATCGCCAAACCGTTCTGGAGCGACTCCCCGGACTCCGCCGTCTTCCATGCCGACCCCCACGCCGGCAACCTGCTGGTGACGCGCGATGGCCGTCTGGCGATCCTGGATTGGGCGCTGGTCACCTCGCTCAGCAAGGCGCAGCGCATCGCCGTGGTTCAGGCCGTGGCCTGCGCCCTGACGCAGGATGAGGCTGGCCTGTCCTGCGCGCTCGCCGCGCTGGGACATTCATCCGATCCCGCGACGTTGCGCGCCACCATTGCGGTGGGTTTGCGCCAAGTGCGCCAGGGGACGTTCCCCGGCATGGACTGGCTGATGGCCTTGCTGGATCAACTGGGGACCGCGGGGGCGATGCAGTTTCCCGAGGAACTCACCCTGTTCCGCAAGGCCTTGTTGACCCTTTCGGGGGTAATCAGCGATGTGTCAGGGCAGCCTTCCATCGATGAGGTGCTGGTCGGGACCGGTCTGACGCAGTTCGGCCGGGAGTGGGCGGTCCGTCCGCTCGCCCCCTTTGATTCGCGGGCGTTCGGAACCCACTGGTCCAATGCCGACGGGTTCGGCCTGTGGGCCGGCTGGCCCCTGACCGTGGTCCGCTACTGGACCGGCATGTGGCGAGACGCGCTGGCGACCGAGAATCCCACATTCCCCCATCTCCAACCATGCGATAAGGCGCGATAGCTTCGCGTTAATCCACCAAGGCCTGGTAAACCAGTTGACGGAGTTGGGGACGGAGTGGATGAGTGCTGGAAGGGAACAGCTGGGTGAACAGCAGGACAGTGATGTCCTCGACCGGGTCCACCCAAAACGCCGTACTGGCGGCACCGCCCCAGGCGAATTCGCCCGGCGAGGACAGTACCTTGTTGGCGACCGGATCGAGCGTCACCGAGAAGCCCAGCCCGAAGCCTATGCCATCGAACGTGGTTTCAGCGAAGATCGGCCGGCCGAAGGTTTCCAGATCAGCCCCACCCGGCAGGTGATTGCGGGTCATGTAGCGCAAGGTCCGGTTGCTCAGTAATCGGACACTGTCCAGGTCGCCGCCCCGCCGCAGCATCTGGGTGAAACGGTGGTAGTCAGCGGCGGTCGAGATCAGCCCGTCGCCCCCCAGGCAGCAGACGGGCGGTTGCCGGGTGACCCGGTCCATGACATGGCTGCGCACCGCGCGCAGCGTGCCGGGCTGTGGCGAATAAAAGGCAGCCAGCCGCCCGGCGTCTTCTTCGGAGACCCAGAAGCGCGTGTCGGACATGCCCAGCGGCTGGAAAATTCGTTCGGCGAAAAACCGGTCGAGCGACTGGCCGGAGACCACTTCGATCACCCGTCCGAGCACATCGGTCGCCACCGAGTAGTTCCATTCCGTACCCGGCTGGAACAGCAGGGGTAGGCTGGCCCAGGTGTCGCAGCAGGCGGCCAAATCCATCCCCGCCGGCGGTCCCCATTCGAAGCCGGCGGCCCGGTAGAGGGCATCCACCGGGTGGGAATGGTGAAAACCGTAGGTGAGGCCGGCGGTATGAGTGAGCAAGTGCCAGATTCGCATCGGTTCCATGGCCGGTTCGGTCACCGGTTTTAGCGCCGACCCGCTGCGGTAGACGCGCACGTCGCCAAAGGCGGGGATGAAGCAACTCACCGGGTCCTTGAGTTCGAAGGCCCCCTCTTCGTACAGCATCATCGCGGCCACCGCCGTGACCGGTTTGGTCATCGAGTAGATGCGAAACAGGGTATCCCACTCAATCGGCGCTTTGGATTCGAGATCCCGGTAGCCATAATTGCCAAGGTAAGCGATCTTGCCGCCCCGACTGACCAGGATCAGCCAGCCGGGCAACCGCCCGTCCTCCACGTAGCGGGCAAAGTGTGGTTGGATGCGCGCCAGACGGGTGGCGTCGAATCCGACCTCGCCCGGTTCCACTTCGACGTTCAGCCCAGTCACGATATTCCCCTTCAATTCAGCGCCATGTCATTAACAGCATAGTGGCTTATTCTGGAAACCCAACCGGACCCCGGAATTTTGGTCCTGTAAGTTTTGGCTCTTTGGGAATTCCCGGCGGCGAAATTCATCCACGCGACGATGCGGTTGTCGTCGCACCAGCGCCGCGATTCCAGCGCGGTCGGGGCAATCAGGGCCGCGATCAGACTGGCGTTATCCAGTCAGGCCTGGCTACAGACCACGAAGCGCCAGGCTGGGCAGTCGCCGGGATCGTCGCCGTGGAGGCAACGGTGACGCCGGGAATAATCCCAGGCGTAGACAACGTCGCAGCGCATGGCACGGCCCCACGGGTAACGGCGCGGCCACGAAACGCTCCCTCCACGCTCAGCGCCTGTCCCGCTCCTCCGCCAGCACCAGATCCTTCAAAGTCTGTCCCTGCAAGGTCTGGTCAATCGCGGCGTCGACCCGATCCATGATTTCCCGCACGGCGGGTGACTGGCCAGTCGCCTCTCCCCCTTCGCGCGCCGCCGCCACGATATTCCGCAACTCGATGATCTCGATAGCGCAAGCGGGCAGATAAACCGGCGGATCGTCGCTGCTGGCGACGAGCAAACCCTTCCGTCGCAGCGCTTCGACGACTTTGGTGATCGCATCGGCGGAGTTTCCCGCACACTGGGCCACGAGCCGATTCAGGGTCCACAGCGGCTCGTGGCGGTAATGAGCGCGCCCGACCAGTGTCATGATCGTCAGTGCCAGGGTGCTCCACCCACCATCACGCGACCCGCCGCCAGCCCCGTGCGGTGGCAGGCGCTGGGGATATTGCCAATAGCAGGCCACTTGCGCGCCCACCAGGACGATCAACCAGCCTGCGTTCACCCAGATCACGAACAGCATGGCGGCGGCGAATCCCGAGTAGATGGCCGAGTAGCTGGACGAATTGGCCACAAACCGGGCGAAGATCAGCCCGATGGCGTACCAAAGCACCCCTGCAAAGACGCCGCCGGCCAGCGCCGGCATCAGCCGCACCCGGGTATTGGTGAGAAAGGCGTACAAAAATGCGAACGCCAGGCAGATCACCAGATAGGGCATCGCTCGCCCCAGGCCGACAATGAGGGCGCCGAACAGTTCGATAGCCGCCAACCCCCGGAACCATTCGTTACTCAGCGCCGACGTGGCGACGCCGAGGCCGGTGAACACGAACACCGGTCCCACCAGCAGGACGCTGAGATACTCGCTGAAGCGGCGGCCCAACCCCCGGGCGCGGGATACGCCCCAGATGGCGTTGAACGCCTCTTCGATCTTCTGAAGCAGGCTCAGCGCGGTGTAAAACAGCAGGGCGATGCCCAGGGAACCAAGCACGCCAACCCGCAGGTTGTTGACAAAGTCGAGAATGCGCTGACCCGCTTCCAGTCCCGCCTCGCCCATGGGCTCCAGATAGCCCATCAACAGGGGTTCGATCTGGTTCTGGACGCCAAAGCCCTTGAGCACGGAAAAGGTGACCGCCAGCAGCGGCACCAGCGATAGCAAAGTGGTGTAGGCCAAGCTGCTGGCCTGCCGGTTGAATTGGCCATCGGCGAATTTGAGGACGATACCGTACAGCAGGCGCGTCAGAAAAACCGCCAGCCGATCCAGCCGGGAACGTTCGACACGATCTTGCTCGAACGCCCAGCGGCGCCAGCGGGCGGTCCATGATTGGAGGTCGGAGGTAGCTGACGGGATAAATTGCGACGTGGACATGGGGATGATAGGCTCAAGACTGGCGGGGTTCGCTGGAATCTTTGTCGAAAGGCATTTTGGGGATCACCGAAATCATTCACTGGTTTATTCCGAATGAATCCATCCGGTTGATATTCGCCCCGACATACACAAGTATCTGAAAGTCAAAACAGCCGGTCAAAATTATCAAATTCGACCAAAAATCGCGCAGGGTGAACATGATGGCAACGTGGCGCTCGGCGTGTTCGATTTCTGGAGCAGGCGCTCGACCGCACCGTGATCGCCTCGGTGCAAAACCATTGCAACCCTGTGGAGCCATCGCCCATGGCCGGTAAATTCTCATTTCAATTACCCAACTCGCTGCGAATGGGGCTGCTCATCACCGTGCTGGTCGGCCTGTTGATCGCCGCGCTGGCCTGGTTTCAGATCGAACGCGAACGCCGCAACGATTTGGAAGAGATGGATCGCCGCGCCTATGTCATCGCGCATCAGATGGCCTATCCGGCGCAAGTCGCGTTGCAACTGCCCGACAGCGAGGCGGCGATCACGCTCGGCTCCATGCTGGAAGGTTACCGGCGGCTGATCGGGCTGGCGGTCTACCGCGCCGATGGCCGGCTGGTCGCCGCCGGCAAGGGCGCGGCCGACTTTGCCGTCGATCTGAAACCGATGATCCTTCTGGCGCTCCAGGAATCGAAAGACACCCTCGAAACCCGACGCATGGCCGACGCTCACGTTCATGCGCTGGTCTCGGTGATCCGCGCGCCCGATGGCCAGCCGCGGGGCGCGCTGGCGGTGTTGCACGATCTGGTCGGTCTGGACGAACGGGCCACTCACCGACAGGCAGTGTTCGGTTTCTGGATCAGCTTGATCATCTTGTCGCTGCTGATCCTGACGGTCGCGGGCACCTGGTTGCTGTATGACCGGCCGCTCAATCAACTGGCGGAATGGATGCAGCATGTGCGTACCGGCGATACCGCCGAAGCGCCACGGATCCAACTGCCCATCGCGCGGCTGGCCAACGAAAGCGACCGATTGGCCTCTTCGCTGCGAGTCGCCCGGCTGGCGCAGCAGGCACAAGCCCGAGCGGTCATGCACGTCACCAATGCCTGGACCCGCGACCGGCTGCGCGCCCATGTCGTGGACTGCTTGCGCGGGGGGCAACTGCTGGTGATCAGCAACCGCGAGCCGTACATGCACGAACTGCGCGACGGCAAACCCCGGCTGATTGTACCCGCGGGCGGATTGGTCACCGCCCTGGACCCCGTGCTGCAGGCCTGCGGCGGAGTCTGGGTCGCGCACGGCTCCGGCGAGGCCGACCGACAGATGACTGACGCCCAGGGCCGGCTGGCGGTGCCGCCGGACGATCCGACCTACACCCTGCGGCGGGTGTGGCTGAGCCGGGAAGAAGAGCAGGGTTATTACTATGGTTTCGCCAACGAGGGCCTGTGGCCGCTCTGCCATCTCGCCCACGAGCGGCCGGTGTTTCGGGCTGGCGACTGGGAACACTACGTGCGCGCCAACCGGCGTTTCGCCGCGGCGGCCCTGGAGGAAGCCGGCTCCGGTCCGGCGGTGGTGCTGGTGCAGGACTATCAGATGGCGCTGGTCCCCCGCTTTCTCAAGGAGGCCCGGCCCGAGTTGGCGGTCGGTATTTTCTGGCACATTCCCTGGCCCAATCCGGAGGCGTTCCGCATTTGTCCCTGGGCGCCGGATTTGCTGCGTGGCCTGTTGGGCGCGGATCTGATCGGCTTTCATCTCCAGCAGCATTGCAACAATTTCCTCGACACCGTGGACCGGATGATCGAGGCGCGGCTGGACTGGGACCATTTCGCGGTGGAACTGCAAGGCCATGCTTCGCGGGTGCGGCCCTTCCCGATCAGCGTCGAAAGCTGGGCCGAGCGCCATGCCCTGACCGGCGCGGAGCTGGAACAGCAGATCACCGGTTTCCGGGAACGCTATGATCTGGGTAACCTGCGGATCGCGGTCGGGGTGGATCGCATCGACTATACCAAGGGCCTGACCGAGCGGTTCCGCGCCGTGGGCCGGTTTTTCGAACGCTGGCCCCAATACCGGGGAAAATTCACTTTCGTGCAACTGGGGGCGCCCAGTCGCACCCACATTCCCCGTTATCGCAACTACATTACCGAACTGGAAGCGCTGGCCGACGAGATCAACTGGCGGTTCCAGACCGACCGCTGGAAACCGATCCGCTTCCTGGTCGGACACCACGATGGCGCGACGGTGCACGCCTTCCTGCGCATGGCCGAGATCGGCGTCGTCAGCTCGCTGCACGACGGCATGAATCTGGTGGCCAAGGAGTTCGTCGCCGCCAAGACCGATTCGGACGGCGTGTTGATTCTCTCCGAATTCGCCGGCGCGGCCCGCGAACTATCGGATGCTTTGATCATCAATCCCTACGACACCGAACAGTTCGCCGAGGCGGTCTGGCGGGCGCTGGAAATGGCGCCGGAGGAACGTCAGGAACGGATGAGTCGGATGCGACGGCAGGTCGAGGAAAACAACATTTACCGCTGGGCGGCCAATTTCCTGGCCGAACTCGCGTCCATGCCCATCCCCGCCACTCCGACCCAGGAGGCCGCCTGATGCCGCCGGTTACCACAACACTTCTGGAGCGTCTCGCTGCCGCCCATCGTCGCGGTGAGCGGCTGGTGCTGGTGTTCGACTACGACGGGACGCTGACCCCGCTGGCGGCGCATCCTCGCCTGGCGTGTCTCGATCCAGCGCTGCGCGACGTGCTGGCCCGGCTAGCCGCGACGCCCCGCGTCACGGTCGGCGTGGTCAGCGGGCGGGGGCTGGACGATCTCATCGGCATGGTCGGCTTGGCGGGACTCAGCTACGGCGGGTCCACCGGCCTGGAACTGGAACTGGCTGGCGAACGTCGCATTCCCACCGAAGCCCCGGCAAGCCGCGCTCTGCTCGACACCCTGCGCGCCACCGCCGAAATCGGCCTGGCGGCTTATCCGGGCGCCTGGGTGGAGAATAAACCGTTCGGGTTTACTATTCATTATCGGCAACTGGCGCCGGATCGGGTCGAGCCGTTGCGGACCGAAATGGCGGATTTACTGGAGCCGCACGCCGCCGGTTTGCACGTCCTGGACGGGCCACTCGCCATCGAGGTGGTGCCAGCCATCGCCCAGGATAAGGGTACAGCGCTGCGCGCCATCGTCGCCCAGGGCGGCGCCGAACCGGCCACCGTGCTGTACGCCGGCGACACCGCCAACGATGCGCTGGCGCTGGCGGCGGCGGCGGAATTGGGCGGCGTCGCGCTCGGCATCGGCCCGGAACCGCCGGCGGAAGCCGTTGATCGGCTTCCCGATCCCGCCGCCCTGGCCGAATTGCTGGCGGCCCTGGCCGACACCCTGACGACCGCTCCTTCCAACGCCTATTCTCGTCCGTAAGACTGTTGCAGGAGCACGGTTTTCATTCGCTCGAAAAATTCAGGAGGACCGCATGGCCCGCAATCGTAAAAACTGGCCCGGCGTGGAAGATCCCCTGTGGTACCGGGACGCGGTCATTTATCAATTGCACGTCAAGGCGTTCGGCGACAGCAGCCAGGATGGGTTCGGCGATTTCCTGGGCTTGATCCAGCGGCTGGACTATCTCCAGGAACTGGGGGTGGACACGCTGTGGCTGATGCCGTTCTACCCTTCGCCCCTGCGAGA
Source organism: Candidatus Contendibacter sp. (assembly GCA_039807425.1). Classification (GTDB taxonomy): domain Bacteria; phylum Pseudomonadota; class Gammaproteobacteria; order Competibacterales; family Competibacteraceae; genus Contendibacter. The sequence continues at coordinate 11,890 of JBDHRD010000003.1, read as the reverse complement.
CGACGGCTACGATATTGCCGACTACCAGAACGTCCATCCCGATTACGGCACGCTGGCTGACTTCCAGACCTTTGTCCGCGCGGCCCACGCCCGGGGTCTCAAGGTGATCACCGAGCTGGTGATCAACCATACGTCCGACCAGCATCCCTGGTTCCAGGCCGCCCGCCGCGCTCCACCCGGTTCGCCGGAACGGAATTTCTACGTCTGGAGCGACGACGACCAGAAATTTCCGGAAACCCGCATCATTTTCACCGACACCGAGACTTCCAACTGGGCCTGGGATCCGGTGGCGAAACAGTACTACTGGCACCGCTTCTTCTCCCACCAGCCCGATTTGAACCACAACAATCCGGCGGTGGTGAAAGCCGTGATCAAGATCATGCGGTTCTGGCTGGATCTGGGGGTGGACGGGCTGCGGCTGGACGCCATTCCCTATCTATGCGTGCGCGAGGGTACCCACAATGAGAACCTGCCGGAAACCCACGCGGTGATCAAGCAGATGCGGGCCGTGGTGGACGCCCATTACCGCAGTCGCCTGTTCCTGGCCGAGGCCAACCAGTGGCCGGAGGACGTGCGCGACTACTTCGGCGACAGCGACGAGTGCCACATGGCCTACCATTTCCCGCTGATGCCGCGCATGTACATGGCCATCGCCCAGGAAGACCGCCATCCCATCGTCGATATTCTCGAGCAGACGCCAAGCATTCCCGATTCCTGCCAGTGGGCGATCTTTCTGCGCAACCACGACGAGCTGACGCTGGAAATGGTCACCAACCGGGAACGCGACTACATGTACCGCACCTACGCCGCCGATCCGCGGATGCGGGTGAACGTCGGCATCCGCCGCCGGCTGGCGCCGCTGATGGACAACGATCCGGCCAAGATCAAGCTGATGAACAGCCTGCTGCTGTCGATGCCGGGCACGCCCATCCTCTACTACGGCGACGAAATCGGCATGGGCGATAACATTTATCTGGGCGACCGCAACGGCATGCGCACGCCGATGCAGTGGAGCCCGGACCGCAACGCCGGCTTCTCCAAGACCGATCCGCAACGCTTGTACCTGCCGCCGATCATGGACCCGATCTACGGCTACGAAGCGGTGAACGTGGAAGCGCAACAGCGCGAACCGGCCTCGCTGCTGAACTGGACGCGTCGGCTGCTCGCGGTGCGCCGGTCCTGTCGGGCGTTCGGCCGTGGTCGGCTGGACATGCTCAAACCCGGCAACCGCAAGATTCTGGCTTACGTCCGCGCCTTCGCCGACGAGGTCGTGCTGTGCGTGGCCAACCTGTCCCGCTCCGCCCAGCCGGTGGAACTCGATCTGAAGCCATACAAGGGCCTGGTGCCGGTGGAAATGCTCGGCCAGACCGCGTTTCCGCCCATCGGCGAATTGCCGTATCTCCTCACCCTGCCCCGCCAGGGCTTTTACTGGTTCCGGCTGACCCAGGCCGCGCCGCCCGTCTGGCATGAGGACACGATGCCGGGCCTGGAATTGCAGGTGCTGGTCCTGTTCCAGGGCTGGAAGAGCTTCTTTGTCGATCAGGTCGAACCGGGGCGACGGGCGATGGCGGCAGCCCTGTACGAACGGCTGGTCCGGCAGGTGTTGCCGGAGTTTCTTCCGACCCAGCGCTGGTTTGCCGGCAAGGGTGGTCGCATCGAAAAAGTCGAGTTCGAGAAGTACGATATCTGGCCCGACCGCAACGAATGGCTGCTGGCGCGGATCCGGGTTTGGCTGGTCGGGCGGCCCGAGCCGCAGGACTACGCGCTGCCGCTGGCGCTGGCGTGGGGCGACGACGGCGATGACAGACTCCGGCTGCTGTGGCCCTACGCCCTGGCCAAGGTACGGGTCCGGGCTCGAATGGGTCTGCTGTATGGTGCTTTCGTCGACGAGCGGTTCTGTCAACACCTGGTCGGCCTGATCGGGCGCGGCGCCCGGATTCCGCTGGGCCAGGGTTGGCTGCGCTTCTCCGCCACGCGCCAGTTCGACGAACTGGCCGGCGACGCCCCGGAAACGTTGCCGGCCAGGCGACTGGCGCTGGACAGCAGCAACACCACCATCGCCATCGGCGATCAACTGCTGATGAAAGCCTATCGCCGCCTGCAACCGGGAGTGAACCCCGAACTGGAAATGGGTCGTTTCCTCACGGAAATCGGCTTCCCCAACATCGCGCCACTGGCCGGCGCGCTCGAATACGAAGGCAATGAGGACGACAGCACGACCCTGTTGCTATTGCAAGGGTTCGTGCCCAATCAGGGCGATGCGTGGAGCTTCACCCTGGATTACCTGAAACGGTTTCTGACGGACTGCCTCGAGCAACCCAACGTGGTTCGAGGGGCGGGAGAGAAGGTCCATGCGGTCTACCTGCTGTTCGCCGGGACGCTGGGCCGGCGCACCGGGGAACTGCATCGCGCCTTGGCGCAAGCGACCGGTGATCCGGCCTTCGACCCTGAACCGATCACGGCGGCCGATTTGACCCATTGGCTGGAACGGATTCGAGGCGAGGTCAACGCCACGCTGGATGGCCTGGAAGGGGCGCGGCAGCGGCTGGCCGAACCGGCTCAAGCGTTGGCCGGGTCCGTGCTTGACGCCCGCGCGGCATTGCTGGCGCGGCTCGAACCGCTGGATGCGACCGCCTCGTGGGGCATGAAGACCCGCTATCACGGCGACTACCATCTCGGCCAGGTGCTGGTGGCCCAGGATGACGTCATCATCATCGACTTCGAGGGCGAACCCTCGCGCTCGCTGGCGGAGCGGCGCGGCAAGCACTCGCCATTGCGGGACGTGGTCGGCATGTTGCGCTCCTTCAACTATGCTGCCCATGCCGCCCTGCGCCAAGTCACCGCCGACGGGACCCGCGGCCCGGCGACGTTGTCGCCCCATCTCGACGAATGGGAACGGCAAACCCGGGCCGCGTTTCTGGACGCCTACGTCGTGGCCGCCGGTGACAGTCCGGGGTATCCCGCCAACCTCGATCAGGCGAAAACACTGCTGGAATGGTTCACCCTGGAGAAAGCTTGCTACGAACTCCGTTACGAACTGGATAACCGCCCCGACTGGGTCGAAATCCCGCTCGGCGGACTGCGCGAACTGTTATCGCTGCCCCCCGCTTGATCACTGGACTGGCGCTAAGCTTTGGGCTGGATTGCGCTCACCTGACCGAGGCCCCTCGTCATGCCGCCCACCCGCCGCAAACTGCCGATTGGCGTTCAGACCTTCGCCCAAATTGTCAGCGAGGATTACTACTATGTGGATAAAACGCCGTTTGTCCATCATCTGATTGAGAACGGCAAGTATTACTTCCTCTCCCGGCCACGCCGGTTTGGCAAAAGCCTGTTTCTCGATACCCTGAAGGAATTGTTTGAGGGTCACGAACCGCTATTCCGGAGGTTGTATATCCACGACCACTGGGACTGGCAAACCGTGTACCCGGTAATTCGCCTGAGCTTCGGCGGTGGGGTATTGAAATCGCCGCAACACTTGCACGAGACGCTGCACCGCCAATTCGACGAGCACGAACGGCGGCATGGGCTGTCGGCCCGGTATCCCGATCCGCGCAGCCGCTTTTACGACCTCATCGCCCGGCTTTGCGAGCAGGCCGGCCAGCGGGTGGTGGTCTTGGTGGATGAATACGACAAGCCGATCCTCGACAACCTGACCGACCGGGAGATGGCCCTGGCGCTACGGGAGGGCTTGAAAGACCTGTACAGCGTGATCAAGGAATCCGACGCCTCGATCCGCTTCGTCTTTCTCACCGGCGTGTCCAAATTCAGCAAGGTGAGCCTGTTTTCCGGGCTGAACAATCTCAACGACATCACGGTGGATGCGTCCTATTCAGCGATTTGCGGCTACACCGAAGCCGACGTGGACACCGTGTTCGCCCCGGAACTGGACGGGTTGGATCGGGACGCCATCCGCCGCTGGTACAACGGCTACAATTGGACCGGCGAAGCCGTCTACAACCCTTTCGATTTGTTGCTGCTGTTCGGCAAGCGCCAGTTCCGCCCATGGTGGTTCGAGACCGGCACGCCGACGTTTCTGATCAACCTGCTGGCCGAGCGCGGGTTCTTTACCCCGAATCTGGCCCGGCTACGCACCGGGATGGAACTGCTCTCCACTTTTGACGTGGACCGCATCGCCACCGAAGCCCTGCTGTTCCAGACCGGCTATCTGACCATCCACAAGGCCGAGGAGCCCATTCTGGGGCACTGGATTTACACTCTCGGCTATCCCAACCACGAAGTCGAATCCAGCCTCAACGCCAGCCTGCTTTCCGTTTATACCGACGACCCCAGCCGCAGTTTTGCGCACCGCTTGCACCTGCTGGACCTGTTGCTGGCCCACGACCTGGCCGGACTGAAAGACCTGTTCCAGGCCTTTTTCGCCACGATCCCGCACCAGTGGTACGCCAACAACCCGATCAGCCGCTACGAAGGCTATTACGCCAGCGTGTTCTACAGCTACTTCGCCGCCCTGGGACTGGACATCGTTCTGGAAGACGCCACCAGTCAGGGGCGCATTGACATGACGGTGAAATTCAACGGGCGGATTTATCTGTTCGAGTTCAAGGTGGTGGAGTTGACGCCCGAAGGCCGGGCGTTGCAGCAGCTCAGGGATAAGGGCTACGCGGAGAAATACCGGGCGCTCGGCCAGCCGATTCACCTGATCGGCGTCGAATTCAGCCGCGCCAGCCGGAACGTGGTGGGGTTTGAGGTCGGTTGACCGCGAGGTTTCGCCGAGATGATGATGACATTCCACGACTTGCGGATTCGGCGACTGGAGTTGCTGAACGAACTGGGCGAGTTGGAAACATCGGTCGCGGAATTGACTGTCATCCTGAACGGGGCAGTCGCTCTCGACGCCGATGAACGCAACGACCATTGCCAGCGCCTGGCCTGGCTGCAGCGCCAGCACGCCGGCGTGCTGGCGATCTTGAGCGAAACGGAACGGGCGCTGTTGGAATTCAGGGTGGACGATTGGGACGAGCACGACATAGGACGCTGGCGATAGAAGAAGGTGCCAGCGCGCGGCCGCCGGGGCATAATAACAGCCTCACTCAATAGCAAATTCCTCTCAATCTGGTGCGAGCGCGATAGCATGAATCCGTTGGTTGGCTTGATCATGGGTTCCACCTCCGATTGGAGCACGCTGGAACACGCAGCGAACACTCTGGACGCGCTGGGCGTGCCCCATGAAGTCCGGGTGGTGTCGGCTCACCGCACCCCCGACCTGCTGTTTGAATACACAGCCAGTGCCGAGGGGCGTGGGCTGGAGGTCATCATCGCCGGGGCCGGGGGCGCCGCCCACCTGCCGGGCATGGTCGCGGCCAAGACCGTACTGCCGGTGCTGGGCGTGCCGGTGCAGTCGCAAGCCCTCAATGGCCTGGATTCGCTGTTGTCCATCGTCCAGATGCCGGGCGGCGTCCCGGTTGGCGCGCTCGCCATCGGCAAGGCTGGCGCGATTAACGCCGCCCTGCTGGCCGCCGCCCTGCTCGGCAACAAATATCCGGCGATCCGCGAGGCCGTGCGCGAGTTCCGCGCTCGCCAGACCGCGCGGGTGCTGGCCGAACCCGATCCCAGGAATATCCCGTCATGAACGTCGGTATCGTCGGTGGCGGCCAACTGGCGCGGATGCTGGCCTTGGCCGGTTATCCGCTGAATTTGCACTTTCAGGTGCTCGATCCCGCCGCCGACGCCTGTGCCGGCCAGGTGGCGACCCTGCTCCGGGGCGAGTACGATGCCGAGCCCCGGCTGGAGCAACTGGCTGAATGGGCCGAGGTGGTGACCTTCGATTTCGAGAACGTGCCGGCCACCGCCGCTCTGGCGCTGGAGCGGCAGGTGGCGGTCTACCCCCCGCCCGGTGCGCTGGCGGCGGCACAGGATCGGGTCGCGGAAAAAACCCTGTTCTGGGAACTGGGCATTCCGACCCCGACCTTCGCCACCGTCGCCGGTCTGGAGGAACTGCGCGAGGCCGTGGCGCGGTTGAATCTGCCAGCAGTGCTGAAAACCCGCCGGCTGGGCTACGACGGCAAGGGTCAGCGGGTCTTGCGCGCATCCGAGGACATCGAGCCGGCCTGGCGGGCGCTGGGTGGCGCGCCGCTGATTCTGGAAGGCTTCGTGCCGTTCGAGCGGGAAGTGTCGGTGCTGGCGGTGCGGGGCCGCGATGGCGCGACCGCGTTCTATCCGCTGGTGGAAAATTACCATCGCGACGGCATCCTGCGGCTGTCGCGGGCGCCCTGTCTCGCCCCCGAGCTGGAGCAGGAGGGCTGGGACTACGCCCGTCGCCTGCTGGATCGGTTGCATTACGTCGGCCTGCTGGCGGTCGAGTTCTTCGTCCAGGACGGCCATCTGACCGCCAACGAAATCGCCCCGCGCGTCCACAATTCCGGGCACTGGACCATCGAGGGCGCGGAGACCAGCCAGTTCGAAAACCACCTGCGGGCGATTCTCGGCCTGCCGCTGGGGTCGACTGCCGCCATCGGCCATTCCGCCATGGTGAACTGCATCGGCGCGATGCCCGACCGGGCGGCGGCGCTGGCGGTCGCCGGGACGCATTATCACGCCTATGGCAAGGCTCCTCGCCCCGGCCGCAAGGTGGGCCACCTCACCCTGCGGACGGACGATGCCGGGACGCTGGCGGAAGGGCTGAAACGGTTGCTGCCGCTGGTGGGGTTCGGCTCCGGCGAGTTCGGCTGATCACTCCAGCATCCGCACCGCCTCGCCCAGTGGGCAGGCGCGGATGGCCGCGGCCAGCAACGGAATAACCGCGCCGCGCGGGAAGCTTTTGCGCCAGGCCAGCGCGACCACCCGGGTCGGGGCCGGGGCCGCGAACGGCCGGACGCTAAGCAGGTCGCTGGCGTGGGCATAGCCGCTGACCGAGGTATAGGGCAGCACGGTGACGCCCATCCCGGTCGCCACCATCAGCCGGATGGTTTCCAGCGAACTGCCCTCCAGCGTGCGCTGCATGTTGTCCGAGGCCACGCTCAACTGATTACATTCCGGACAGAACCGCAGCACCTGGTCGCGGAAACAATGCCCTGGCCCCAGCAGCAGCAACTCCTGGCGGGCCAGGGTGGACGAATCAATCACCGTCACCTGCTCCAACGGATGGCCGGTGGGCATCAACACCACGAACGGTTCTTCGTACACCGACTGAGTCAGAATCCCCGTTTCCGCAAACGGCAGCGACAGGATCAACACGTCCAGATCGCCCTCCTTGAGCCGCTCGCTCAGCATCGCCGTGTAGTTTTCCTCGATCTGCAATGGCATGCGCGGGGCGCGGCGGTGCAGGCGGGGAATCAGGTGCGGCAGCAGATACGGGCCGATGGTGTAAATCACCCCCAGCCGCAGCATCCCGGCCAAGTCATCCTGACCTTGGGCGGCCAGTTGGCGAACGACCGCGGCCTCGTCCAGTACCCGCCGGGCCTGCTCGACGATCCGCCGGCCGATGGGCGTCACCGCCACCTCGCCGGGACCGCGCTCGAACAGGGCCACACCCAGTTCCTCCTCCAGCTTCCGCACCGCCACGCTCAGGGTGGGCTGGCTGATATGGCAGGACTCCGCGGCCCGGCCAAAATGCCGCTCGCGGGCGACGGCGACGATATAGCGTAATTCGTTCAGAGTCATGGCGATATCATGGTCATGGAGGGAGCGGTGTCCACCGTCCATCATGGACAAAAAGGGGGGGTGCGTGTAGTTTAACCCGCATTTTTTACGCTGGGCGCGGCGTTTTCCCAGCCCACCACCACGCGCCCTACGATGCAATTTTCCGGTGAGAAACCACAACAAGCAGGAGGGCTCATGGCTTACAAACATATTCGCATTCCCACCAGCGGCAAAAAAATCACCATCAAGGACGGCAAGCTGTCCGTTCCCGATCAACCGATCCTCGGGTTCGTCGAAGGCGACGGCATCGGCCCCGATATCACCCGGGCCTCGCTGCGGGTCTGGGATGCGGCGGTCGAGGAAGCCTACGGCGGCCAGCGCAAGATTCACTGGTGTGAGCTCTTCCTGGGCGAGAAGGCGGCAGAGCTGTATGAGGGCAACTATTTCCCGGATGAAACCCTGGAAGCCATCAAGGAATTGATCGTCGCCATCAAGGGTCCGTTGACCACGCCGGTCGGTGGCGGTTTCCGTTCACTGAACGTGGCGTTGCGCCAGGATCTCGACCTGTACGCCTGCGTGCGCCCCGTCCGCTACTATCCCGGCGTGCCCTCGCCGATGCGTCACCCCGAGAAGGTGGACGTCGTCATCTTCCGCGAGAACACCGAGGACGTCTACGCCGGCATCGAGTACAAGACCGGCACCCCCGAAAACGCCAAGCTGGCCCAGTTCCTGCGCGAGGAACTGGGCGCCGAGTTTTTCGACGGCGCGGGCATCGGTGTCAAGCCCATCTCGCCGTTCGCCTCCAAGCGACTGGTGCGTAAGGCGATCCAATACGCCATCGATCACAATCGTGACAGCGTGACCCTGGTCCACAAGGGCAACATCATGAAGTTCACGGAAGGCGCCTTCCGGAACTGGGGTTATGAACTGGCGCGGGACGAATTCCCGGATCAGACCATCACCGAGAACGACCTGTACAGCGTCTACGGCGGCAAGCAGCCGCCCGGCAAGGTGGTGATCAAGGATCGCATCGCTGACATTATCTTCCAGTTGCTGCAACTGCGGCCGGAAGAGTTCTCGGTGCTGGCCACCATGAATCTGAACGGCGATTACCTGTCCGACGCGGTGGCGGCGGAAGTAGGCGGCATCGGCATCGCGCCAGGCGCCAACATCGCCGACTACATTGCCGTGTTCGAGGCCACCCACGGCACTGCGCCCAAATACGCCAATCTGGACAAGGTCAACCCCGGCTCGCTGATGCTGTCAGGCGTGATGTTGCTGCAATACATCGGCTGGATCGAAGCTGCCGAACTGATTGAGTCCGCGCTGACCCAAGTGATCGCTGATAAGACCGTCACCTACGACTTTGCTCGGCAGATGGACGGCGCCACCGAGGTGCCGACCAGCAAATTTGGTGATCTGATCATCGCCAAGATGCGAGAGCAGGGTCCCGCGCTGCGCAAGGAAATCGAAAGCCGCCGCCGCGCGCTTGAAGCGGCCCGCAAGGAACTGGAAGCCGCCCGGGTGGCTGATCCGGTACAGGCGATGATCGCCTCGGGCCGCATGCCGACCACCGTGGGCGGCATTATGTCGCCGGTGGTCATCGTCAAGAACGACGATCAGGTCAACGTCGCCATGCACCTGATGATCGAGAAGGGCGTGAACGCCGTGATGGTCGAGCCCGACGCCAGCGGCCAGTGGGGCATCATGACCGATCTCGACGTATTGAAGAAGGTCATCAGCGCCAACCGCTCCCCAGCGCGGGTCAAGGTGGGCGATATTGCTAATCGGCCGCTGGTGACCGTCAAGCGCGATATGTCGCTGGCGGAAGCCTCGCGGCAGATGGCCGCCGCCAACGTCCGCCGTGTGATCGTCGAGATGGACGGCAAACCGGTCGGCATGGTCACCGATCACGACCTGTTCCGCACCGTGGAAGTGTTCGGCTGGGGTTCCGACGCCTGATTTTCGCCGGCTGACGCCGGAACCGCCAGCGGCGTTCCCGCCATGGCCTGTGGGTCGGGCGGGAGCGCTGTTTTTTGTCGAGCCGGAAAGACATGCTCCTCAGTCTGTTGTTTGGCCTGATCGTCGGCTTCGCCCTGGGCCTGACCGGTGGCGGCGGCTCAATTTTCGCCGTACCGCTGCTGGTGTACGGCTTGGGTACGCCGGTGCGCGAAGCGGTGGTGATCTCGCTGGCAGCGGTGGGAACGACAGCGCTGGGCGGCGGATTGGCGCGATTGCGCGGTGGCGAGGCCGAATTGCGCACTGCCGTCATTTTTGGCCTGTCCGGGATCATCGGGGCGCTGCTGGGCGCATGGCTGCATCCCCGTTTCCCCGAACCGCTGTTGCTGGCGGGATTTGCGCTGCTGATGCTGGCGGTGGCGACGCGGATGTGGCGGCAGGCCAGTCGCCGGCCGGAAGAAACCCGCATCATCCGCGCTGGCGGCGATGGAGAGGCTGATGTTGTTGGCCCAGTCTGCCGCTACGATCCCGGCGGCCAGTTACACTTCACCTCGCGCTGCGCGGTGCGGCTGGCGTTGGCGGGAACCGCGACCGGATTGCTGTCGGGTCTGTTCGGCGTCGGCGGGGGCTTCCTGATCGTCCCGGCCCTCGTGTGGGTCGCTTCGCTGCCGATGCGGCGGGCGGTGGCGACCTCGCTGTGGGTGATCGCCATCATTAGCGCATTGGGCCTGGCCTCCCACGTGCTGGCCGGCGCCCGGCTGGACCTGGAATTGACGACAGGCTTCGTTGGTGGGGGGTTGGTGGGCATGGCGATGGGCATCGTTGTCGGTCGGTGCATCGCCGGACCCGCGCTACAAAAGCTGTTCGCCGGGATGATCGTGGCGGTGGCGGCGTTCGTGCTGGCGAGGCTGGCGATGGGGTGAACCGCGAGTCGGATAAACTACATCGCTCGTGGAATCCGATGACGCAGATCCGGAGGTGGGGCGGTACTCAAATACCGCCTGCCTTCCCGCGTCAAACTCCGCCCTGCCGGCGAAGTTTCGATCAAGCCCAGCCGCGTCAGATATTCCGCCGTCTCTACAAAATCCTGTCGATGCGTCAAACCCAGCGCCTGGCTCAAGGTAGCTTCCGAAACCGCACCATGCTGTTTGAGATAATGGAGGAAGCGACGGGCCACATCGTCGAGTCCGTTGTAGTCGATACCCTGGGATTCGTAGAACGCTGCGATATTTTCCGGCATCATCAAAGCAGCGGCTTGTTGTAGCGAGGGGGTAGCATCCATTTGCTGTCCCGCGCAATGGAAAAAATGCGGGCGCAACGCCTCGCTCAAGTCGCGGACGCTGCGGCGCGGGTTGCAACGAGCGCGAGCGGCGATCTCGTAACAGGCTTCCCGCGACAATTCCGCACCGTCCAAGCACTCCTTGCCACGTAGCCAGACGATGCCCGCCAGTTCGTACAGGGTGTAGGAACGCAACCAGGTTTTATTGGGCCGGCTTTGGAAGGCTTCCGACAATTTGCCCTGATCCGTGGTCGCCAGCAGAAACACCACCCGGTTGAAGTCATAAAGACCGCCCTCGATGGAGGTGATTCGACGATCATCCATGGCGCTCAGGAGCGCCGTCGCCACCGATGCTGAAATACCGTGGACCTCGTCGATGAAGATCAGGCACGGTTCGACCCGTACCGTTCCAGTTCCAGGCGCGGCCGGAACCAACCTTTCCTGAGCGAGCCGTTCCAGCAAATCACCCGGACGGCGCAAGTCGGAACCGCTGAAGAACAGGGGTTCCCGATTCAGCAGCAGCGCGCCAATGTTCCGTGCCAGAGTGCTTTTGCCCACGCCGGCGGGACCCACCAGCAATTTGTCGGAGAAGCGCTGGCCAGTCGCCTTGGAGAACAGGGCCTGTTTGACCAGCAAATCAACCGCCTGATATTGGCCGATCATTCCCAGCGTATTGACCGGAGGTGGCCAGGATTGCTCGGTCGTCGGGTTGGACGAGGCGGTGGACTGAGCAGTCGTCGGTACAGAATCCGGAGCCGGAGCCCGTGGAGGAACCGACAGCCGTGTGCTTGATGCCTCGGATGGTGGGGCCGGATGAGACGTCGCTGAGGACGAGAATGTTTCCGAGGTATTGGCAGTATCGTCTGGTGAGACAGGGGGAGGGGTAACGGCGACCAGCGCGGAGGGTTCCCAGTTTAATAATTCGTCCACTTCCGGCAGACCGAGTATTCGATGAGTGACTGGCCATTGCAGTGCTGACTTGAAGGACTCCGTGATTCCAGTGGCTTCCCGGCGCAGCAGCACGCTGATCACACAACCGCTGATCTGGAC
>JBDHRD010000112.1:0-10494 GCA_039807425.1 Candidatus Contendibacter sp. | reverse complement strand
AGTCTGCAAATCCTCATCCATTTTAGGTAAAGGTTAAACCCGACCATGCCTCCATACAAGCGCAAACCCTGTTACCGCCGCACTTATCATCCACCGCACCGATCCAATTTCAACAATCCGGGATTATCCACGATTCCAGTCCGGGTTTATCCTGATTGGTGCGGGCTCGCTACTTTTTTGGTTTTATTTGATAAAATTTTGTCAGCACTTCGGTTACCCCGGTCGGCCGCGAAGACAACGGGAACGTTCGCAAACCACCACAGGATCGAGGGTTGGGCCGCCACCGCCCAGCCAAAGCGCCAAGGCGCGTGCTCTAAACCAGCACACTCGATAAGCCCATGATAATTCCCTTCCCGAGTCTTCGCGGCCGATCACCCCCTGGCCTGCGGGCGCCATCGCAAGCTGCCGGGTTCTATGGATTCGCTCCGCTGCGGTGCGGTATCATGGTCATTCGTGATCCCATGACAGTCCCATCCATCCGCCATGACCGCCGACCCCGCCACTCCACCCAACGACCCGCCCTCCCCCTGCATCGGCGTCTGCGTGATTAACCCACAAACCCAGCTCTGTGACGGCTGTTTCCGCACCTTGGACGAAATCGCTGGCTGGTGGGACTATACGGCTGACCAGAAACGGGGAGTGCTGGCTCAGGTGGAAACGCGGCTGGCGCGCCTCATGGACGGCACTCTCTTCGACTGATTTCCCGACCGGCCCGCCAAACCGAATTTACTGGAGGATCTCATGCCGCTCTCCGCTCCCGTCCCACGCCAGTTGCTGCACCGGCGCGTCGTGCAGTGCACGGGCTACCGCCGCGAGGATGGACTATGGGATATCGAGGGCCAAATCGTGGACACCAAGAGCTACCCGTTTCCCAACGAGGATCGAGGCGGCGTCATTCAGGCCGGCGAGCCGCTGCACGACATGTGGATTCGCCTGACGGTGGATGATCAGTTCCAGATCCGCGATGTGGAGGCGCGCACCGATGCCTCGCCGTTTGGACTCTGCCCCGCGATTACCGCCCGCTACCGGCAACTGATCGGCGCGCGCATCGGGCCGGGCTGGTCGCTCAAGCTCAAGGAATTGTTTAACGGCATCCAGGGTTGCACCCACATGACCGAGTTGCTCGGTCCAGTCGCCACCACCTTTTTCCAGACGCTCTACGGCCAGCGTTACGACGAGGAAGACGCCAAGCCCGCTGCCGACCGGGCGCCGCCCCCGGTGCTGAATACCTGCCACGCCCTGGCCAGCGACAGTCTGGTGGTGAAAAAACGCTGGCCGCGGGTGTACAGCGGGCCGGATCGGGAATTGGACGAACACCACCAGCCCTTGCTCGATGGCATCACCTGATTGCCAAACTACTCGCGACCTCGCTACGTCGCCCCGGTTTCAGACCATCTCCGGCTTGGGATCGCGCGCCAGCAGAATTTCCACCGCCCGGCGCGGGTCCTGGCCGTGATCCAGCACTTCGTTGACCTGTTCGGTGATCGGCATTTCCACCCGATGCCGCCGCGCCAGCCGTAGCGCTTCCCGCGCCGTGGCCGCGCCTTCCACCACCTGACCGATGGCCGCGAAGGCCGCCTCGGCCGTTTCGCCCCGGCCGATGGCCAGACCGAACCGGCGATTGCGCGACTGATCGTCGGTGCAGGTCAGCACCAGATCGCCGAGACCGGCCAGCCCCATGAAGGTCTCGCGCTGGCCGCCGACCGCCAGACCCAGTCGCGTTATTTCGGCCAGGCCGCGAGTGATCAGTGCCGCCCGGGCGTTGGCGCCGAAGCCCAGCCCGTCAGCGATGCCGGCGGCGATGGCCAGCACATTTTTGACCGCCCCCCCGAGTTCAACGCCGATCACGTCGGCGCTGGTGTAGGCACGCAGGTTGGAGCCATGCAGCAGGATCGCCACCCGACGAGCATGCGCCGCGTCGGTGGAGGCGACGGTGACGGCGGTTGGCAACCCCCGCGCCACTTCCCCGGCGAAGCTGGGTCCCGAAATCACCGCCGCCGGCCAGGCTATCCCCAGGAACTCCGCCGTGACCTCGTGCAGGAATCGCCCGCCGCCGTGCTCCAGACCCTTGGTGGCCCAAGCGAAGCCGGCATCTGACGGCAGGTGCGGTCGCAACCGGGCCAAGGTGATCCCGTAGGCGTGGCTGGGCACCGCCGCCAGCACCAGATCGGCGCCGACCACCGCTTCAGCCAAATCGATGCCGGCGGTTAGGGCCGGAGGAAAGGGAATGCCGGGGAGATAACGCCGATTCTCCCGGTCTTGGCGCAGCGGCGCGATTTCCTCGGGGTCATGACCCCACAATCGGACCGCATGGCCGTTGCGCGCCAGCAATAACGCCAGCGCGGTGCCCCACGAGCCAGGACCGAGCACCGCGACCGTGGCCACGGCGATCATGCGTCAGTGCGTCGCCGGCGATACGGCGCCCGCCGCTTGCGCCTGCTGCTGCAAGCGTTGCATGTACATACCATCGAAATTGATCGGATTGAGCAGCACGGGTGGAAACCCACCCTTGCCGATCAGGGAGGCCAGTTCCTCGCGGGCAAAGGGGAACAGGATGTTCGGGCAGAAGGCGTGCAGCATGTGGCCCATCTGCGAGTCGTCGAAACCGCGCAGGGTGAACAGTCCGCCCTGCTGAACCTCGGCCAGATAGGCGGTGCGTTCGCCAAGCTTGGTCGTGATGGTGACGGTCAACACCACCTCAAACAGGTCCTGCGTCACCGGCGCGGTGCCGGTTTCCAGCCGCACTTCGGTTTGCGGTTGCCATTGCTCGGTGAAAATCAGCGGAGAATTGGGCGTTTCCAGCGACACGTCCTTTAGATAGACCTTCTGGATTTCGAAGTGCTGCGAAACCTGCGGTTGTTCGCTCATGCGAATGCCTTGTTTGGGTTTGGGTTAGGTAGATGACAATATTCGGTCCGGCGGGACTTCAGTCCAGCCATCAGGATTTCTTGCGGCTGACCGGCAAGTGAGCGTCCAGCCAGCTTGACAAACCGCCTTTCAGGCTGTGCACGTCGGCGAAGCCGTTCTTCTTGAGCAGGACGCAAGCCGATTGGGAGGTCGCGCCGGTGCGGCAATAGACGATGATCGGCAGATCCTTGACTTTGGCCAGTTCGCCCAGGCGTTCCCGCAGGGCGCCGAACGGGATGTGGCGGGCCTGCGGGATGTGGCCTTCCTTGTAATCGCCCGCATCGCGGATATCCACGATCGCGGCGTCCCGGTCGTTGATCAGCCGCAAGGCGGCGGCGGCGTCGAGAGTGCTCACGCCGCGCATCCGGCGCAGGATCTCGCCGCCAATCAACATGCCCACAATGGCGAACAGCGCCAGGAACAACAGCCAGTTATGCAAGGCAAATTCGGTAAAATCGCTCATCGCCAATTCCTGGACCTCAATGAAAATATGGAAAAGCGCATCCTGGGTTCGGGAACATTTGGAACCGCCATCGCGCCCGCGCTCAATTCCGCGCGCAAAACACTTCCCGCATCATGCTGATCAGGCGCAGAGTGCGGGCGTCGCCCACCCGGTAATAAACCCGGTTGGCGTCCTTGCGGCAGGTCAGAATACCTTTGTCGCGCAGGATGGCCAGATGCTGGGAAATGTTGCTCTGGGAGGTGCCGACCTGCTCGACGATGTCCTGAACGCTGGCTTCCCGATCCCCCAGCATGCAGAGGATCTTGAGCCGCAGCGGGTGCGACATGGCCTTGAGCGAGTGCGAAGCCCGCTCGATATCCTCGTCGCGGGTCATCAGGAAATCCGGCGGCAATCCGGAATGGACGTCATTTCGCGCCATGCCGACGCCCTCCCCACGCATCATGCTCCGACCGCGCCTCCTTCCAGAAACTCAATTAATCAGAATAGCCGAATATGGCGATGCTGAGAAGGCCGCGAATGATGCCGAATTCCTTGGAAGTGGGACGTAGCTGGCGCAATCAGTTGGTCGGGCGTATGATTCTGGCTTGAAAACTCGGGGTAATCCGGGCGAACCGGCCCGGATTCGATAATGACAACAACCACGCTCAACGATCAGGAGGCTCAACCCTCATGTACAAGCTCGTGCTCATCCGCCACGGCGAAAGCCAGTGGAACAAGGAAAACCGCTTCACCGGCTGGATCGACGTGGATCTATCCGAAAAGGGCCGCGAAGAAGCCCGGAAAGCCGGTCAGACCCTGAAGAAGGAAGGTTATACCTTCGACGTAGCCCATACCTCGGTCCTCAAACGCGCTATTCACACCTTGTGGACCGTGCTGGACGAGATGGATCTGGCGTGGATTCCGGTGCATCGGAGCTGGCGGCTCAACGAGCGCCACTACGGCGCGCTGGCCGGCCTGAACAAATCCGAAACCGCCGCCAAGCACGGCGAGGAGCAGGTCAAGATCTGGCGGCGCAGTTTCGACATCCCGCCGCCGCCGCTGGATCGGACCGACCCACGTTTCCCCGCCAACGATCCGCGCTACGCTGGCCTCGATCCGCTGGTGCTGCCGGCTACCGAGAGCCTCAAAACCACGATCGACCGGGTGCTGCCCTACTGGCACGACGTCCTGGTGCCGACCATCCGCTCGGGTAAGCGCGTGGTGATTGCGGCTCATGGCAACAGCCTGCGGGCGCTGGTCAAGTACCTCGACGACATCTCCGACGACGAGATCGTCGGCCTGAACATCCCGACCGCCGTACCGCTGGTCTATGAACTGGACGCCAACCTGCGGCCGATCAAGAAGGGTGGTCAGTACCTGGCCGATCCCGAGGAACTCAAGAAGCTGATGGAGGCCGTCGCCAGCCAGGGCAAGGCCAAATAACGGAATCGCTCATCCCTCCCCTTCGCGCTCCCCCCCGGCGCCGGTTGAAACCACCGGCGCGCGGGGTTTTCCCCGAATCCGCCCGCCTTCGCACTAATTTTCCCGCCGGCGCCGCAATTTCCGGGCGCGTTCTATTGTCTTAGGCGAGAAATGAGCTAAATATTCGCGGTTATTCCTCGTCCGCAATCAAAAATGGTTTCTGGAGTGAAGATGAGTGCTGCAACCCGACACGGTCTGGGGCTGGCGTTAAGCTTTCTGGCGGGCGTTTCGCTGACGGCGATGCATGCGGTCTGGGCCGAAAAGGAAGCGCCAAAGGAAGCGCCGCCGGAAAAGTCGGACAATCAACTGCCGCTGGACGAGTTGCGCACGTTCACCGGCGTCCTCGACGCCATCAAGCAGGAGTACGTCGAGCCGGTCAAGGACAAGGATTTGCTGGAAAACGCCGTTCGCGGCATGTTGAGCAATCTCGACCCACATTCCGCCTTTCTGGACGCCGAGGCGTTCCAGGACTTGCAGATCGGCACCTCCGGCGAGTTCGGCGGCCTGGGCATCGAGGTGGGGCAGGAAGACGGCTTTCTCAAGGTCATCGCCCCGATCGACGATACCCCCGCCCAGCGGGCGGGCATCCGCGCCGGCGATCTGATCATCCGGCTGGACGACACCTCGGTCAAGGGCATGTCGCTGTCGGACGCGATCGCGCGGATGCGCGGCAAGCCGAACACGGCGATCACGCTGACCATCGTGCGGGAAGGCGTGCGCAAGCCGCTTAAAATCAAGCTGATTCGGGAAGTGATCCAGGTCAAGAGCGTCAAAAGCCGCCTGCTGGAGCCGGGATTCGGCTATCTGCGCATCACCCAGTTCCAGGCGAAGACCGCCCAGAACCTGCGGCAATCCTTGCAGGAGGTCGAGCAACAGAACAAGGGACCGCTGCGGGGGGTGGTGCTGGATCTGCGCAACAATCCGGGCGGGGTGCTCAACGGCGCAGTGGATGTCGCCGACGATTTCCTGGAAGACGGCGCCATCGTCCAGACCAAGGGGCGGGGTAATGGCTCCGACCAGAGTTTCAAGGCGACGCCGGGCGATCTGCTCAAGGGCGCACCGCTGGTGGTGCTGGTCAACGGCGGCTCGGCCTCGGCCTCCGAAATCGTCGCCGGCGCGCTGCAAGACCACCAACGCGCCTTGATCGTCGGTGAGCGCACCTTCGGCAAGGGGTCGGTGCAAACCATCCTGCCGCTGGGCAACGGCACGGCGGTCAAGCTGACCACCGCCCGCTATTACACGCCGAACGGCCGCTCGATCCAGGCTCATGGCATCGAACCCGACATCAAGCTCAAGCCGTTCAAGGTCACGAACGGCGTGGAGGGCGCCGAGTCGGACGTCGTCAAGGAAGCCGATCTGACCGGCCATTTGCGCAACGACAACGCTCCGGCCGAGCACGCGCCTGAAACCCGGACCCTCGGCACCGAGGGCGATCTGGCGCAAAGCGATTATCCCCTGTACGAAGCACTGAACCTGCTCAAGGGCATGACCCTGTCCCAAAACCGCAAGAGCGGCTGAGCGCCGGCCTTGCCACCTGAGCCAGAGGAGATACTGTCATGGCCACCGTTCTCGTTCCCCTCGCCCAAGGCTGCGAGGAACTGGAAGCCGTCACGCTCATCGACCTGTTCCGCCGGGCGGGCGTCACCGTCATCGTGGCGGGGCTGGAAGCCGGCCCGGTGACCGCCTCGCGGGGCGTGGTGTTGCTACCCGAAACCACTCTGGACGCAGTGCTGGACCAGGACTTCGACCTGGTGGTGCTGCCGGGCGGTCTGGGCGGCGCGCAGCGGCTGGAAGCCGACCAGCGAATCGCGGCGCTGTTGCGGCGGATGACGGCACAGGGCCGCTACGTGGCGGCCATCTGCGCTGCGCCCAAGGTGTTGGTCAGCGCCGGTCTGGTCGGCGGCCGCGAAGTGACCGCCTATCCCGGCGTGCTCGACGGGCAATCCGACATCAAGCTGAGCAGCGCCGCCGTGGTGCGCGATGGAACATTCATCACTTCGCGCGGGCCGGGCACGGCGCTGGATTTTGCCTTGGCCCTGATCGAACTCCTCTGTGGGCGAGCCCAGCGCGACGAGGTGGAAACCGCATTGCAGCGGTCGTAGAAAGCTCAACCATCCAGCGGCCAGGCGCTGAGGATCAGGCCGATCCCGATTCCGCCCAGCAGCCAGCTCGGCAGCGGCGCGTGCCACAGGCTGACGCCGCTCTGGGCGTCGAACCCCACAAGGACCGCCGCGCTGATAATGAGCGCCGCCCCCGCAGTAGCGTGAAAACCGCGGCGATTGGCCCGGCGCAATTCCCGCCGCCACTGCTCCATCTCCTGCCGGCGCAGCCGCACTGTGAGTTCGCCGTCGCTGGCCCGCTGGAGCAGGCCATGAATCAGATTGGGTAAATCCGGCGTCTGATCAGCCCAGTGCGGCAGTTGGCGCTTGACGCGGTTGAGAAACGACAGCGGCCCGACCCGGTCGCGCATCCAGTTCTCCAGGAACGGCTTGGCGGTCTGCCACAAGTCCAGTTCGGGGTCAAGTTGCCGACCCAACCCTTCGATGTTGAGCAGGGTTTTTTGCAGCAGCACCAGTTGCGGCTGCACTTCCATGTTAAAGCGGCGCGCGGTCTGAAACAGGGCCAGCAAAAAGCCACCGAAGGAAATGTCCTTGAGCGGCCGGTCGAAGATCGGCTCCGACACGGTGCGGATGGCCGATTCGAATTCGTCCACCCGGGTTTCCACCGGCACCCAGCCGGATTCGATGTGCAGTTCCGCCACCCGCCGATAGTCGCGGTGGAAGAAGGCCAGGAAGTTCTCGGCCAGATAATGCTGGTCGGTGGGACTCAGCGTGCCGATGATGCCGAAATCCACGGCGATGTAGCGCGGATCGGCCGGGTCGTCGGCGTTGACGAAGATGTTGCCGGGATGCATGTCGGCATGGAAAAAGCTGTCGCGGAACACCTGGGTGAAGAAGATTTCCACCCCCCGCGCCGACAGTTTTTTCAGGTCCACGCCGCGCCGGCGCAGTTCGGCCAGATCGCCCACCGGAATGCCCCGAATCCGCTCCATGACCACGACGTTGTGGCGGGTCTCCGGCCAGAAGATTTCCGGGACGTACAAAATTGGCGAGTTCTGGAAATTGCGCCGCAGGTGGCTGGCGTTGGCCGCCTCACGCACCAGGTCGAGTTCGTCGAAGATGGTCTTTTCGTATTCCGCCACCACTTCCAGCGGTCGCAGTCGGCGGCCTTCCTTCCAATACCGCTGGGCCAGCCCGGCGATGATGTACAGCAGTTCCACGTCGCGGCGGATGACCTTCTCGACGGCGGGCCGCAACACCTTGACCACGACCTCGCGGCCATTCCGCAACCGGGCGGTATGCACTTGGGCGATGGAGGCGGACGCTAGCGGTTGTGACTCGAATTCGGCGAACACCGCCGCCAGCGGCTGACCGTAGGCTTTCTCGATGATGGCCCGCGCCTGCTCGCCGGGGAACGGCGGCACCTGGTCCTGGAGCTTGGCCAGTTCCAGGGCGATATCGTCAGGCAGCAGATCGCGCCGGGTGGACAGCATTTGGCCGAACTTGACGAAGATCGGTCCCAGATCCTCCAGCGCCAGCCGGATGCGCTCGCCACGCGACAGTTTCAGCTCCTGACGCGGCGCCCAGTTCCACGGCAACAGATGGCGCACGAAGCCGATGGGCCGGAACAGGTGAGTGGCCAAGACGATGTCGTCGAGGCCGTGGCGCACCAGCACCCGGTTGATGTGGAGCAAGCGCAAGACTTGGGCGGGACCAAACATGCCGTTTTCGCGTCTCGGCGGAAGGGGATGGGATCAAGTCGAAGCGTCGGTCGCCAACCTGCGGCGCAGGCGTTCGATTCGCGCGGCCAGCCGGTCGGTATCCTCGCGCAGGGTATCCACCGCGCTCAGGAATTGCTCGACCGCCGGGCGCGGCGGCAAGATTCCCAATTCGTGCCGCAGGTATTCACCGCTGTTACGTCCCAGGAGATCGCCGGTTTGCCGGCTCCAGGCCTGGAACCCGCGCCAGAACCGGCTCAATTCATGGGCAGCGGCATCACCGAGCAACCGGGAAAGCTGTTCTTCCCAGTCGATGTCCAGTTGCGCCAGCACGGTCTGAAACTCTCGCCCGACGGCGGCATCGCCCTCAATGGTTACGCCGCTGGAGGCACCTCGACCGCGCCATTGCCGCGCTAGAGCCAGCGGTGCGCCCCGAATGTGGACACTCGGTTCGCCAGCGTACTGGTCCAGCACCCGGACACCCTGGATGCCTGGCAGCAGATAGAGGGTCAGCCCTAATCCTTCCGGTTCGATGGCGATGATCTTGCCGTCCAGCATGGCCAGCCGGGCCTGAGTATCGGGATCGAGCCGCAGCACCGGGTTGAGTACGGTTTCCAGACCAGCGGCGATGACAGCGGGGGTCATGCAGCGGTTCTCACGGTTCAAAACTTGTAGCCGCGATGTACCGCGACCACGCCGCCGGTCAGATTGAAATACTGACAACGCTCGAAGCCCGCCGCCTCCATCATGTGCAACAGAGCCTCCTGGTTGGGGTGCATGCGGATGGATTCGGCCAGGTAGCGATAGCTGGCGGCGTCGTTGACCACCAGTTTGCCCAGCGCCGGCAACACGGTAAACGAATAGAGATCGTAGACCGGCTTCAGGCCCGGGGCGATGGGATGCGAAAATTCCAGAATGATCGCCCGTCCGCCCGGCTTGAGCGCGCGACACATCGCCGCCAGCGCCCGTTCCTTGCGGGTCACGTTGCGCAGCCCGAAGGCCATGGTGATGCAATCGAAGGTATTGTCGGGAAACGGCAGTTGTTCGGCGTCGATCTGGGCGTAAACGACGTTGCCGATAGCGCCCTCGTCCACCAGTCGTCGCCGGCCCTCGCTCAACATGCTGGCGTTGATGTCGGACAGCGCCACCAGCCCCTTCGACCCCACCAGCGGCAGCAGCCGGCTGGTCAGATCGCCGGTGCCGCCGGCCAGGTCTAGCACCCGGTCTCCAGCCCGCACCCCGCTGACGCCGATGGCGAAGCGTTTCCACAGCCGGTGGATGCCGAGCGACATCAAATCGTTCATCAGGTCGTATTTGTTGGCGACCGAATTGAATACGTCGGCCACCTTGCGGGCTTTTTCGCTGGCGGCCACCGTCTGGTAGCCAAAATGCGTCGTCTCGGGCTGGTCCATGGATGGTGGAAGTCTCGAAGGGATGTGAATTTTCAAACCTGGCGCTGATAGCCGGCCTCGGCCAGCCGGCGCAGATAGTCTTGCCACTGACTCTCCCGGTCCCGGCCCAGGTCGTACAGGATGTTCCAGGAATACAGGCCGGTCGAATGGCCGTCGTCGAACACCAGCCGGACGGCGTAATTCCCCACCGGCTCGATGGCGGTGATATTCACCTGCTCCTTGCCAGTCACCAGCGTTGCCGTGCCGGGACCGTGACCTCGCACCTCGGCGGAGGGCGAAAATACCCGCAGGTATTCGCACGGCAACTCAAAGCGGGCGCCATCCTCGAACGCGACTTCCAGAATCCGGGACGCCTGATGCAGCTTGATTTCGGTCGGATGAATGTTCATGGCCCGTCCTCACAGGATATAGCGGGTCAGGTCTTCGTCCTTGATCAACTCGCCCAGATGGGCGTCCACGTAGGCGCAATCCAC
>JBDHRD010000111.1:0-10717 GCA_039807425.1 Candidatus Contendibacter sp. | reverse complement strand
ACCTTTACGAACGCCAGATCTCCCAGCGGGAGTGACAGGGGAAAGCCCAGAGCCGCCGGGTTCCGAACCAGGAAAACCAACGCAAAAGCGGCGGTGCTCATCAGGAGCCAGGGCGCCGATACCCGCCCGCCGGTTTCGTGCCAGCGCGCCAACGGCCGCGAAAGGGCATAACCGATCACGAACAAGGGCTGCCAGTACAACGCTGGGAAGGGCCAGTGGGCAACACCTCCATCCAGCGCGTGGGCCAGAGCAAAAACCCCGAGGCTCGCGGCAACCAGTACGACACCGCCGAAGCGGCGCCAAGCCGCATCGAGCAGCGGCGTAGCCACTAACAAAAGAGCATACAGAAACAGGAGCCCGCCCGTCACCCCGGGATCATCAAAACAGAGCAACGCCAGGATATTGTGGTCGCTCGCCGATGCCGTTGGCGGCGCCAGGCGAAACTGATCGATGAGCACGTAGCCGACCGCGACGAGCCGGTCCAGCAAGGCCAGCAACAGGGCGCGGCGCAACAACCGCCAGCGCGCAGTCCGAACGAGTTCGGGCGATCCAACCAGCTTGGGACCAAACACTCGCGCCACCGTGATCCCGGCGATCAGCACGAAGGCGCCCGCCGCAAAACGGGTGTACTCACCGATCCAGAGTACCAGGGAGGGGTTCAGACCGATCGTATAAGCCAGGTGTACCCAAGTCATATCGACAAGGGCCAAACCTCTCCAGAGGTCGATCAGCGAATTGCGTTGTTGCATTTCAGAGATTGCCGGTCTGGGGTTAGAAGCCGAATGCACTGATGGGATATCTGGACAGGTTCCGCGTATGGACGTTTCGACCACGGTTGCTTGATGAAATTTTGTTGCCGACACTCCGCGCATGGGAGGTTCTGGACCCCGCAGCAACCGGCCACCGTTTGGCAAGCCGTCACCCCGCGGGAAGGCGCGAAAGGCCCGTTGCGCGTGGTGGTTCTCCATCGGCGGGTGGGGTTGTGGGATGGCGAAGAAGCCCTGGCCCAGCCGTGGCGCCTGATCGTCCGCCGGGAGATCAACGACCCGACCGCGATCCAATATAGCCTCCGCAACGCTCCGGCCGACACGCCGGCGTCCCGGCTGGCATTCTTGCAAGGCCAGCGCTACCGGATCGAACCCACCTTGCAACCAGGCAACCAGGCAACCAGGCAACCAGGGCGTCGGGCTGGGCGACGATCCAGTGCGCGGCTGGCACCACTCCATGGCCCCGGTCATAACAACTTAACCAATGGTGACAGGTGTTCTGACAAAGTAGAATTAGAGGGTATTTCTCTGAACCTCACGTCAACACAAAGGTCCCGCATCCTAGATGTGTATGCTCACCGATATGTAATATTGAAGCCAATTCAAGATAGGGCAAAAGGGGCGGCAGGATATCCTGGAATACCTGCATTCCGATTTTGTGGCCAGGCCATTCATTAGGAGAAGCCTGTAGTGCCTCCTGCTGAATCAATGGCTGGCTCTCTTCCTGTTGCAGGCTCCACTCAATCCTTTTCTGTTCTTCTGAGGGAATACGCACCAGCACCTCCGGGAGTTGCTGGGCATCCGGCCGGCCCGGAAGGAAAAATGTCATGCGGATCATGAGTGCGTCGAGAATATCTCTCAAGGTTGGATTGGTGGTTCCAGCCAGTCCCTTCTCTTGTGTTTCCGCAAACTCAAAGGGAGTCAACCAGGTAAGATAATGAAGGCCGGATCGCATCGTCTCGCCGAGTGTTAATCCCTCGGCCCACTGGGTAGGAGTGGCATGATACCGCAAATTCAACCGGCCATCCTCGACCAGTGGCTCCCAACTCCGGCCTCGCGACACGTAAACCGCCTGAATGTCAAAATGACCCCAAAGGTTCCGCGCGCCCCGCGAGGAGGTATCCACTTTTCTGGAACCCGCCTTCTCCATCGCGGGCAAGATCAGTTCGAGGAACAATCCATGATCGGCGTCCTCTCCCATCAGTTTGAGTTCCCAAATGATTAATTCGCCCTTGCCGTAGGCGCGTTTGCTTGCTAGATACGGAGCGAACAAAACCGCCTTCATCGGCCAATGCGTGGTCGTGGTCGCTAATGCCTTGCGCCACGCACGGGCCTGTTGAGTAGGAAGGCTTGCTCCAATCAGATTACCTAGCACCGTTGCCAGTGCGCGCGGTAGGCAACGTGGCAGAATCACTAGCGGACTGGTGACGCGCCATACAATCAGGTAGCGAATAAGCGAAACAGGCTTAATCAAGTCCAGCATGTCGCCATCAACCCGCGAATTGGCACTCATAAATTGACACTCATGGGGACTGATGGAGCGGATAAAATTCGACATGACGCATCAACTTATAAAGCAGATTGATTCGCGCCATCGGCCACTGCCTGATCCGCCACGCCTGGAGCATGTCCCTGGCTTCCGCGTTAAGTCCCGCCAGTAAGCGTCCCCAATAGAACTTCTCCTCATTGTTGTTACCCATCTTCAATACCTGATAAACCTGCTCCTGTTCATTGGGATGCAATAAAGAACGAAATACCGCCGCCATTTCGAGGGCGCCCAAGAATTCGGTCACCTCGAAGGTTGGCGCCCCTTCCTGGTCATGAAAACCTGGTAAAAAGATCTGTCGGATCTCCGTGAAAAACCGTATTCGCAGGAGGTCCATGGGAAATTGGGCTTCATCCTGGATCACCCGACATAACAAATCCCCCATGCCCGTTTTCCGCAGCCCGCTCGTCGGGAATATCTGAATAAAGCCCTTGAGTCCAGGGCCGTTGTAGATAACCAGTTCCTGCAACCAGGGCTGCAACTCCCGCTGATAGAGCATCAGCAGGAACCGTTGATCGTCATGCACATAGGGGTCAAAGACGGCGCTGTCGCGAAATCTGCCGCCCATTCGTAGCTGATCAGGCAGCTCATTGACAAATCCCCATACCACCATGGAATTGCGCGAGACCGAATTCAAGTTGCCTGCCTCCTCCAGGATGATTTCACAGGTCTCACAATAACGGCCATGTCCCCTCCCTGCCGTCGGGCGTGGATACATCCAGCAACGCAGGCAGGGTCCACTCAACGCCGAATGAGGTGGCCCGATCCCTTCCGGGAGATCGGGACAGGTCGCTAGATACTGGAGTGTGGCCAACAGCTCGGCCCCTGTCCGGCTCCGCCGGAGCCAATCAAATGGACTGTACATTCAGCGCCTTCTTTAACTCCAAGGCATGAGCAATGACCGCTTTCTTACGCCACTCTTCCCCCGCGATCGGGGTACGCCATTCCTGCTGAGAATAACGCTTGGTCCAATCGATCAAATAGCTTTCGGACAACATCCGCAGTTGCAGGCTCCCAAATCCAAGATGGCGATGATGACCAATTTTATGCGCCAACCCTGGTTCCAGGATGATGGACCAGATCAACCGCTGAAATTCCAGTTCATCCAGATTCCAGAAACGGATAGTGGCGCGGGCTTTACCACCTGGGAGGATGGCTCGGAAATAGCTGGCCTGCACGGTACTGGGTTCGAAAGCTTCCATCTGGGTCGCGGTAGGCGCGAGCGGGGCGTGCTGGAATAGCCGCCAAGTCGTTCCGATCATGGTCCGCGGCACCGCACGGCCCGCCTCGTGATTCCATTGCCCATTTTCGAAGGCCCAGCCCGTATAGGGGTAGGGTACCGAGAACCAGGACAACTGTGGATTATCGAACAGGCCAAAGCTGATCGACAGACGTCCCATGATGGATTGATTTGGGCCCGAGCCCACCCACCCGAAGAGACGATCGGCGGGATTCAGGTGATTGAGGTCCGTGCTCATTTGGGCTGAATCGCTGACAATCGAGTAGATATGGCGCAACATCCCCTTTAGACTGCGGCTGGGCAGCACGTAGGCCTTGGCCGCGGGACGCGCGGAGGCCTCGGGCACCGTCATTGAGAAGAAGTCCCAACCATTGATCCGGCCATCCGCCAAGTCCATCTGCGCGGAGGGTTCCCCGCTTTCCTTGATGTGGAGCGGCGTCAATACCTCGGCCTCCAGAACCAGCGTGCCCGAATAGCCCCCGAAGGCGCGGTGTGAGATGAAACCGGATTTACTCCGGGGCGGGGTCGTCTGGGGAGATATCTGAGCGATCAATGCGGTACTGTTCCGCAGGGCGTTGGTGGCCTCCGTGCCGGTCAGGCACAGCCGGTGCCAGATGCCTTCCCGACTCAGGGCGCGGTTTCCAAAGAGTTTGGAAGTTACGCCCGCCGGACTCGCCGTCAGCCATTCGAGTTCAGCGATCCTGGCCTCCACCCAGCCAAACCCATTGCTCTTATTGCCGCCGAGGGGGATATCGCCACGCTGAAAATCCTCCAGCAGGTGTGCCAACAGCGAGACTATTTCCAGATCCTGTTCGGTAATGTCCTGTATGTCCAGACGCCATTGGAACAGCAACTGTTTGCCATAGGCAAACAGATAGTCCTGCTTGGCCTTTTCGATTGGACATCCAGTCTGTGGATCCATTTTGACCCCATCCATCGAACACCACGCCTGCCGAGGATCCTGAGGGTTCACGAGATAGGCATCCGAGAACAACACGATGCCGCGCTTCCCCTGGGTCCCGAAGAGGTGATCCAAGGCCTGGCTGGTGCGGGGCGATTCTCCCCACAGGGTTTTGAGAATCTGGGAAGCCCGTTTACGAAATGCTCCTTTGATCGTGGTGCCAGGGATATACACCTCCCAGGCGCCATGTTCCCGGGTCGAGGGTTTCCAGGTGAGCAACCGCATGAAGATATGATCGTAGGGTTTGCCATATTCCCGAGAGACCGTGCGATTGGATCTTCCACCGGAGCGAAAGTCGATGTGGTACGGCTGGCCCAATTCCTGCCTGGCACGGGTGCGATAGCTCTTGAGAAACTCGATGAAGTTGCGGTCGTTGGTGATGCTCTTTTTAAGATTCACCCTATGAGTCATATGGTTGTAGCGGACACGGCTGTGCTCTTCCACGAAGGTCTGCCATGCATTGGTGCTCACCCCTTCCGGGGGACGGTGGCGATCATTCCACTGGGCTTCGTTAATTCCGCCATCCAGGAGCATGGTTTTGATCAACAGGTGCTGCTCACGGATGGAGATTTCGCTATCCACCCAAGGATCACTCTGCAGCAGATTGATCTGCTGGTCTATTTGCTGGTTGAGTCTGAGCAATGCGGGCCGGCATGCCTCGGCCAGCAACGAGGTGAGCGCGGCCTCATCCCCCAGACTGGAGGCGAGCCGTGCCTCCAGGGTTGGATTCAGTCCAAGCGCGGTGGCGAGGGTAAGCCAGTCCTCGCGATGGAGTTGCCGCGAGGTCTGACGCTGGCGTTCCATCGCTCCCAGGATGCGCTTCGCCATATTGGATTTATCGCCCAGCACCGCCCCAATCGCGATTTCAGCCGCGGCCTGACTGTCAAAGGATTCGCTGCATAGGGGTTGAACGGCATCGAGAACCTTTTTGGACAGGGGAAATTTGCCCTTTCCCAGCTTGGCGAGCGCCACGCTATTCAGTACCCAGACCTCCATATTGCCGCTCGAGCGTCCCTGTAGCCAGATAGCGGTCAGGCGTGGCAGATATTCGGCCAGTTTGTGCTTCCAGTCCTCGGGATTGAGGATCGGCCCACTCATAACCATCGCGAGGCGCTCCCGAATCGGCTCGGGAATCTCGCGCATGGAGGATAGAAGCAGTTGTCCTTCCACTGCGGCAAAGGCGGGCACGGCGGGGTCCACTTTCCCCCAGTTCCAACCCACCAGCACGGGATTTTCCGCATCGAAGTTCAATTCCATTCGCAGATGGTTGACATCTGGTTGCGGTTTCGGCTGCCCCACGGGTACCGGCAGGGGGGACTCCAATTCGAGTCGCAGCCGTCCAAGTCCCGTGCTCTTGCCCATTCCAAACCAGAAACGGCCTGCCATCAGTTCCTGCAACATATAATAAAAACACGTCGCGGTTTCTTGATCGCGCAACACCGCATCATTGGCGGATAGGGTAAAATCAAAAACCGCGTTGCGGAATATCGTTTCCATCTTGTAATTGGCGTTGGCCTCGGCGGCCCAGCGGTCTTCGTCCAGTTTGATGCCCATCCGCAGGTTAAAGAAGTGATCGCGTGGATAACAAGCCGCCTGTAATTCGCATTGGACATGGGCAATCAATTGCGTGGGTATCGGGCTACCATACAGCCGTAACCATAACCGGTTCAATAACCCGATATTTTTACCATCGCGGGACTGGCCGATGAAGGCGTCCATCAGGGACTGGGCGGTCCCGGAGATTTCTCCCGCCAGCGAGACCAGCCGTTCGGCGCCATCTCCATCCCGTGTAAACAGGGACTTACGGGCATTGCCCCGGTAGATCGGGGTTTCCGCGATAATTTTCCCACGAAACAGCATGTTTTCAGCCTCATTTTAGGAATAATGGATCCCTTGATCTGGCGGAAAATCCTAAAACCCCATAGGCCAGGCTGAGCTTGTAAAGCTCAACAGGGTGATTCCTGGGGCTGATATTCTGAATGTTGGGCAAGGCTGCGCTTTCGCCCAATTCACATTGCGGGTTTTCGGTCAGACACTACCTGCCAATACTGCCGCGGCAGCCCACCAGCCCCCGGGCCAGCGGCGCAGCACCTCATGGCGGGCGCCGCCGCGCTCGGGAATATCAGGGTCAGATACGGGTTGGCGTCGCGCGCACCGGCCGCCGGCCCGCGACGCTCGCCGCCAAGTCGGCCATTTGCCGGCGCTCGGCCTCCTCCGGCCACAGCGCCAGAAACAGCCGCCGGGGCGCGTCAGTGATGGAGGGCGAAGACATCCAGCACCCCCTGCAGGGCGGCGGCGACGGTTGCCAGGCGCACCTGGTCGCGGTTGCCTTCGAAATGCCGGCATTCAGCGCGGGTCGGGCCATCCCGCAGCGCCCAGTTCAGGAAGACCGTGCCGACCGGCTTGTCCGGGCTGCCGCCGTCGGGGCCGGCGATGCCGCTGACCGCCAGAACCAGATCGGCGCGACTGCGGTCCAGCGCGCCGGCCGCCATTTCGGCCACGACCTCGGCGCTGACCGCGCCCTGGTCGGTGATGGTCGCGTCCCGCACCCCCAGCAACTCCTGCTTGGCGGCGTTGCTGTAGGTGACGAAACCCCGGTCGAACCAGCCGGAACTGCCCGGCACATCGGTGACGACCTTGGCGATCCAGCCGCCGGTACAGGACTCGGCGATGGCCAGGGTTCGATTGCGGGTACGCAGGGCAATGCCCACTTGCGTAGCGAGTTCATAGAGGTTCTGATGCGCGGGCGTTGGCACGGGGGGTCTCCCTGCAGAGCGGATGTTGGAAAAAGCCCCGGTTTGGGAACGATAGGGCTGCACAGTACTATAGTGCATAACGAGGCCAGCGGTATTTTGCCATGAAACCGAAAATCCCGCCGACTGGCAACCCGCGCTCGACCACGATGAACGACGACACTCAGGATTTCTCCCAACACACGCCGATGATGCAGCAATATCTGCGCATCAAGGCCGAGCATCCCGGCATCCTGCTGTTCTACCGGATGGGCGACTTCTACGAACTGTTTTACGACGACGCCCGCCGCGCCGCCGAACTGCTCAACATCACCCTGACCACGCGCGGTCAGTCCGCCGGCACGCCGATTCCGATGGCCGGGGTGCCGTTCCACGCCGTTGAAAGCTATCTCGCCCGGCTGGTCAAGCTCGGCCTGTCGGTGGCGATCTGCGAGCAACTGGGCGATCCCGCCCTCGGCAAGGGGCCGGTCGAGCGGCGGGTAACCCGGATCGTGACGCCTGGCACCCTGACCGACGAGGCGCTGCTGGACGAGCGCCGCGACAATCTGCTGCTGGCCCTGCATCAGACCAAAGCCGTTTGCGGGTTGGCGCATCTGGACCTGAGCGGCGGCCGGTTCACGATCATGCAGGTTCGCGGCGCAACGGCGCTGCTCAACGAACTGGAGCGGCTCAAGCCGGCGGAACTGCTGATCAGCGAGGACGCCGACCCGCCCGAGGGCTGGCGGCAGCACCCCGGTCTGCGCCGGCAGGCGCCGTGGCATTTCGACCATGACAGCGCCGTGCGCGCCCTGTGCGCCCAGTTCGGGGTGCGCCACCTGGATGGTTTCGGTTGCGCCGACCAGCCGGTTGCGGTCGCCGCCGCCGGTTGTCTGCTGCAATACGTCAAGGACACCCAGCGCAGCGCCCTGCCGCATCTGACCGGGCTGCGGGTGGAACGGCACGAAGACAGCGTGATCCTCGACGCCGCCAGCCGCCGCAATCTGGAACTGGAGCACAGCCTGAGCGGCCGCCACGAGCATACCCTGATCGGGATTCTCGACCGCTGCGTGACGCCGATGGGCGGGCGGTTGCTGCGGCGCTGGCTGCACCGGCCGTTGCGAGATCGCAGCCTTCTCGGCCAGCGCCAGGACAGTTTGCGGCGCTTGCTGGATAACGGCGGCTACGAGTATTTGCGCGGCCTGCTGCGCGGAACTGGCGACGTGGAGCGGATTCTGGCGCGGGTGGCGCTGAAATCGGCCCGGCCGCGTGACCTGGTCGCCCTGACCGACGCGCTGGGCCGCCTGCCCGGCGTGCAACAGTTTCTCGGCCTGCTGGACGCGAGCCTGTTAAAGGAGCTCGCCCGCCGCGCCGGGACGCATCCCGCCATTTGCGACCGGCTGAACCGGGCGATCATTCCCAACCCGCCGCAGGTCTTGCGCGATGGCGGGGTGATCGCGCCGGGCTACGACGCCGAACTCGATGAGTTGCGCGGCCTGAGCGAGCGCGCCGACCAGTATCTGGTGGAACTGGAAGCGCGCGAACGCCAGCGCACCGGCATCGGCAATCTCAAGCTCGGTTTCAACCGGGTGCATGGTTACTACATCGAGGTGACCCGCGCCCAGTCGCAGGCGGTGCCCGCCGACTATCTGCGCCGCCAGACCCTCAAGGGCGCGGAACGCTATATCACCCCGGAATTGCAGGCATTCGAGCACCAGGTGCTGCACGCCCAGGATCGGGCGCTGGCGCGGGAAAAAGCCCTGTACGATGCCCTGCTGGATCAGCTGATCGCCGGTCTGCCCGCGTTGCAGGCCAGCGCCGCCGCCCTGGCGGAACTGGACGTGCTGACCGATCTGGCCGAACGGGCCGCCGCCTTGCGTTGGAACCCGCCGGAACTGTCCACCGCACCGGGGATCGCGATCCAGGCCGGTCGGCATCCGGTGGTCGAACAGGCGCTGGAAGAGGCGTTCACGCCCAACGACCTGACGCTGGAACCCGAACGGCGACGGATGCTGATCGTCACCGGCCCGAACGCTGGCGGCAAATCCACCCTGATGCGCCAGACCGCCCTGATCGCGCTGCTGGCGCACGTAGGCAGCTTTGTTCCCGCCGAGCGGGCGGTGATCGGCCCTCTCGACCGCATTTTCACCCGCATCGGCGCGTCGGACGATCTGGCCGGCGGCCGCTCCACCTTCATGGTGGAAATGAGCGAGGCCGCCAACATCCTGCACAACGCCACCCCGCACAGCCTGGTGCTGATCGACGAGATTGGGCGCGGTACCAGCACGTTTGACGGGCTGGCGCTGGCCTGGGCTTGCGCGGCGCATCTGGCCGGGACCGTGCGCGCCTTCACCCTGTTCGCCACCCATTATTTTGAGCTGACTCGCTTGCCCGACGAACAGCCCGGCATCGCCAATGTCCATCTCGACGCGGTCGAGCACGGCGACACGCTCGTCTTTTTGCACCGGGTTCAGGATGGGCCGGCCAGCCGCAGCCATGGCTTGCAGGTGGCGGCGCTGGCGGGCGTGCCGCCGGTGGTGATTCAGCAGGCCCGCCAGCGGTTGCGGTTGCTGGAGCGGCAGATGCGGCGGCGGGAGTTGCCGGGGCGGGCGGCGCCGACCACGCCGCAACTGGCGCTGTTCGGCGAGGCCGCGCATCCCGTGGTCGCCGCGCTGGCGGAACTGGACCTCGATGCGCTGAGTCCGGCACGGGCGCTGGCCGAATTGAGGCGGCTGAAAAGGCTGGGGGGGTCTTAGAATCGCTTTATCCGATGGCGTCGAGTGGGCTGACTACACCCTTGCCATCGCGTTTGGAGGACTTGCGCCCGCACAATCCGCTGACCTATCAATCCGGGCGGGAGGCGCTGGATGCCTGGGCGCTGGAGGAACTGATCGGGCATTGTGTCAACTACCGCAAGAGCTTCGCCCCCACGGCGCCGGCGGCGGACTTCGGGCTGTACGCCGTCGCGACCCGCCGGCCAGAAGCGCTGATGCGGGAAGTCGATCTGCAACGGGTCAAGGATGGGGTCCATACCGTGCGGGCGTTGCACCAACCGATCACTGTGATCGACCTCCGGGAAGTTGCGACCGCGACCCGCAATGCGATTTGGGCGTTGTTTAGCTTTGAGGCGGACCGCGTGGCGCGGGGCGCGCGGGACTAGGTCTGGCGGCAGGCCGATCATGCGTCGGTTCTGCAGGAACTGTATCACCGTTACCAGGAAGTGGGGATTGCCATGTCATACACCTTTGAGAACTTTCAGCGGGATTTGGCTCGGAGACTCGTCTTGGAACTGCCCCCGGAGGAGCGCCTGCGCGGCTTGGCCCCGGAGGAGCGCCTGCGCGGCCTGCCCCCCGAGGAGCGCCTGCGCGGCCTGCCTCCCGAGGAGCGCCTGCGCGGTCTGTCGGAGGAGGAACTGCGGCGGTTGCGGCAGTTGCTGGACACCCAACTGAAGCATTAGGCGCGCTTCGACCGGGG
>JBDHRD010000110.1:0-10725 GCA_039807425.1 Candidatus Contendibacter sp. | reverse complement strand
CGGCGGCGATGCGGCTGGCCTTCTTGTCGGCCTTGGCCTGACCGGCCTTGCGCATCAGTTCGACCGCCGCCTCGATGTCGCCCCCGGTTTCCTGCAGGGCCCGCTTGCACTCCATCATTCCCGAACCCGTACGCTCGCGCAGTTCCTTAACCAGCGCCGCAGTGATTTCCGCCATGCTCATGTACCTCTAAAAAAGCGAATTCAATTCAAACCTGGATTTGGATAGAACCGTGACAGGCTCCATCAAAAAGGCTCGCGCGCCGGCTGCCCGCGAGCCTGTCGGACCCTGTGGGGCTCAGGCGTCGCCGCTGGCGGCCAGCGTTTCTTCCGGGATTTCGACGAACTCTTCCTCGGCGCGGCCCGCGGTCAGCACGGCGCGGCCTTCCAGCACTGCTTCGGCCAAACCGCCCACGTAGAGCTGAACCGCGCGGATCGCGTCGTCGTTACCGGGAATGACGTAGTTCACGCCGTCCGGCGAATTATTAGTGTCCACCACCCCGATCACTGGAATGCCGAGCTTGTTGGCTTCCTGCACCGCGATGCGCTCGTGGCCAACATCGATCACGAACAGCGCGTCCGGCAGGCTGGCCATGTCCTTGATGCCGCCCAGGCTGCGCTCCAGCTTGTCCATCTCGCGCCGCAGACCGATGACTTCCTTCTTGGCCAGCCGCTCGAAGGTGCCATCCTGCGCCATCAGGCTCAGATCCTTGAGCCGTTTGATGGACTGGCGGACGGTCTTGAAGTTGGTGAGCATGCCGCCCAGCCAGCGGTGATTCACATAAGGCATCCCGCTGCGGATCGCCGCCTCGGCGGTCGCCTCGCGGGCCGAACGCTTGGTGCCGACGAACAGCACCTTGCCGCCCTTCGAGGCCAGCCGGCCCACGAAATTCAGCGCGTCGAGATACAGCGGCAGGGTTTTTTCCAGGTTGACGATGTGGATCTTGCTGCGCGCCCCGAAGATATACGGGGCCATTTTGGGATTCCAGTAGCGGGTCTGGTGGCCGAAATGCACGCCGGCCTCCAGCATCTGGCGCATGGAAACGGTCGCCATTGCTGAATATTCTCCTTGAAAATTTGGGGTTAAGCGTCCATCCGCCCCGAGCGGCGACCCCTGAATTCATCAGGGGCACCCCGCCGCCCGTGCCGGCGAATGTGAAATTTGTTTCAATCCGCGCCTGCTATGGCAATCAGCGGGCGAATCGAGAGTTTGCCTAAAAGGCGCGCGCTTTATAACATGAATTGCTTAGGAAAACCAAATGAACCGCCGCCCGCGGCGCGCTGTCCCATCTTCCGGTCATCGCGCCCTCGGCTGTTCTCCTCACTCCGCCTGGCCAGTCCGCTCACCGAACATGTTTCAGAAACCTCCCAAGAAATCGCTGAATATCATTCTCAAGACGCCAGAAGCCATCGAAAGGATGCGAGTGGCTGGCCGCCTGACGGCCGAGGTGCTGCGAATGGTCGAGCCTCACGTGCGTGAAGGCGTCGCCACCGAGGAATTGGATCGCATCTGCCACGATTACATCGTCAACACCCAGGGGGCGATTCCCGCGCCGCTCAACTACCGCGGCTTTCCCAAATCCATTTGCACCTCGGTCAATCAGGTGGTCTGCCACGGCATCCCCGGCCCGAAGACGCTGAAAAAGGGGGACGTGCTCAACATCGACATCACCGTGATCAAGGACGGCTACCACGGCGACGCCAGCCGGATGTTCGCGGTCGGCGCGCCGCCCATTGCCGCGCAGCGGGTCAGCCGGGTGGCCTACGAATGCCTGTGCGTCGGCATCCGCATGGTGCGGCCCGGCATCCGTCTCGGCGACATCGGCCATGCCATCCAGAAACACGCCGAGGCCCAGCACTGCTCGGTGGTGCGTGAGTATTGCGGCCACGGCATCGGCCGGGAATTTCACGAGGATCCGCAAGTGCTGCACTACGGTAAACCCGGCGAGGGCGTCGAACTGGTCCCGGGCATGACCTTCACCATCGAACCGATGATCAACGCCGGCAAGCGTCACGTCAAACTGCTGCCCGACGGCTGGACCGTGGTCACCAAGGATCACAGCATCTCGGCTCAGTGGGAACACACCGTGCTGGTCACCGCCACCGGCCACGAAATCCTCACCCTGCTCCCCGGCGAATCGCTCTAAAACCCGTGATGAGTTTCGCATCGCCCAACCGATCCACTGCTCTGACAGAGCACCAGCATTCCGCCCTATTTCCTTCTTCTTCCGTGCCTTCCGTGTCTTCCGTGGACAAAATCATCGACGAAACCGAAATCGCCCTCATCGACGCGGCGGAGTTCGAGCATGAACTGGCCGTCGCCCCCAGTCCCATCGCGCCATTCCGGGCTCTGCTCAAGCGCAGCAACGCCCGGTTTAAGGAGCTGTTCCTGCAAGGGGTTCCCGCCCACGAGCTGGTGCCGGCCCGCGCCCAGTTGATGGACCAACTGCTGCTGCGGGCCTGGCTGCGGTTCTTTGAACCCGACGCGCTGGACCTGGCGCTGGTGGCGGTGGGCGGCTACGGCCGCGGTGAACTGCACCCCGGTTCAGACGTGGACATCATGATCCTGCTCGGCGACCAGACCCTGGAAATCCACCGCTCGGGGCTGGAGGATTTTTTGACATTCCTGTGGGACATCGGTCTGGAGGTGGGCCACAGCGTGCGCACGGTCGAGGATTGCGCCCGCGAGGGGGCCGCCGACATCACCGTCGCTACCAGTCTGATGGAAGCGCGCCTGCTGACCGGATCGGCAACGCTGTTCGAGCGGATGCGCGCCGTCACCGGCCCCGACCGCATCTGGTCGGATGCTGCCTTCTTCGAGTCCAAGCAGCAGGAACGCCAGCAGCGTTGCCAACGATACAACGAAACCGCTTTCAATCTGGAGCCCAACATCAAGGAAGGCCCGGGTGGCTTGCGCGACTTGCAGATGATCGGCTGGGTCACCAAGCGTCATTTCGGCGCCAGCACCCTGCGCGAACTGGTCGACCACGGCTTCCTCGGCCCGCGCGAGTACGAGGAACTGATCGAGTGCCGCAATTTCCTCTGGCAGATTCGTTTTGCCCTGCATGTCCTGACCGGCCGCCGCGAGGATTATTTGCTGTTTGACCACCAGCGGCGCATCGCCCAGCAACTCGGCTACCGGGACCAGGATCACAACCTGGCGGTCGAGCAGTTCATGCAGTGCTACTACCGCACGGTCAATACCCTGGGCCAGCTTAACGAGATGTTGCTACAACTGTTCGAGGAGGCGATCCTGCTGGCCGACGACCCGGACGAGCCGACTCCGATCAACCGCCGGTTCCAGGCCCGGCGCGGTTATCTGGAAGTCACCCGGCCCAACGTGTTTTTACGCTACCCGTTCGCCCTGCTGGAAATCTTCCTGATTTTGCAGCAACACCCGGACCTCAAAGGCATCCGCGCCGCCACCATCCGCCTGATCCGCGAACATCTGCCGCTGATCGACGACAAGTTCCGCCACGACATGCGGCCGCGCAGCCTGTTCATGGAGATCCTGCGCCAGCCCCTCGGGGTTGCGCAGCAATTGCGGCTGATGAACGCTTGCGGAGTGCTGCCAGCCTATCTGCCGGAATTCGGCTATATCGTCGGACGGATGCAATACGACCTGTTCCACGCCTACACCGTGGATCAGCACATCCTGTTCGTGGTACGCAACCTGCGGCGATTTTTCCTGCCCCAGTTCGCCCAGGTGCTGCCGCGGTGTAGCGTGATCATGGAGCAGGTGTCCAAGCCGGAACTGCTCTACATCGCCGGTCTGTACCACGATATCGCCAAGGGGCGCGGCGGCGATCACTCCGAACTGGGCGCCGTGGATGTCGAGCGGTTCTGCCACCGACACGGTCTCAGCAGCTTCGACACCCGGTTGGTGGCCTGGCTGGTGCGCCATCACCTGATCCTGTCACTGACCGCACAGAAAAAGGACATCCATGATCCGGCAGTCATCCACGACTTCGCCCGGCAGATGGGTGATCAGATGCACCTGGATTATCTGTATCTGCTGACGGTCGCCGACATTCGCGCCACCAATCCCAAGCTGTGGAACACCTGGCGGGATTCGCTGCTGTGGCAGTTGTACGAAGCCACCCGCCGGGCATTGCGCCGGGGGCTGGACAGCCCCATGGACAAGGAAGAGCGCATCCGCGAGGTGCAAGCTCTGGCCCGGCAACGGCTGCACGCGACCAAGATCGACGAAGCGCGCATCAACCGGGTGTGGGAGGGCTTCGGCGACGACTATTTCCTGCGTCATTCCGTTGATGAGATTACCTGGCACACCCGCGCGATCCTCAAGAAAGGATACAGCGACCAACCGCTGGTCATGACCCGCGCCGATCCGAACCGGGGTGGCACCGAAATCTTCATCTACACCCTCGATCAGGACAATCTGTTTGCCCTGATCACCTCGATTCTCGACCAACTGGGGCTGACGATCCTCGACGCCCGCATTCTCACCGGCCATCGTGGTTACGCGCTGGACAGCTTCACGGTGCTGGAAGACTCCGGCGCGCCGATCCACGACCGGGCGCGGATCAAGGAAATCATCGCCAGGCTGCACCGCGCCCTGAGCCAGCCTGACGCTGCGCTGATCCTGCCCAGCCGGCACATCTCGCGGATTCAGCGGGCGTTCCAAATGCCGACCCTGGTCTCGTTCCGCGAGGACGAGGCCAACAATCGGACTGTGGTGGATCTGGTGTCCTGGGACCGGCCTGGACTGCTGTGCCGGGTGGGGCAGGCGTTCATGCAATGCGGCGTCCAGTTGCACAACGCCAAGATCGCCACGCTCGGCGCTCAGGTCGAAGACGTGTTCTTCGTTACCGACCGCGAGAACCGGCCGTTGAACGATTCATGCAAATACGCGGCGTTGCGCGCGGCGCTGGTCGGGCAATTGGATTCGGGAGAAGATTGATCTGTTCTCGCTCGCCCCACTCACCCCACTCGCCGAGGTTACCACCATGAATCTTCGCTGGCCCTGCCTGCTGTCCATCGCCCTGCTGACTCTGTCCGGTCTGGCCGTCAGCGCCAGCCCCGCCCTGTCCAAGAAGGGCTCCTGCCCCGCCGGCTACCATACTGAGGGCCACTATTGCGTCGGCAACCATGGCGCCGATGCGCCGGCGGCGATTCCCAAGAAGGGCTCCTGCCCCGCCGGCTACCATACTGAGGGCCACTATTGCGTCGCCAACCATGGCGCCGATGCGCCGGCGGCGATTCCCAAGGAGGGTTCCTGCCCCAGCGGCTACCACACCGAAGGCCACTATTGCGTCGGCAACCGGCGTTGATGGCGCCGATAATGCTGGTTGCTCATCGATCCCGGCCCGGGTGACGCCCGTACACCGTCGCCAGCCAGATGCCGAGCGCGATCAGGGCGATGCCGGCGGCGTGGAAGCCGTACAGCCGCTCGCCGAGAAAAATCATGGACAGCACCGCGCCGAACGCCGGCATCAGGTGCAGGAACTGGCCGGTGTGGTTAGCGCCGAGTTCCGCCACCGCCCGGTTCCAGAAGACGTAGGCGAGAATCGAAGGAAACAGCGCCAGATAAAGGATGCTGCTCACGGTGGCGGCATTGACGGCGATGAGGTGGCCCCGAGCCAGGTCCCACCCATAGAGTGGCGTCAAAATCACCAGTCCAATCAGCATGGTCGCGGTCTGAAAAATCAACGGCTGGAGTCCGGCCGGTCGCCAGCGCAGACAGACCGAATACAGCGCCCAACTGGCTACCGCCGCCAGTACCCACAGATCGCCCGGGTTGAACTGGCGAGTCAGCAATGTCCCTGCATCGCCGCGACCAACGATCACCAGCACCCCCGCCAGCGAAATCAGAATCCCCAGCGCCTGCCAGCCAGTCACGGTCTGGCGCAGCAACAGGAACGACAGCGCCACGATCAGCACCGGTGTCACCGACAGCATGATCAGGGCGTTGGTGGCGGTGGTGGATTGCAGGCCGATATAGACGAAGGTGTTGAAGTTGACCATGCCGAGGATGCTGAACAGCAGCAGGATCGGCCCGTGTCGGCGGATGAGTGGCCCCTGTTCGCGCAGCGAACTCCACACGAACGGCAACAGAATCGCCAGCGCCACGGCCCAGCGCCAGAACGACAGGGTGAACGGGGTGAACACGGTATGCACCGCCCGCCCCAACACGAAATTGCCCGACCAAAACAGGGTGGTCAGCACCAGCAGCAGATAGGGCGAGGGATGCCAGGCGGTCAGGGAGTGGCGCATGATGGAAACGTGGCGATGGTTGTTGATTGTAGGCACAATTAAAACAGGATCACTTGGGATGAGTCGAAACGTCAGGCGAACTTGCGCAAGCACGGGTGACTTCGCCGGCTGCGAAGCCGTGTTCGATCATCCTCTCGTCAGCGGTCAGCAGGCACAACTGTTCAAGTCGGGCCTGGGCGATCAACAACCGGTCGAGCGGATCAGCGTGCAATGCCGGCAGGGCAGCCGTAGCTACGGCATGTTCCGGTTACACTGGCAGCAGATGGACTCCTCCCCGCCGGGCGGCGGTCAGCACGACATCCGGCGCGACCGACAGCTTGCCGAGTCGGAACTTGATCGCCACTTCCCAGACGGAAACCGCGCTCAACCAGCATTCGGCCTCGGCAATCATTTGGCGAGCTGAAGCATCCAGCCTGGGATGGGCGGATAACCACCACAACGCTATATGGGTATCCAGCAGTAATCTCATGGGGATGAACCCGCCTCCCGACCGTTCTGAAACAAGGCCGCCACCGTTTTTTCCACGTCGGGATCGAATGCGGTGTCCAAGGCGTCGGGAGTAGCGCGAGACTGCCGTATCCCGTGGTTTTAACGGCTGTGTCCACCACCGGCACCAGGCGCACGGCGGGCTTACCAACGCGAGCAATGCGGACATCCTCACCATCGAGCGCGGCCTGAACCAGTTGCGATAGCCGCGTCCTGGCTTCATGAAGGTTGACTTGCAGCATAAATTTTCCTCTCGTTTGGATGGATCGGGCGTATCGCACAACCCCCTCACCGCCCTGCCCCGGCCCGTTCCCGAGCGCCACCGCCAACTCGCCACCCGGCGCCTTGTTCTCCCAGGCGAACCAACCCCGCTTCCACACGTCCGCCCAGCCGCGCCCGGCGCCGGTCCGCGTCGCGCCGCGCCGTGCTCGAAGCAGTAATGCTCCGGGTCGTTCGGCTTGCCGACCCCCAGCAGTTCGCACAGATCGAGAAAAAACGGCTGCGCGCCAGGCCGCGATGAAATCAGCGGGAGTCATGACCCGTCCACTTCGGTTATTCTACGATTCAGACCAGCATGGCCGGCGCGAATCATACGCAACTTTCGGATAACCCGATGCCTCAATCCCTGTCACACCCCCAAGCTCCCTGGATCCCCGCCAGTTGGCGGCGACGCCCGGCGGCGCAACTGCCGGCTTACGACGACGCGCCAACATTGGCCGAGGTCGAGGAGCGGCTGGCCACCTCGTTGCCCCTCGTGTTCGCCGGCGAAATCCGCACCCTGCGCCAGCGCCTGGCCGAAGTGGCCGCCGGGCGGGCGTTCCTGCTGCAAGGCGGTGACTGCGCCGAAAGCTTCGCCGATTTCAACGAACGCGCCATCACCGACACCTTCCGCGTCCTGCTGCAAATGGCGGTCATCCTGACCTTCGCCGCCGCCTGTCCGGTGGTCAAGGTCGGGCGGATGGCCGGCCAGTTCGCCAAGCCGCGCAGTTCACCCACCGAAACTCGCAACGGCGCGACCCTGCCCAGCTATCGGGGCGACATCGTTAACGATCTCGACTTCACCACCGAGGCTCGCCGGCCCGACCCGCGCCGACAATTGCGCGCCTACTCGCAGTCGGCGGCCACGCTGAACCTGTTGCGGGCGCTGGCCCAGGGCGGTTTCGCCGATTTGCACCGGGTCCAGCAGTGGAATCTGGAGTTCCTGCGCGCCAGCCCCCAGGGCGCGCGCTACCGCGATCTCGCCAACCGCATCAGCGAAACGCTGGCGTTCATGCGCGCCTGCGGGCTGGACGCCGTCGCCGACCCGCAAGTGCGGCAAGTGAATTTCTACACCTCGCACGAGGCGCTGTTGCTGGGCTACGAGCAGGCGCTGACCCGGCGCGATCCGCAAACCGGCGAGTGGTACGATGGTTCGGCGCATTTTCTGTGGATCGGCGAGCGCACCCGGCAACTGGACGGCGCCCATGTCGAATTCCTGCGCGGCATTGCCAATCCGATTGGCCTGAAGCTGGGGCCGACCGCCGATCCCGATACGTTACTGCGCCTGCTGGATGCGCTCAACCCCGACAATCAGCCGGGCCGGCTGACCCTGATCAGCC
Organism: Candidatus Contendibacter sp.; assembly: GCA_039807425.1. Taxonomy (GTDB): domain Bacteria; phylum Pseudomonadota; class Gammaproteobacteria; order Competibacterales; family Competibacteraceae; genus Contendibacter. Next base: position 2,410 of record JBDHRD010000110.1, on the reverse strand, counting down.
GGATGGGCGCGGACCAAATCGCCACCGCCCTGCCGCCGCTGATTCGGGCGGTGCAACGCGAAGGCCGGCGCGTGATCTGGTCCTGCGATCCGATGCACGGCAACACCCTGGCAACCAGCACCGGCTATAAAACCCGTCCATTCGCTCGCATCCTCGATGAAGTGCGGCAATTCTTCGCGATCCACCGTACCGAGGGCGGCATTCCGGGTGGGGTGCATTTTGAATTGACCGGGCAGGATGTCACGGAATGTCTGGGCGGGGCGCAGGCGATCACCGAGCAGGGCCTGGCCGACCGCTATCATACGCTCTGCGATCCGCGTCTGAATGCTTCGCAAAGCCTGGAACTGGCCTTTCTGATCGCCGAAACTCTCAAGGATTATCGGCGGATGACCGGGGCAAGCCTCGACGCCAGCGGCGGGGACAGCGATTCATGACGCGCGAACCGTCGCGCCTGCTGCTGGTCATGCAAACGCCCGACGCCAGCGCTGGCCGGTGCGGCCGCAAGTTGCGGGAACGTGGCTACGCACTCGACTATTGCTATCCGCTAGCCGGTCAACCGTTACCCACCGGCATGAATGGCTACGCTGGGGCGGTGGTGTTCGGCGGGCCGATGAGCGCCAACGATGACGGCAAGCTGCCCGGCATCCGGGCGCAACTGGAGTGGATTTCCCAAGCACTCGACTCCGGCCGACCGTTCCTCGGCATCTGCCTGGGCGCGCAATTGCTGGCGCGGGCCTTGGGCGCGACGGTCCAGCCGCATCCGGCGGGACTGGCCGAAATCGGTTATTTCGCGGTCCAGCCGACCGCCGTCGGCCAAGCGACATTTGACGCCCCACTGCACGTCTACCACTGGCACCACGAAGGTTTTGAGTTACCCGCCGGCGCGGAGCTGCTCGCCAGCGGCGAACGGTTTCCGCATCAGGCTTACCGGTACGGCGCCAACGTCTTCGGCGTGCAGTTCCACCCGGAAGTGGATCAGACCATTCTGACTCACTGGCTGACGGAAGGGGCAAGAGAATTGACAGCGCCCGGCGCCCAGTCCGCCGCCGAACAACGGGCTCATCACGCCCGCCACGACGCTGCGCTGGATCGCTGGTGCGAAGGTTTTTTGGCGGTGTGGTTGGCTAGAAATTGCTGATCACGCCCGCGTCCAGGCAAAACCGCTGATATAGCGCTCCTCTGCCGGTCGTGGAAATTCCCCTCCTTGGCCAGGGAGGGGTGGCGCGCAGCGCCGGGGTGGTTCGACCGGGGCGATTCCACCACGCAGAGAGGAGCGCTATCTAGCAGTAATTGCGCTGTTTCCGGCTGAAGTTGATCCCGACCAGCGTCACGGGCTGGCTTGCGTGGCGATGGTGATAACCGCGCGCGCCTGGATCTGTTCGATTGCCGAATCCGGGCCGGCGATTTCATCCAACTTGAACTCCAACAGCCAGACCCGCCCCTCATGGCAAATCGCCAGATCCACGTCCTCACGCCGAGTTAGCGTCGCCATTCTTCAAGCATGGCGCAGCGCGAACCGCACCATCTGCTCCAGTACCTTCCGCACCGCCGCATTGGCCGCGCGGACCGCACCGTTGGCGTTTTCGCTGGGTGCTGGCTCCACCGCCTCGAACACCTGTGTCCCCAGCACGTGCCCGCTTTTCATGTCCACGACCTTGATCCGGGCCATCAGCCGCACCTGGCTCGGCCTGGCCATGAATTCCTGTTGCAGCCGGATGATGTCCACATCCACCCGTAGATTAGCCAGCCCCGGCGCCGGCGGCGATACCACCGCCTTGAACGCGCCCGTCGCCTCGAAGGCGCGCACCACGATCGGCAGCAACATCCTGGCTGGCGTATCACTCCACACGCTGTCCCGATAAAAATCCAGCTTTGGCGGTTCCCGGGTGTAGACAATGCGATTGGAATCGAATCCTGGCGCCGCCCTGGGCACGGTCACCAGCAGCGTCTTGTTACTGGTCCGCCGGGCCGGCGCCGGCGCGAACGCCCCGACCTCCAGCAAATAGCTTTGCGCCGGCGGCGACTGATCCTGCGGCAACGTGCATCCCCCGGACAAGGCCAGCAGCGCCAGCAGAATTTTTCCAAGCAGGAATTTGTTTTTTATCACTCTTTTCTCCTTTGACTCATTCGTAATTCGCCTATTCCTCCCCCGGCCCGGGCCGTCCGCCGGGCTTGCCCAGCAGCAGGGCGCGGGGATTCTGCTCCAGCAGTTCGGCCAGTTGCCGCAGGGCCGTCACCATCTCGCCAGCCTGCGCCAGCAACTCGTTCAATTCGGGCGCGGTGGTCTGCCCCAGTCGCTGTAACTCCCGCTGTCCCGCCTTGGCCATGCCACTCAAATCCAGACTGGTTTGGTTAAAGGTATCCGCCGTCTTCCGCACCGACTGGGCGGCCGCCCGAAAATCGCTCATCG
>JBDHRD010000109.1:0-10857 GCA_039807425.1 Candidatus Contendibacter sp. | reverse complement strand
GGGAGAGATCGGATCATGCCACAACCAAGCCCGTCTTATTTTGAGGATGTCGAGCGCTGCGTCGATGAAATCATCGCTAGAGTCGGTCAGCACATCGTAATCGGCATCCCCTTGGGAATCGGTAAGCCCAATCCGCTGATGAACGCCCTGTACCGGCGGGCGAAGATGAATCGGGATTTGCGGCTGAAAATTCTCACCGCGATCACCGTCGAGATCCCCAAGGGCTCCAGTGATCTGGAAAAGCGGTTTCTGGAGCCGTTTGTCGAACGGGTGTTTGGCAATTACCCCGATCTGGAGTACGCGTTGGATTTACGCAAGGGTCAGGTGCCGTCCAACATCGAGATTACCGAGTTCTTTTTGAAGCCGGGCGGCTTCCTGAACGTGCCGATGCAGCAGCAGAACTACATCAGCAGCAACTATACCCACGTCATCCGGGATGCGCTCGACAACGGTGTCAACGTGTGGGCGCAGCAGGTCGCCAAGCGCGAAGTGGATGGCGAAGGATGGCTGAGCCTGGGCTGCAATCCCGAGATCACCCTGGATATTATGCCGATGGTCGAGGAAGTGCGCCGCCAGGGCCGGCGGCTGATCCTGGTCGCCCAGGTCAATCGGGAAATGCCCTTTATGTACAACGACGCCATGGTCCGGCCAGCTACCTTCGATCTGGTACTCGATCATCCCCGCTACGATTTTCAGCAATTCGGCGCGCCCAACATGCCGGTGGAAAATGCCGACTACCTGTTGGGACTGCGAGCCAGCACCCTGATCCGTGATGGCGGCACCCTGCAAATTGGGATCGGTTGCCTGAGCGACGCCATCGTCTATTTCTGTCAATTGCGGTACCGGCAGAACCCCCTCTACCAGCAGATGCTGACCGATCTACGGGTCGTGGAGGATGCCGGCGATCTGATCGGCCGCATTGGCGGCGTCGAGCCGTTCGCCCAGGGGTTGTATGGTTCCAGCGAGATGTTCGTCAACGGCTTCCTGTATCTGTATCAGGACGGCATTCTCAGGCGCCGGGTCTATGACAGCGTTCCGTTGCAACGCCTGCTCAACGAAGGGGCGATCACCGAGGTGGTGGACGAGCGCACCCTCCGGACGTTACTGGAGCGGAGCGTGATTCCGGCCCGCCTGACCGAAAAAGAAGTCGAATTTTTACGCCAGTTCGGGATTTTCGCCGACTGGGTCCGCTACGCGGATGGCGAACTGCTCGTTGGCGAGGCTGGGCGGGTTCCGGCGGATCTGAACCAGCCGGACAGTTGGGCGGCGGTGGTCGCCCATGGGCTGGGCCATCACTTGAAGGGCGGCATCGTGATGCACGGCGGCTTCTTCATGGGGCCGAATAGTTTCTACGAAGCGCTGCGCACGATGCCTGAGGCCAATAGCCGGCAAATCTGCATGACCCGGGTGAAACGCACCAACCAGTTGTATGGTGACGAGGAACTGGCCCTGTTGCAGCGGCGGGACGCCCGGTTTATCAACACCACCATCATGGTGACGCTGTTGGGCGCGGCGGTGTCCGACGGTCTGGAAAACGGTCAAGTGATCAGCGGCGTGGGCGGTCAGTACAACTTCGTGGCGATGGCCCACGAGATGCCGGATGCCCGCTCCATCCTGATGCTGCGCAGCACCCGCGAGAGCGGACTGAGCGCGAGTTCGACCATCGTCTGGAACTACGGCCATATCACTATCCCGCGCCATTTGCGCGACATCGTGGTGACCGAGTATGGCATCGCCGATCTGCGCGGCCGTTCCGACCGGGAGGTGATCACCGCCCTGCTGAAGGTCGCCGATTCGCGGTTTCAGCCGGAACTGCTGGAAAAAGCCAAGCGGGCCGGCAAGATTCCCCAGGATTACGAGATCCCGGAACGGTATCGGCACAACACACCGGGGCGGATTCAGGCGCGGCTGGGCAAGTTCAAGAAGATGGGGCTGTGCCCGGATTTCCCGCTGGGCACCGACTTCACTGAAGAGGAAATCATTCTGGCGCGAGTGCTCAAGGGTCTCAAGTTGCGATTGGCGACCAAGGGCGATCTGATGAAGACCGTGGTCAAAGCGATGACCGTGGGGGCGCCGCCCGCCAAGGCTCTGCCTTATCTGGCCCGCCTCAAGATGGATCAGCCGACTGGCCAGAAGGACAAGATGATCCAGAGGCTCATCGTTTCCGAACTGATCGCCGGTGGTTATATTTGAAACGATCCAATGCGCGGATCGAAACCCGCGCCTCGGTGGGTTGGCAGGATCAGACCCGATCGTTTATTCCGGCTGAGCCAATTCCTCTTCCTTTTCGACTGGTGCGGGTTTGGTGGCGACCGGGGCTTCGGATGCCGGCGCCGCTGATTTCGGCGTCGCGGCGGCTAGCGGTTTTTCCTCCTCGATGGCGGCGACCGCGACCGGCTCCGGCAGGGGTTCCGGTTTGAGCACCAGGCCCCCCAGCGGCGGCACGGTAATGACGATTGAGTAAGGGTGTTCCATCCAGGGCCGTTCCTCGGCGATCAGCTCGACCCCGCCGTTACCGACCCCGCTGCCGCCATAGAAGTGTGAATCGGAATTGAGGATTTCCATGTAGCGGCCCGGCCGCGGCACGCCGATCCGGTAGTCGTGGCGCGGCACTGGCGTGAAGTTGACCACGACCGCCAGGAAGTCATCGCCCTTCTTGCGCAGGTAGCTCAGGATGGATTGATCGGCATCGTGGCAATTGATCCAGGAGAAGCCCTGCCATTCGAATTCGTAATGGTGTAACTCCGGGCTGCCGTGATAGAGCCGGTTCAAATCCTTGACCAGTTGCTGCATCCCCTGATGAAAACCGTACTGGAGCACGTACCAGTCCAGGGTGGTGGCGCTGTTCCACTCGGTGCCCTGACCGAATTCGGTGCCCATGAACAGCAGTTTTTTGCCGGGATGGGTGAACATGTACAGATACAACAGCCGCAGGTTGGCGAAGCGCTGCCACTCGTCGCCCGGCATCTTGTTCAGCATCGAGCCCTTGCCATGCACCACTTCATCGTGTGAAAACGGCAGCATGAAGTTTTCGGTGAAGCAATACAGCATGCTGAAGGTCAGCAGGTCGTGGTGGTACTTGCGATGGACCGGGTTCTGCGCCATGTAGCGCAGGGTGTCGTTCATCCAGCCCATGTTCCATTTCATGCTGAAGCCCAGGCCGCCCAGATAGGTGGGCCGGGTGACCTGCGGCCACGAGGTGGATTCCTCGGCGATCACCATCGCGCCAGGATGCTCGCTGTGGACCACCGTGTTCAACTCGCGCATGAAATCGATGGCTTCCAGGTTCTCGCGCCCGCCGTACTTGTTGGGAATCCACTCGCCTTCCTTACGCGAATAGTCCAGATACAGCATCGAGGCGACCGCATCCACCCGCAAGCCGTCGAGATGGAACTCCTCGATCCAGTACAGGGCGCTGGACAGCAGGAAGTTTTTCACCTCGTAGCGGCCATAGTTGAAGATCAGCGTACCCCAGTCGAGATGCTCGCCCTTGCGCGGGTCGGCATGTTCGTACAGTGGTTCGCCGTCGAAGCGGGCCAGGCCGGAAACATCCTTGGGGAAGTGCGCCGGCACCCAGTCGAGAATCACACCGATGTTGTGCTGGTGGCAGTAATCGATGAAGTAGCGGAAATCGTCCGGGGTGCCAAAGCGGCTGGTCGGCGCGTAGTAACCGCTGGTTTGGTAACCCCAGGAGGCATCGAAGGGGTGCTCGGTGATCGGCAGCAGCTCGATGTGGCTGAAGCCCAGTTCCTTGACATAATCCACCAGTTGGTTGGCCGCCTCCCGGTAGTTCAGGAACTCCCCCTCGGGGCCGCGTCGCCAGGAACCGAGATGAACTTCGTAGATGGACATCGGTTGGTGCAGCCAGTCGGACGCTTTGCGCTGCTCCAGCCACTGGCCATCGCGCCAGGCATAGGCGTCGGGTTTGGGGACGATGGTGGCGGTACTCGGCCGCATTTCGAATTGCTGGCCGTAGGGATCGGACTTCAAAAAGATCGCCCCGCTTTGGCGGTTGCGGATTTCGAACTTGTACAGATCGCCTGGGCACAGATTGGGGACGAACAGTTCCCAGATACCGCTGCCACCGCGCACCCGCATGGGGTGGACCCGGCCGTCCCAGCGGTTGAAGTTGCCGACCACGCTGACCCGTTCGGCGTTGGGCGCCCAGACCGCGAATAGCACGCCGGCGACGCCATCGGTCTCGTGCCGATGCGCGCCCAGAAAACGGTAAGCATGCCAGTGCTTGCCCTCGCCGAACAGATACAGATCGAAATCGCCGACCTGCGGCGGGAAGCAGTACGGATCGAAGGAAATGTGCTCGTGGTGGTCGGAATCGCGCCAGATCAGCCGGTAACGTTCCGGCACCTGTTCGATTTTACCTTGCCATTCAAACAGATCGGTGTTGGGAATCCGCTGCAGCGGCAGATTGCCTTCAGCGATATGAACCTCCTGCGCATAGGGCAGGTGGGCGCGCACCACGACCTTTTTATCCTGGGGATGACGGCCCAGCACGGCAAAGGGGTCATGATGGCGGGCTTCGACGATGCGTTGCAGTTCGGGTTGGAGTTTCGGGCTCGTCACGTTGTTCATCCTGTTTATGTTGGCGGTTGAGGCCATGCCCGATGGCGGGTGGCGTTGCGGACCACGAACGGCTTGACGGGCGATGTCGGTTGGGGTTGCTTCAAGCCTGGCGCTTGTGGATCAGCGATTGCAGCCTGGAATCGGGCACCGTGCATTTTAATAGCCTAGTATACGCTGAATCGTTAAAAGGATGGTTTTTGGTGAGGAATCTGATGGAAGATCCGGGAGAACCACTGTTCCACCCGCCGAGGTAGGGATGATCCTGACCGGTTGGGGGTGCGAACAACGATTCGTGCTGTCATGGCATCCCCGTACCGCCGTAGTTTGATAAGATGAGAGTCGTATCATCCAAACTTATCGAAAACAACTTATCCAAAGGACGACCCATGAATTCTCGTCAATTGCTTGCATCCGCGTTGGTTTTGGGGTTAGGCGCGCTGGTGGGTTGCGGCGGCGGTTCCGACAAGCCGGTGAGCTTTCAGAAGGACGTATTTCCGATCCTGAAGGCCAAATGCCTGGAGTGCCACATCGCGCCTGATAAAGAGGGCTACCAGAAAAGCGGTTTGGCGCTGAGCACCTATGAGGAACTGATGAAGGGCACCAAGATGGGTCCCGTCATCGTCCCCGGCCAGAGCCTCAACAGCAGCCTGAACCGGCTCATCGAAGGCCGTCCCGGCGTTGATCCCTCCATTCAGATGCCCCACGGCAAGACGAAGCTGACGGAGGCGGAATTGGCCATCATCCGCAAGTGGGTGGATCAGGGCGCCAAGAATAACTAGGCCGCACCCTTATCCTAACCCGGGTCCTCCCCCGCGCCTCGGTAAAGGGGAGGACGTGAAGCCACCCAACCGCGCTTTTCCCATCCCGCCCCTTCTATCCGTCCGCCCCAAACCCCGTTTTGTCCGCGCTGTCGCCGCTCGATAGCTGGTGGGCGTTTTCCATTCCAAATCGTTTCCAGGGATGCATCATGGTCGCTTCCAGGCAGACCGCGCTGACCGGCGCGGATTTCGACACATGGTTGAACACCTTGCAGGTCCCTTGGTCGCCCGCCCAAATTGAAGGCGTGCGGCAGGCCTATGCGCTGGGCGGCGAGCCGGAACTGGTGGTCGCCGATTTGCTGGCCGACCTGCGCATGGATAACGAGGTGGTGACGGCCGCCCTGCTGCACGAGCCGGTGGTCGCTGGCCGGATCAAGCGGACGACCGTGCGAGAAAAGTTTGGGACTGGCGTGGCCCAACTGGTGGACGGCATCGTCAAGCTGGATGCCATTGGCGAATTGCACCAGAGCGGCCAGCACGCTGGCCGCCAGTTGGAAAGCCTGCGCAAGATGCTGTTGGCGATGGCCCAGGACGTCCGGGTGGTGCTGATCAAGCTGGCGATACGCTTGCACGCACTGCGTCAGTTGGGCCAGGCGCCCGCCGAGGAACAGCGGCGCGTCGCCCAGGAAACCCTGGATATCTTCACCCCCTTGGCCAACCGGCTCGGCATCGGCCGGATCAAGTGGGAAATGGAAGATCTAGCGCTGCGCTATCTCGATCCGGTCACGTACAAGCAGATTGCCACCGCGCTGGAAGAACGCCGCACCGACCGGGAACGCTACATCGCCCGGGTCATGGAGGAATTGCGCGACTGCCTGTGCCAGGCTGGCATCCACGCCGAGGTCGGCGGCCGGGTCAAGCACATCTATAGCATCTGGCGCAAGATGCAGCGCAAGAATCTGGCCTTCGAGCGGGTGTTCGACGTGCGGGCGGTACGGGTGCTGGTGGACACGGTGAACGACTGCTATGCCGCACTCGGCGTGGTGCACGCCCACTGGAATCATATCCACCGGGAATTCGACGACTATATCGCCCATCCCAAGCCCAACGGCTATCAGTCCCTGCACACGGCGGTAATCGGGCCGGAAGGCCGGGCGGTAGAGGTGCAGATCCGCACCACCGCCATGCACCAGCACGCCGAACTGGGCGTTGCTGCGCACTGGCTCTACAAGGAAGGCGGCGTGGAGCCGGGCGGTGATGCGGCCCACCAGCAGATCGCCTGGCTGCGGCAAATGCTGGAGTACCGGGAGGATGAGGCCGACGAGGGGGATCTGCTGGAGCGCTTCAAGGCCGAGGCGTTTCAGGATCGGGTCTACGCCCTCACGCCCAAGGGCGCTATCGTCGAACTGCCGCAGGGCGCCACCCCGCTGGATTTCGCCTATCACGTTCACACCGAGGTCGGCCATCGCTGCCGGGGCGCCAAGGTCAACGGCCGTATCGTACCGCTGACGTACGAACTCAAGAACGGCGAGCAGGTGGAGGTGCTGACCGCCAAGGTCGGCAACCCCAGCCGCGACTGGCTCAGCCCGCATCTGGGCTATGTCAGGACCAACCGGGCGCGGGCCAAGATCCGCCAGTGGTTCATCCAGCAGGATCAGGACAAGAGCATCGCTGCCGGTCGCGTTGCCTTGGAGCGGGAATTCCAACGGCTGGGCATCCGTCACCTCAAGCTGGAAAAAGTGGCGGAAAAGCTCGATTTTGCCAAGCCGGATGACCTGTTCGCCGCTCTCGGGCACGGCGTTCTAACCACGGCGCAGGTGGTGGCCCGGATTCAGGACCTGTTGCCGGCGGCCCCGGTGGCCGGTGAAAGCCTGCCTATTACCCGCAAGTCCCGGCCTGCTGAATCAGGCGCCAACAAGGGTGATGTGCAAATTCGTGGGGTCGGACGGTTGCTGACCCAGCCAGCGCACTGCTGCCAGCCGGCCCCGTTCGAGCCGATTGCCGGCTACATTACCCAAGGACGCGGCGTCACCATCCACCGGCAGGATTGCGCCAATCTGTTGGCGCTGGCCAGCCAGCATCATGAGCGCATTATCGAAGTGAGCTGGGGCGAAACGCCGGCGACTTATCCAGTGGACGTGATGATCATCGCCCACGACCGTTCCGGCCTGTTGCGCGACATCACCTCGATCCTGGCCAACGATCAGGTGAACGTGCTGGGCGCCAATACCCTGACTGACAAGGCAACTTTCATCGCCCGCATGGGATTGACCCTGGAAATCACCGACGTGGTCCAACTCAGCCGCGTGCTCGACAAGATCGGGCAATTGCCCAACGTGATGGAAGCGTATCGGAAGAACTGAAGCGGTAGCTTTTCATTCCAAACTCGCCAGCAGCCGTCGCGTTTCCCGCAGCAGCGGATTGCGTCGCAGCAGCAGAGTCAGCCGTCCGCCGCCGCTCTGTCGCCAGAGGATCGCGGCGCGGATGCCGGCCAGCAGCAGCGCCCGAATCCGGTTGGCGTTATCGGGATTGTTCAGGTGAACCGGATCGCCGTTGACCATGATGCGCGGCTTCAGGGTGCTGAGGCTGTTGAGATAGAGGTCAGCGAAGCGGGCGATGGTGTTGTCGTGATCGACCGGAAAATGCGGCAGGTTGCGGATCACCTCCTCGATGCCGGCGCGGAGGGTCGCCAGCAGTCCAGGCTGCCTGGCGAGCTTGCGTTCCAGGCCAAGCAGCGTGATCGCGTAGCGGGTCAATTCCATGTCCCGTGGTTGTTCGAGTTGCTGTTCCAGCAGGCGCAGCCCGGTGCGCAGCCGGGCGACGCCGCCGTAGATGGCGGTGCTGCTGGCGGCATCGATCTGGAGCAGGCTATTCAGGCAGGTTTCGGTATCGTCCGTGCTCGCCTGACCGCGCTGAGCAATGTTGCGGACGAGATCGATAGCTTGCAGGACTCCAGCGAGGGCGATGGCGCGGTCGTGGTCGGTTTGGGGCATGGGATTTGGATGTTCGATTGGCGAGGATGAATTCAATCGTAGGCGGCGGCGATGATTCCGCCACCCAGACAGACTTCGTCGCGATAAAAAACGACCGACTGGCCCGGCGCAACGGCCCGCTGGGGTTCGGTGAAAACCACCTCGAGTGCGTCGGTATCCAGCCATTCCAGCACGCAGTCCTGATCTGGCTGCCGGTAGCGAATTTTGGCTCGGCACAGTAACGGCGCGGCGGGCGGTTCGCCGGCGATCCAGTGCGGCGCCGTGGCGCGCAGCCGGCAGTGGAACAGAGCGGGGTGATCGCGGCCCTGCACTACGATCAGCGCATTGCGTTCCAGCTCCTTGCCGGCGACGTACCAGGGTTCGCCGCTGCCCTCCCGGCGGCCGCCGATGCCCAGTCCCTGGCGCTGGCCGATGGTGTGGAACATCAGGCCGGCGTGTTCGCCGAGCGTTTCGCCTTCCGGTGTCTGGATCGGGCCAGGCTGGGCGGGCAGATAGCGGTTCAGGAAGTCACGAAACCGGCGCTCGCCGATGAAGCAGATGCCGGTGCTGTCCTTTTTATCGTGGGTGACCAGGCCAATGGCGGCGGCCCGTTCCCGCACCTGGGACTTGCGGAACTCGCCGATGGGAAACAGCGCGCTGGTCAGTTGCGCCTGGCTGAGACCGTGCAGGAAATAACTCTGATCTTTGCCGGGATCACGACCCTTGAGCAGCAGCAACCGCCCGTTCTGTTCCACGCTGCGGGCGTAATGGCCGGTGGCAATGCGGTCGGCGCCCAACCGCCGGGCGTGGTCGAGGAACGCTTTAAACTTGATTTCCGTATTGCACAGTACGTCCGGGTTCGGCGTCCGCCCGGCGCGATATTCGTCCAGAAAATAGCGAAACACCCGGTCGCGGTATTCGGCCGTGAAATTGACCGTGTGCAGCGGAATGCCGAGCGTTTCGCACACTGCCCGCGCATCTTCCAGATCTTCGGCGGCGGCGCAATAGCCGGTGTCCTGGGCGTCCTCCCAGTTTTTCATGAACACGCCATGCACGTCATGGCCTTGCTCGACCAGCAGCAGGGCAGCGACCGAAGAATCCACGCCGCCGGATAAGCCGACGACGATGCGGGTTCGTGGCATCGGGGAAGAACGACGGTGGCGATTCGGGATGAAACGGTGGGAATGATAACAAAAGCATCGCACGGAGGCTGCGCTGGATCGCCGGGCGAAACGCGTAAGGCCGAACACGGGGTCCGGCCTGGGCGGATGCGCGGTTCGGCTGGAGGCGGGATCGCCCGAACCGCGCCGTGAGGAGGGTTACTTGACGGCGGACAGGCTGTCCTGGACCAGTTTGTCGAATTCGGCCTTGAAGCGTGCCGTCAGGTCGGCCAGCACCTTGCTATCTTCCATCAGCTTCTGGTGCAGGCTGGTGATGGCCTCAGCCTGGCCGGTCATGAAGGCTTGCAGGCTGGCCGGATCGTTGATGTCGGCGGCCGCCTTCATCCGGTTGATCGCCATGTCCACATAGGCTTGCAGCGCGTTCATCTGGAAGTTGACCAGGGTTTCCAGATTGGCGGCGGCCAGTTTGTTGGCCTTGACCACCGGCGCCAGGAACTTCTGGTACTGATCGGACATTTTGGCCATTGCATCGTTGGTCATGATTCGGTCACTCCATAAAAAGATTATCAAGGATGGCTGGAATTGTTGCGTTGCAACATAGCACGGTTTTTGTTGCGGCGCAATATATGCAAGGTAACGTGATATATTCTAGATCATGGGGATTGTAGCCGATTGGATCGGGAATCTTGGCGATAAAAGGGCAACTGGCCGATAATGCCTGCCCCCTCGGAAACGGATGACGACGATGTGGTTTAAGAATCTGACGCTATTGCGGTTGGTCGAGCCATTTCCCTTCACTGCCGAAGTGCTGGCGGCTCGGTTGGAACGATACGCTTTTCAGCCATGCCCTAACCATCAGCCTAGTGTCGCTGGCTGGACGCCGCCCTTGGGACGCAAGGCGGTGGACCTGGTGCATGGTGCGAATGGCCGCCTGTTGTTGTGTCTGAAAACCGAAGAAAAAGTGTTGCCGGCGCAGGTGGTCAACCAAGCGCTGGCCGAGCGCATCGCCGCGATCGAGGACCAGCAGGGGCGGATGGTGCGCCGCCGCGAAAAGCAGGAGCTGCGCGACCAGATCGTGCAAGACCTGTTGCCCCGCGCCCTGACGCGCAGCCGGCTCGGCTATGGTTATCTGGACCCGGCAGCCGGCTGGCTGGCGGTGGATAGCGCCAGCCCTCGGGGCGTCGAGGAAATCACCGGGATGCTGCGCCAGACCCTGGATTCATTGCCGGTTGCGTCGCTTGGCGTCGCATGGTCCCCGACGGCGATCATGACCGCCTGGGTGGCCGCGGGCGGGGTGTCAGCCGAGTTCGCTCTGGGCGATGTCTGCGAATTGCGCGAGGGTGGCGACGCGGGCGGGATCGTGCGCTGCCGGGGTCAGGATTTGACTGGCGATGAAATGCGTGTTCACCTGCAAGCTGGCAAACA